>JAIXRA010000004.1 GCA_027485465.1 Bacteroidota bacterium | reverse complement strand
TCTTCGAAGGGGCAATTGGTTTTGGGTCGAATGCTACGAGACGAATTGCGGTCCATGGGTTTGCAGGCTGAGCAAGATGAGAACGGGTATGTGATCGCCCGTTTGGAATCCAATGTCCAAGAGGTCGTGCCTACGCTTTGCTTTTGTGCGCATTTGGATACTTCCCCTGATGCCCCGGGTGCCCACGTCAAGCCCCAGGTTCATCCTCCTTACGAGGGGGGTGATTTGGTATTGCCCGGGGAACCGGGATGGGTCTTGGGAACCTCCAATGATCCAGACTTGTTGCGGCAGTTGGGTCATACCCTGGTGACATCGGATGGAACCACCTTGCTGGGCGCGGATGACAAAGCGGGTGTTGCCGAAATCATGGAAGCCGCTCGCCAGTTGCTACTAAACCCGGAATGGCCGCATGGTCCCTTAATTTTTCTGTTCACGGTGGACGAAGAAATCGGTCGTGGGGTTGACCACTTGGATTTGGCCTCCTTGGGAGCGGAATGGGCCTATACATTGGATGGCGAAGAAAGAGGGGATATCGAAGACGAAACCTTTTCGGCGGACAGCCTGACGTTGACCATTCAGGGGGTCTCGGCTCATCCGGGATTCGCCAAAGGTCGTCTGGTCAATGCCCTCAAAATCGCAGGTTGCATTTTGGCGGAAGCCGCCAACGATGCAGCAGCCCCGGAACATACCGAGGATAGGCAGGGTTTTGTGCATCCTGTTTCGATCAGTGGGCAGGCCGAACGTTGTCAAATCCAATGGATCCTCCGCGATTTTCAAAGCTCGGCTTTGGACGATTTGGAGGCCAAAATTCAAGAATGGGCGGCTCGGGTAACTTCGAGATTCCCCGGCTCTCGGTATGAAATCCAACGGGTTGAACAATACCGGAACATGAAGGACACCTTGGATCGTTTTCCATTTTTGGTGGATTATGCGATGGAGGCTATGCGCGATGGAGGCCTCACGCCGCAGCGACGTTGGATTCGAGGAGGTACCGATGGCAGTCGATTGACAGCCATGGGATTGCCTTGCCCCAATTTATTTGCCGGGGGGCATCGTTTTCACTCTCGTTTGGAATGGGTCAGCGCCGAAGACATGGCCTCAGCGGTGCAAACCATCCTGCACCTGGCCAGACGTTTTGCTTTGAATCCACCCCCGAAGAATCCGGATTTACAAAAAACGAAATGAAAAACAATGGGTTGTTGAAAGGCCTTCGGGGCCATCTGCTCGGGGTGCTTTGTTCCTTACTCTGGTTTTGGGGCGGGGGCTTGCAAGCCCAAAACCCAAAGTCGGAATCCGAATTGGAACGCATGGGCATGGCCGATTTGCGGGATGGAGATCTTCTGTTTCAAGAGTGGAATTGCGGCGAAGGTTGCGCAGCGATTGCAGACGTCACCCAATCGGCTTATCGTCGGCGTTTGACGCATTGCGGGTTCTTCTACCGAGACCGGACCGGTACGCTCCGTGTTGTGGAGGCGGTGGGTCGCGGCGTGGTCTCCACCGAGTTGCAGGATTTTTTGGGGCGAACATCGGAATGGCGCAGGGGGCGTGTTTTGGTGGGTCGAACAATGGCCAGTCCTGTTGCCCTCCGCGCTGCCTTGGATTTTGTTTTGGCCCGTTTGGGAAAACCTTACGATGCGGCGTTTGAGATCGGGAACGAACAGTGGTATTGCAGTGAATTGATGGATGCGGCGTTGGCCCATGGGGCAGGGGGAGGTGAGTCGTACTTTGGGTTGGCGCCGATGACCTTCAAGGGTTTACGCGGATCAGGGGTTTTGCCTTATTGGCAACATTATTTTGATTCTTTGGGAGTTTCGGTTCCTGAAGGAAAACCCGGCATCAACCCGGGGGGGATGTCCCTATCTCCTCGCTTACGTTTGGCGTTGTTATCCTCGGATCCAATACCGGGGACCATGGATGCCATGCTCTTATCCACGCTGTACGTGCAACGGTCGGCCGAATACCAAGCCCTTTGCTTGCAGACCTACCGGGGGGCGGCCCTCCAACTCCCGTCCCTTTTGGATTCAGTTCGCCGTAACAATGGTCCAGTCGCCCTTCTCCGACGACCTGCTGCGGTGGTTTTGGATTTGGACGAAACTGTTCTTGACAACAGCTCGTACGCTGGTTGGCAGATTCGGCACGGGTCGGCCTACAGCTCACCCAGTTGGCAGGCATGGGTGGACAAAGCCGAGGCCGGGGCCGTTCCCGGTGTCCGGGATTACTTGGCAACGGCCCAGCGCTTGGGGCTTCGCATCTATTATGTATCGAACCGCAAACGTTCCCAATGGGCGGCCACCGAGCGCAACCTCCAAGCCTTGGGTCTTCCTTTGGAAGGTCTGGATTCCCTTTGGCTGCGCGATGAAAGCAGCGACAAACAAGCCCGGCGTGATACCCTCGCAAACCAAGCAACGGTTCTGCAATGGGTGGGTGATAATCTCCAGGATATGAACAACTTCAAATCCTATTCCAGCGAAGAGGAGCGTTTGCAGGTTGTACAGGGCCAGGCGGAGCGATTGGGCAGGGATTGGATTCTGTTGCCCAATCCGGTGTACGGGCCTTGGGAGGATTTATGGCATACGCCTTCCGAACCGGTCGCAGCGGGTGACATCCCATTTGCCAACGAAGCAGGGCCTTCGGTTGAGGTGACGAGTCCCCTTCGCAAAGAGCGCTTGCTCCAGCGTTTGCGTTTTTTTAGACCGTAATTACCGTAGATGATGAGGTGTGCCTAGAAGACACGGTACCCCAGACCAACGGCCACATAGGATGTTTGCATTTCGACCAAATCGCTGGTTCCCAAATCCATAAGCCCGGCGTTGTAGCGTAGGTTCAGGAGCCATCCCGATGGATGAGTGTAGGTTAATTCGGTCTGCAGGCCCAGGTTAAAGGGTCGTGCAAAATCATTGACATCGTTGCCAATGCTGAGATCTTCTTCAAGTTCCGTTTGCCCTTCGTGGGTATGGGATGTTGCGGATAGATGGTAAGCAAGGGCTGGACCGGCCGAAAGTCCCAAAGAACCCGTCCCAACGGGGAGGCTGTAGCGAAATAACATTGGAATTTCCAAGGCGTTGATTCGAAAATCATCGTGATGGTCTTCGTGCTTTAGACTCGCACCCAGTTGAACAAGGCCAAGGCCTGTCTGTAGGCTTAGGTGATCCGTCAAGGCATAC
>JAIXRA010000154.1 GCA_027485465.1 Bacteroidota bacterium | reverse complement strand
GAGAGTCCGGCAACGCGCCGTTTGCTGAACCGGGTGGTCAGGCATTGGCTGATGGAGTATCGAGTGGACGGCTATCGTTTTGATTTATCCAAAGGCTTTACGCAGACCAATACATTGGGCAATACCGGTGCGTGGGGTAATTACGATGCGGCCCGGGTGGCTTTGTGGCGGAGGGTTGCCGATTCGATGTGGGCGATGTCACCGAATTCCTATGTTATTTTGGAACACTTGGCTAACAACGATGAGGAGAAGGTTCTGGGCGATTACGGAATGTTGTTATGGGGGAACTTGAATTATGCATTCAACGAGGGAACCATGGGCTTTCCAACCAACTCGTCTTTTAGTTGGGCCAGCCACAAAGCCAGGGGCTGGAACAAGGCTGGGGTCATGGCTTATGCCGAGAGCCACGACGAAGAGCGCCTGATGTACAAGAATCTGCAATTTGGCGCTCAGAATTCCTTGGTCAATGTTCGGAATCTCAATACCGCCCTCAAGAGGCAGGAATTGGTCCCGGTTTTTCTGATGAGCATCCCCGGTCCCAAAATGTTATGGCAGTTTGGGGAATTGGGCTATGATTTTTCGATTAACCGCTGTCCCAATGGAACCGTGAACGCCAATTGCCGAACGGATGCCAAGCCGGTCCGTTGGGATTATTTCACAACCCCGGAGCGCAAATATTTATACCGTGTCTGGTCGGCCATGAACCAATTGCACAAGAACGAGCCAGCTTTTGCCACGGATTCTTTCTTTTTGGCGGTAGCGGGCGGAATCAAGCAAATTCGTTTGGTGCACCCGGACATGCATGTTGTGGCTGCCGGTAATTGGGATGTTGCCGTGCGGCAAGGCATTTTGCTGTTCCCGGACAACGGATGGTATTACGATTATTTTACGGGCGATAGTGTACAGGTAACCAATTTCACAATAAATGTGATTTTGGACCCCGGTGTTTACAAACTTTATACCTCTCGTCGACTGAGTCCGCCCAACCTGGCCTTGGGTCATAACGAGGCCGGTGATTGGTGGGAAACCCCACGTTATGGTGATTTGGAAGTGTATCCCAACCCGGCCATCGAAGGATTTACGGTCCGTTGGCAATCCAACAACCCAGAACCGCAGAGCCTGCAATTAACGGATGTGCAGGGCCGGGTATTGGATCGCATGGAAACCCAACACGACGGACAATACCAATGGGTGCATTGCTCCTCTTGGCCCGCCGGAGTTTCACCCGGGGTTTATATCATCCGCGGGCCGCAGGGCCGCAGTGCTCGCTTGGTTCGGCCTTAGCCCGGTGTTGGGCCTTGGGCGGCTCGCTTAGTACCCGTCGTTTTGGGTCAGGTTGGGGTTGGCGATGATATCCGAAAGGGGTAAGGGATAAACCTTGAATTTGGGGTTGATCGCTTGACCGGCCGCAGGACCGCCTTTGAAAGGCCAGAGGTAATCGCCTTCAATAAAGCGATTGAAGCGAATCAAATCCGTACGACGCAATCCTTCCCATAACAATTCCCGACCTCTTTCGTCGCAGAGTTGGTTCAGGGTAGGTAGTGCGCTGATGTTGTTGGAATTGTTGCCGTAGGCCCTTTGCTGTACCCGGTTGTAGTATTCAATGGCGTTTCCTGAAGACCCGGCGCCGCCACGTACAATGGCTTCGGTGTACATCAAATAAATATCGGCCAATCGGAAGATGGGGAAATCAATATCCATGAAGTTCCGCTGAGGGTCGTTGCCGTATCCGCCGCTGCGGGTTTTGTTACAAAACTTGGAAACCAGAATCCCTTTGCTGAACTCGGTCCAATCTGTTTGCAGGCTAAGGTCGGTGGTCATCCCAATGGTATCCAAAAGGAATTTGCGAGAGTCGCTGCTGTCGGCCGGGAACCAATTCCATACCTGGGGGGTGGCACGGTTACCTGCCCAGCCACCGTCCGTACCACGCTTTTCTCGGTAGGCTGCCGTAGGGGCAGAGGGCGTGGAGCTTTTGACCAAGAACGTGGTACCGCCGTAATTCTGTGAGCGGAGTCCATCAAAATTGATGGCAAAGATGATTTCGTTGGTAGCCAAATGATTATCAGCCAAAAACAAATTGGCGTATTGTGGCTCCAAGGAATAACCGGCGTCGATGACCTTTTGGCAATAGGTGGCGCATTCGCTGTATTTGGGCGTGTTGATATAGACCTCGGCATTGAGGTAAAGGCGAGCGAGCAGGGCCCAAGCGGCCGCCTTGTCAACCCGGCCGTATTGGTTGGAACGGGGTTCGGGCAAAAGGTTTTCGATTTCTTTGAGCTCGGACTCAACATAAGTGAAGAGTTGGGCACGGCTGGCTTGTTCGGGGATCCCCGATCCAGGGCGATCTTCTTCGGTCACCAAGGGCACTTTTCCAAAAAGGTCGATGGCATGGTAATAACTGAGGGCGCGCATGAAGCGGGCCTCGGCCTTGTAGCCCAGGATGGTGGCTTTCTCCGTAGCCGAGAAGGCTTTGTCGGCCAACCAATCTTCGGAACAATAGTAAATGAACTCGTTGCAAAGCGGAACCTGGTAGAAAATCCGCGCATACATCATGTTCACAAAAGAACTCTGAGAATTCCAGTCAGCTTCATTCAAATCCCGAATCGAGGCATCACCAGACCAAGCACAAAGGGCCTCTTCGGTCGGCAATTCCTGGAGATTCCACAAGACGCGGAGGTATTGGGAAAAACCCTCATCGCCAGAGATATCGCCTTGACCGGCAGGACCTTGGTTGCCTGAGAGGGAAAGACCTCCGTAGATTTTGGCGAGCACCATGGTGTAATTGTCTGTTTTGTTACGGCAGGTATCGCAAGGCGCGTAGACCGTTGCACTGTTCAAGCCGTATTTGGGATAGAGGTTGAGCCCGTCAAAGCAGGAGGTGGTGAGCCCCACAAGAAGAACCGCAACAGCCAAACCCGGAGCGCGAAACGCATGCGAAAGGAAAGATAAAATTTTCATAACCTAGAGAATTAACAGGATTAAAACTTGAAGTTGAGGTTGATGCTGTAAACACGGGCCCGCGGGTAGATGTTGTTATCAATACCCCCAAAGATTTCCGGGTCAACGCCCGAATAGTTCGTTAATACAAAAACGTTTTGGATCGATGCCGAAAGGCGGAATGCCAGGTCATTGCCAAAAGGCTTGCCAAAATCGTAGCCGACAAAGAGGTTGTCCATGCGGAGGAAGTCGGCCCGCTCCAGGTAATAGTCGGATTTGAGTTGGTTGAGGCGGAAGCCGGTGTTGAGGTAATCCGTCGTGATGTTGTTGATGAAACCAAGGCTGCCACCGGTACCGGCCAGGGTTCCGTTGTTGGAATTGACATTGTTGTACATGTATCGACCCAATTCAGCCCGCATGCTGAAACCGGCGTTCCATTTCTTGTAACGAAGGTTCGAGAAGAATCCGAGGTAAACGGTCGGAATAGGGTTCTTGTCTTTTTGGAGATCCTTGGCCGTGGGGCTGCTGATGGTGTCTTTGCCGTTGGGG
>JAIXRA010000038.1 GCA_027485465.1 Bacteroidota bacterium | reverse complement strand
TGGTTGAAAAGAATGCCGTTGCAGGCATACATGTTGTAGGCCTCGCGGTAGTTCACCGTAATCCAATACGCGTAGAGTTTGGCAACCCCGTAAGGCGAACGCGGGTAAAAAGGCGTGGTTTCGGATTGAGGAACGGCCTGAACCAAACCGTACAATTCCGAGGTGGAGGCCTGGTAGATGCGGGTTGATTCCGTCATGCCCAGCAAACGAACGGCCTCCAACAAACGTAGGGTCCCAATACCGTCCGCGTTGGCGGTGTATTCCGGCATGTCAAAACTGACTTTGACATGGCTCATGGCCGCCAGGTTGTAGATTTCGTCCGGTTGAATTTCCTGAACCAACCGAATCAGGTTGGTGCTGTCGGTTAAATCACCGTAATGCAAGCGAAACGAAGTGTGGGCATGGCCTCCCTCGTCAACCTCGTGCCGGTCCACATAGAGATGATCAATCCTCTCCGTGTTGAGTAGGGAAGAACGGCGCTTAATGCCATGAACCTCGTAACCCAGGTTCAGAAGATGTTCGGCCAGGTAAGAACCGTCCTGGCCGGTGATACCGGTAATCAGGGCTTTGCGGGGGGTCATTTTTATGTGTTTGGGGTTAACGAGGACGAACGAGCCTGTTCCTTGTCCAGGTGATTAAAACGAGAGTTGTTGGAAATGTATTCCGGAATATGTTTCTTGAGGGTGGAGACCAAGCGGTAATCGTCCCCGGAATGCAGGGCATCACGCAGCTCGCCCAGTGCATCGCTGGCCTGGTCGTAGGAAGAGGAACGAACTCGGGCGACCAGGATTTTGGGGTGATGGGTGGGCAGGGTGTTCTCGTCACCCGCCAGCAATTCTTCGTAGAGCTTTTCCCCGGGTCGAAGACCGGTGTATTTGATGGCAATATCCTTGCCAGGCTGCAGACCCGAAAGCCGGACCATTTGATGGGCCAGATCCGCAATTTTGACCGGCTCCCCCATATCAAAGACATAAATCTCCCCCCCCTGCCCCATGGTCGCGGCCTCCAGGACCAACTGACATGCTTCGGGGATGGTCATGAAATAACGAGTTATTTCGGGATGTGTTACGGTAATCGGTCCCCCGGCCTCCAATTGCCGCTTGAAGAGGGGAATGACCGAACCGTTGGAACCCAATACATTCCCAAAGCGCGTCGTCACCACGTCCATCGTTTGTTCAAAGCCCGGCGCATCGACCATGGCCTGGGCGATGATCTCGGCCATGCGTTTGGAAGCCCCCATGACATTGGTAGGGTTGACGGCTTTGTCCGTGCTCACCATCACAAATCGGGCCACCCCGTATTCGCGAGCCAAATGAAGCAGGGAAGAAGTTCCCAAAATATTGACGCGCACCGCCTCCATGGGGTTTTCTTCCATCAAGGGCACATGCTTGTAGGCCGCGGCATGAAAAATCATCTGCGGACGATGCTTGCGAATGATTTGGCGCATGCGCTTGGTATCGGTGATATCGGCCACATAATAATGCAGAGACCCTTGACCGGTATTCAGGCTTCGTTTGGTTAGGCTTAGCTGCAAATCGTGCAAGGGCGTTTCGGCCTGATCAATGCAAATAAGTTGGGCCGGACTGTAATGCCCCAATTGTTTGACCAATTCCGAACCGATGGAACCGGCCGCACCGGTTACCAGAATCACCTTATCCCGCACCAACCGGCTAACCTCCGCGTTGGTCAGGTTGATGGGATCTCGTTGGAGCAATTCCTCGATGGCCACCGGCGCAATTTGTTTGGCCGAAAATTCCCCGTTCATCCATTGTTCCAGGGGAGGAACCACACGGACCAACATATCGCGGGTCAGGCAATACTCCACAATGGCCTTCTTGCGTCGAGGTTCGATGTTTTGGATGGATACAATTAATTCATCGGCCTTTTTGCGGGTACTCAATTCCTGCAGTAAATAATCCGATGGGTAAATGGGTATGCCATCCACAGATTTGTGCTGCAAACGAGGGTTATCATCCAAAAAACAAAGAATTTTGTACGCCGTCCGGGTATCCCTCGCCAAAACCTGCATGGTCATTCGTCCCGATGCGCCCGCCCCGTAAATCATAATCTTCTTGACGTCTTTCTCTTGGGCCACAAAGCGCATGAACAGACCTTTGAAGATAAAGCGGGACCATATCAACAAGAAGGTGGTGACCAAATAATGCATAAGGATCAAGCCAAAGGACAAGCTAAAGGCTGAATCCATCACCCGGTTTTGTTGCCTGGTCAAGGAATGAAAGACAAGGAGCACCAAGGCCGCCGTGGTGGTGGCGTAAAGAATGCGGGTCGCATCCGCGATGCCGGTATGCCGAATGATGCCCACAAAGGATCGAAACATCAAGAAGGAAAAACCGTAGAGCATCAAAACCACCATGCCTTTCTCCAATGCCCTGAAATTAAACAACGTCAAACCTCCTCCAAATTCATTCATCACCCAAGCCCCCAATAGCAAGGAAAAACCGGTCAAAAGCATATCAATGCCAAAAACCGTCCACCGCGAAATCACGTTTTGGGAATACCAAGTGGCTAAACGTTGTATTGTTTTCATGCGCAAGGTTTTAGGAAATGAATAAAATTAATTCATTCAATGTTTGCAAATTTCGGATTTGTTTGGGTGTTGTCCCAATTCCTGCTTCGTGAAGTTTCGCCATGACAACCAATTGGGCCATCGAGTCCCAATAAACCAAATCCGACAACAGCGCATGGTCGTTCAGGGTCCCGATGTCTTCTTGGAGGATGCCCGATAGAAATTCAATCCACTCGTTGCGTTGCATCGTTAGGGGTTTTGGGGCAAGGCCGGAACACCCATCCACAAGGTACCCTTGGGGTAGCCTGTTGCCGATGACATGAGGCAAGCATGCGGTCCCAAATGTTGATGGTTCCCCAAATGACGCGTTGCGAGCACCGAAGATCCCAGAGCAAGTAAATTCGAATCCCCCATGTGAACATCCCC
>JAIXRA010000131.1 GCA_027485465.1 Bacteroidota bacterium | reverse complement strand
GCTTTGCGCCAATGGAGTCAGGAATTGGGGATTTCTCGTAACACAACTTGGGGAACCCTGCAGGTGGCCCTCACCTGGTCCCATTGGCGGTACTACAGCGGGACCACCCAACCCAACGAGTCTAGCAACGGGTCTGAGGCCGTGGATCGACGAGACCAGGGTCTAACAATGCATGCATCGTGGGCCTTCCCCGGGGGGAGCACGCTGCGCATGGAGCAGGGACTCTATCATGGGTTTTTGGGATTGGCATCGCGCTTGGAATGGGAGATCCAACCCCAACAAAAACGGGCCTGGTTGCCAACCCGAACCCTGTGGTCGGCTTGGGTTGAACCCCCATCCTACCGACAACGACTGCTGCAAACCAACGCCTTGTCTTGGGACGTTGCCGAACGACCCTCCACCCGCGGGTTGAACCTTCACACAACCTGGGAACCGAGAATGGCAGGCAGCCACCATTGGACCTTGAATGGCGGGGTGGCCTGGAATCTCACCGGCCTGGGCGATGATTCATCCAGCAGCGGTGGGAAAGCACTGCTGATGCAAAGCCAACCCGGACCGGTGGCCTACGCACGACTCGAATTGAGGGGCCGTTGGTTCAACCGACGCAGCGAACAAGGCTGGCATTGGAAATACCAACATCTGCTGCAATGGAGCAGCGACCCCACCTGGATACCGGTTCCCCTGTGGTCCATGGAGGATTGTTTTTATTACCAACGCAAAACCTCCAAAGGCTGGTCATGGGTCGGAGGGCTGGCACTCCGTTGGATGAGCGCCTTCAACGGCCCGGATTACCGACCCGAATTGGGCTTGTGGACCCTAGGTACAGCGGGGACCCGCGGACAGGTGGGGGCCTATCCCTGGATGGACTTACTGGCCGGGATCAAAGTTCGCCAAACCCTCCTCTTCGTGCGGTGGGAACATGCCAACCTGGGTTGGCCTAACAGCGTTGGTCAATGGGTTCCGGGCTATCCCCTGGGGGATCGACGATTGCGCCTTGGGGTGGATTGGACTTTCTGGGACTAGGACCAGCGATTCTTTCCCGGGGCCCTGGGGGTACCTAGGTTTTTTGTTTCTTTTTGCGGGCGGCCGGAAACAAAATATTGTTAAGAATAAGTCGGTAGCCCGGCGAATTCGGATACATGCTCAGTTCGGTGGGGGGCTCCCCGACCAGATGTTGGTAATCTTCGGGGTCGTGACCCCCAAAAAAAGTCCAGGTTCCTTTGCCAAAATTGCCATGAATGTAGCGGGCCTCGTTCAGGGATTTGGATTCGCCCATGACCAGGACTTCGGGCTTGATCAAATCCTTGTTAAAAGCCGTGGTTTGACCCATAAATCCTTTGATCAGGCGGGTATGGTTTTGGCAAAGCATGGTGGGTACTACATCCCATTTGGCTGAGAAATCAAAGATCGTGAAAAAATCTTCGGTCTCGGGGACCATCCCCCGCGTTGTGGTCACATCAATATTCGAGAACTCGTATTCCAAAGGATTGGGTGTCAGGGTGAAATTCCGAAAAGCAAAGCAAGCATCGTCGTTGAGCTTGTCCTGGGCCAACGGATCGGAGGGATCCCCATCGTACATGGTTTCGCAGATATCCAAGCCCAAAGCCGCCAAAGCGATATCGTAGGAATCGGTGGCCGAACACATCGCAAACAAAAACCCACCACCGGCCACAAACTCACGAATCCGTTGAGCAACAGCCGACTTGAGGGCCGAGACTTTGGCAAAACCTCTGCTCTGAGCCAATCGTTCCGCTTCCTCGACCTCGGCTTGGTACCAGGCAGCGTTTCGGTAGGCAAAATAAAAGCGCCCGTACTGCCCCGTAAAATCTTCGTGGTGAAGATGCAACCAATCGTACATCGGGAGCTGACCGTCCAAGACCTGGGGATCGTAAACCTTATCGTACGGAATTTCAGCATAGGTCAGGGCCATGGTCACCGCGTCGTCCCAAGGCTGTTTGGTGGGAGGGGTGTAGACGGCGATCCGGGGGGCTTTTTCGAGTTTGACCACCTCCATATTAACAGCAGGGTCGGCCACTTCTTGAAGGAGTCCGCTGTAGGTATTCTCGGCGAGAACTTCGTAGGTAACCCCTCTCAATCGGCATTCGGCTTCGAGGGCCTGAACCTGCGGCATGGCAAAACTCCCGCCGCGGTAATTGAGCAACCACTGGGCATCCATGCTGCGGCTGATGGCCCAGTAGGCGATCCCGTAGGCTTTGAGGTGATCCCTTTGGTTCTGGTCCATGGGAATCAGCAAACGGGCGGCCTGGGTAGACCACAGGGTGGTCCAGGCCATCAGAACCCCCAAAAGGAGAACCCGCATACCCTGGTTGTGAAAAAGATGGTTATTTGCCTTCACCCCTCAAAATTATCAAAAAGGTATAGATTAAAATCTTGAAGTCCACCAACAGAGAACGATTCTCCACATAAACCAAATCGTAACGAAGTCGCTGTATCATTTGTTCCACATTCTCGGCGTATCCATAACGAACCTGGCCCCAGGAGGTAAGGCCGGGTTTGATGCGCAACAAATGCCGGTAATGAGGGGCCCGGCTAACAATCTGATCAATGTAGAATTTGCGCTCCGGACGGGGGCCCACCAAGGACATATCCCCTATCAACACATTCCAAAACTGTGGGAGTTCATCCAATCGCCATTTGCGCATGACCCGCCCCCACCGTGTTATTCGTGGGTCATCCACCGAAGAAAGTTGGGGGCCATCCATCTCGGCATGTTGGCGCATGGATCGAAATTTTAGAATCCAAAAGCGACGGCCCTTGAGTCCGATTCGCTCTTGACGATAGAGAACAGGACCGGGAGAATCCAGACGAACCCGCAACATACAGTACAGCATCAAAGGAGAAAGCAAGACCAAGGCCACCAAGGCTAAAGACTTGTCTATCAAAACTTTGATGGTAGTTTGCCAGGCGGGCATGACCTCGGGGCGTACCTCAATGAGGACGGCGCCCAGGATTTGTTGCATTTTTACTTTTCCAAGTAACAAATCATACATAACGGGAACCATTTTGAGGATCACCGGTTCGCTGCGCAGGGCTTGTAGGACACCGGTCAGGTATTCCCTATCTTCGGGCTCGGCCGCCAACAAAACTTCTTCGACTTCCAAACGCTGCACCAAATCGGCCACCGAATCCGCGCCGCCCAAGCATCGCAGGGTAGGCAAATCCGGGTAGATTACCGACGTCAGGCGATCGTTTTGGTGACCGTTGAGGGAGACAAAACCGAGGATTTCGTTGGCCTTGGGGGCTCCGGGATTTTGATGCAGTTCTTCGTACAGCTGCAAAGCCACCGGGCCTGAGCCCACCAGCAAGGTTTTGAAGCGAATGCGTCCCGAACGCAATCGTTGCGACAAGCGCGTTAGAAGAAACAAGCGAATCGGTAGGCCCAAACCCAGGTGCCAGGCCCAAAAAACCAGGACCGCCTGCATGTAAAAGGCTTCGGAGGGAACCTGATCATCCCAAAGCAAAGCAAAAGACAAGAGCACGGTACCCAAGAGGACCGCCAACAACATACGCCCCGTTTCGTTTAACCGGGATTTGCGGTAAATATCCTGGTAGGAACCAGACAAGGCATAAACCAGGACCCAAAACCAAGGCAAAATGAGCACACCCGTCAAACCCTGCAATCCATGTTCAAAACTTAATGCCCAGGAATCCCCGGACAAAGAGGACTGTCGATAGCCAAAAAACAAAATCCAGGCAAGGCAGCTTGCGCACCAATCGCCCAAGATCAGCATCAGCATATCCCAGCGTCTTCGATTCATTGCAATAATTTGAGGTTATCCACCCAAACACGACTGGTAACCGTTGACCCGCTTGGGTGCAATGGACGAAGCAGAACCCGGTAACGCGCCCCGTTGACCACGCCTAAATAAGGCGAAAAGTTGATGTACTGCTTGGACCAAAGGGCCGTGGGTGCTAACTCGACAATCCAAAGGGGATCGCTGATATCCGAACCCAATTGACTTTGCAGACCCACCTGCAACGGCACATTGTTACGGTAATTGAGTTCCAAGAAACAAGGCTTCCCTGCGGTTAGGCCAAATTGATCAATGCTCTCGGCCACCAGGTACGGCGCCCTTTGATCCACCGCCATATACAACGAAGAAAGTCCCTCAAAAACCGAATCCGTTCGGTTTTCTCGAAGCAGGACGGTATCCGAACCACTGCGGGCCCGCAGTCCAAATCCCAAATTATCAAAGTCTTCCAACCAAACATAACGCACCGTATTGCGGTACGATGTGCGGGGCCTGAGGGTATCCGTCCGACCACGGTAGAGATCCACCACGGTATCCCAAGGAACAAAGAACGGATAGGCCGCGCGGGTCGCTGAAATACCGTTGAGTAAAATCCCCGCATTGAACTGCAACCGGACGGTCCCTTCGCGAAGCAACGGTATGGTCGCCGGGAGCGGGTAGGCTCCCTGAAGATCCCCGTCGATGTACAACCAAACATCCTTGACGCGGGCCGAAAGGGTGCCCTGGGTTTGGGGAGTGCCTACGACCTGCACCGTGTCCACATGAAGGTAGGCCGGGACCCCTTGGTCTTTGGCATACCAACCGCAACTTTGGAGCAGACAAAGGGATAGCGCCCAGAGGCCGACCCCAAGGCTACGAGGCATTGGCAATTTTGTCCAGAATCATATTGGCAACCCGCAGGGCTTGATAACCCTCTTCGATACTAACGGCTTCTTTGGTGTTTTGTTGGATGCAACGTCCAAAGGCATCCAATTCATCGCGGATGGCGTTACCAACCGGGGGTTCGCTTCGTTCAACGGCCATGTAACGCGGTGCCTTATCGGGACCCAGGCCCAATTCGATCCAGTTGGATCCCTCACCAGGTTGGTCTTGCAATTCGATCATTTCCAACTTTTTGTCCAAAAAATCCAGGGAGAGGTAGGCGTTGTTTTGAAAAATACGCATCTTGCGCATGGCCTTGAGGCTGATTCGACTGGCTGTCAAATTGGCGACCGTTCCGTTGTGAAATTCCAAACGGGCATTGGCAATATCCGGGGTGGATGAAACCACCGAGACCCCGCTGGCTTTGACATCGCGCACCTCGGAGCGTACCATCGCCAAAACCAGGTCAATATCGTGAATCATCAAATCCAGAACAATGGATACATCGGTACCGCGGGGGTTGTAGGAAGCCAAACGATGGGCTTCAATAAAGCGAGGCGCCAAGCCCATGGCGGCGGCCCTGGTGTAGACAGGATTGAATCGTTCGACATGCCCCACCTGCGCCTTGACCCCGGCCTCGCGGGCCATGTTGAGCATTTCAAGGGCCTGAGCCGGGGTGCCGGCGAGCGGCTTTTCGATAAACAAATGCTTGAGACGACGCAGGGCCATCAAGGCCAAATCGTAATGCGAAAGGGTGGGTGCCACAATATCCACGGCATCCACCAGGTCCATCAAGGGCTCGGGCTGATCATAGCCTGGCACCCCAAAGACTTCAACCGCCTTGGCCAAGGCCGATGGATCCGGGTCGTAGACCCCCACCACGTGGAAACGCTCCGGCAATTCGAGCAGGCATTTGAGATGGATTTTGCCGAGGTGCCCAGCCCCCAGAAGGGCCACGCGAACCGGGGGTACCGAAAGAGGCTCTGTATGCATGATTGTGACAAACTTAAAGCCTGCACCCTGTAAATTTATGCCTTCTATGCCTCCACTCACCGCCCTATCGCTACGGGATACCCCCCGTCACCAGGGTATGCGCAGGCAACTCATCGAAGAACTTAAATCCAAAGGCATCGCAGACCCGGCCGTTCTGCAGGCCATGTTGGAGGTCCCACGACATTTTTTCCTGGACCATGCCCTCAGCGAAATGGCCTACCAGGACAAGGCCATGCCCATTGGAGAAGGCCAAACGATTTCGCAACCCTATACCGTGGCCTTTCAGAGCAGCCTCCTAGAAGTCGCCCCTCACCTCAAAGTTTTGGAAATTGGCACCGGCTCAGGGTACCAGGCCGCTGTCCTGGACCGAATGGGTGCCCGGGTCTACAGCATCGAAACCATCAAGCCCCTGCATCAGCCTGCGCAATCGTTGTTAAAACACCTGAATTGCCGTGCCAAACTCTTTGTTGGCGATGGCAGTTTGGGCCTTCCCTCCTTTGCCCCCTTTGATCGAATTCTGGTCACGGCCGCCTCGCCCAGCGTTCCATCCGCCCTCCAAAATCAACTCAAAGTAGGGGGTCATCTGGTGATCCCGGTCGGGACGCTCGAAGAACAAACCATGCTCAAAATCACCCGACATTCGGAAGGAGAATTCAGCACCCAGTCCTATCCCGGCTTTCGTTTCGTGCCCCTGACAGGGGCCGAGGGCTGGCCAGGCTAGGGTTACCGTTCGGTTTCCCTTTGCTGGTCCCGGTCCAGGTCTTTTTCTTTGAGGGCCTGTCGCTTATCGTGGGATTTGCGACCTCGGGCCAATCCTATTTCCAACTTGGCCCAACCCCTTTCGCTAAAAAACAAACGCAACGGAATGAGAGCCAAACCTTTTTCGGTGATTCGGTGATGGATTTTTCGGAGCTCGGCTTTGTTGAGCAATAGAAGGCGATCGCGCCAAGGTTCATGGTTCAGGTAAGAGGCCTGGGCATAGGCTGCAATATGCATCTTGCGAACCAAGAGTTGAGGGCCGTCAAAGACCGCATAGGAATCTCCCAGCCCAGCCTTGCCATCGCGTAGGCTTTTGATTTCCGAGCCTGTCAGGACGATTCCCGCTTCAAACCGCAACAAGATTTCGTAATCGTGCTGGGCCTTGCGGTTGATGATTTCCGGTGTTACGGATTTGGATTTGGGGGCCGGACTCATAGGGTATCGCGCAATCGGTCAAAGCGTTGTTGGAGTAGCCCTCGGTCCAAAACCTTTTGGGTGCAGGTTCCGGTCGCCAATAAACGCCCGTTGGCCAAAGCCTCCCAGGAGCATAACACATCGTTGCCACTGCAGGCCTCCAATGTTGCAATGACATCCACCCTTTGCCCCATGAGAGCCGGCGCCTTGTGTTCGATGGTCAATCCGTTACCAATGCCTTCTTCGTGGTCTTCGCGCAGTTTCAAAACAAATTGCCGGCATGCCCACTCGGCTTCCCTTGCCATGGCAAAGGTCGAACAAACAGGGTGTACTTCAACGCCCCCAAAAGAAGCCGTATCCGCGGGGCCCACCACAAAAGAGGTGACGATTTTTTCCCCTGAAGGGATGGTCTTATGCATGGGTCTTGGGGCCGTTCAAGGTAGGCAAGGTCTGCATGTTGGTTTTGGCAACAACCAACAAAGTTGTCGCTTGGTTATCCTCCAAATGCACGGTACGCCCATCCGCTAAACGAAGTTCCCAGGATTGTCCCGCCGCGGAGCCCCGATGAATCACATCAAAGGCCTGTCCAAACAGCAAGCCCAGGGCATTCACATCCCGCAACAAATTCAATTCACGGTTTTGAATTCCCGCAAAAACCAATGGAACGGATAAATCGCGATCCAAGGATCCCAAAGCGACTCGGTGCAACCCAACGGTTTGCCCGTCCGATCCGGGGATGGGGTTGCCGTGCGGGTCCGTGGTAGGGGTCCCAAGAAAATCCGAGAGCTTGTCCGTTAACAAAACAGACCGGACATGTTCCAATTCCTCGGCGAGTTCGTGAATTTCCCCTGAACCCAGGCCCAGGTTACCCGCCAAAAAATATTCCCAAAGCCGATGGCGGCGAACTACATGGGATGCCAATTTGAACCCGTAAGGGGTCAACAAAGCCCCTTGATAGGGCTGGTAGTCAACCAAACCTCGTTCGGATAGCTTGACTAACATGCTGGTCACCGAGGATGGCTTGGTATGGAGCGAGGCTGCAAGGGTGTTGGTGTTGACCGGATAGGCGTCGTGTCCTTCGGGAAGGCCCCCGTAATCGTAGCCCGACAAACGATAAATCGCTTTGAGGTAATTCTCGGTGGAACGGGTCTGCTTGAGCACAGCCAAAGATAAATTTGGGGGAAACAATGCAGCCCGACCGTGCCCCACTTTTCTAAACTTCGACTCCAACAACTCGCCATCCTCCTAGGGGTCTGGGCCCTGTGGTTGGTGGGGGGGGCTTTGGAGACGACCTCCAAGGCGCAGGTCCCCGAAAAAGCCCCTCTCCGTTGGGGTGAACGCGCGCCAGGCCTGCACCTACAGCCCTTCCGTGCACCACTGCGTCACAGAAATTCGGGGCGGCATCCCAAAAACCAGAAGATCTTGTTGCTGGTTTTTGGCGACATCGCATGCCCTGCCTATCACCTCTACCTGCCCAGAATAGTGGGTTTAAAAGAAAAAATTGCGGAACTCAACGGGGAAATCCTGTGGATCTACCCCCACGCATTGGACTCCAACCTGATCCCTTACCCAGGTGCCAAGGTATTCAAAGATTTGCTTGGTCAAAGCATGGGGGCTTATCGCATCGCTCGTTTGCCCACCCTGGTCGTCCTCCAAAAAGACCGTGAACAAGCGAGGAATCCTTTTTTATGGAGTCGCAAAATCCGGCTAGGCAATTGGTC
>JAIXRA010000071.1 GCA_027485465.1 Bacteroidota bacterium | reverse complement strand
GCCTTCCCTAACCCAGTTTCGGATCGACTCAACCTCTTGGTTCGCAACGATGGTCCAATCGGCGTTCTCCAATACAGCATCAACGATCTATCCGGTCGTCGCGTTGCCTCCGGTACCGAAACGCCCGAAGGAGCTGGTTCAACCCTCACCTTGGGCGTTGCAACGCTCGAGCCAGGGATCTATCACTTGCATATCAGCAACGGCAAGCTAGCCCGGACCCTGCGCTTTATCAAACGCTAATCTCGGCGCCCCCTGTGGCGTTGGTGTACTGAGATTCGATCAAAGAAAGCAAGTCACGGACCTCATCGGGGTCCATGCTTTGGACCAATTGACTGCGGATTTCTTTGATATGATCAAAGCCCTTGAAGTAGGGGGCGTAATGCCTTCGCATCTCGAGGAGACCTAGTTTGGGACCTTTCCAGACCAGCGAACGTTCCAAGTGTTCGCGACAGGCCGCTAGCCGTTCGGCAACGGTGGGCGGATCCAAGGTTTGGCCGGTTTGTAGGTAATGCTTGATTTCCCTAAAAATCCAAGGGTAACCAATCGCCGCCCGGCCAATCATTAAACCGTCCACTCCGTATCGCTCGCGGTACAACGCCGCTTTGGAAGGGCTGTTGATATCCCCGTTCCCAAAAATCGGAATGTGCATGCGTTGATTGGCTTTGACCTCGCCAATGAGGGTCCAATCGGCTTCGCCTTTGTACATCTGAACCCGTGTGCGGCCATGGATTGCAATTGCAGCCACCCCAATATCTTGCAGGGCTTCGGCCAGGTAAACAATGTGTTTGGATTGATCATCCCAGCCCAGTCGAGTCTTGACGGTCAGGGGTTTGGGACTGCGCTTGACCAGTTCCGCTGTAATCTGAATTAGTTTGGGCAAATTGCGTAGCATGCCGGAACCGGCATCCTTGCAAACCACGTTTTTGACAGGGCAACCAAAATTCAAATCAATTAAATCGGGGTTGACTTCGGCTACTTTGTCAACGGCTCCCAACATAGGTTCCAATTCGCCCCCAAAGATTTGAATGCCCATGGGGCGTTCATCGTCGTAGATATCCAGTTTTTGGCGACTCTTGATGGCATCCCTTACCAATCCTTCCGAAGAAATAAACTCGGTGTACATCAGGTCGGCCCCGCCTTGTTTGCAAACCGCCCGAAAAGGGGGATCACTGACATCCTCCATGGGCGCCAAAAGAAGCGGAAAGGGACCCAGGTCCAGGGGGCCGATGCATACCGAAGGAGTCATGGTGTCATACGCCTCGAAGGCTGTGCAAATTTAGGCCCCACGGACGCTTCGGGTCATCCCCTTCCTTTGTGGTTAAATTTGAAGGTCCTTTTGGACCAAGACCGACCTCGATTGAATCCTCCCTCGCCTTTTCGTTCCCTGTTGAACCTGGTCATGGCTTGCCTCTTGTCCGGTATGGCTTTTTCGGCTTTGGGCATGAGTCTCTTGCCTCGAATCACGGGACTGGGTATGGACGATTTGACTCGCGGCCTCGAGGGCTACGGTCAGCAAGCGCGTTGGGAGGAATGGCTGCGGGCCCTCAATCTTCAAGGATGGGAATTGAGCGCTGGGTTGATGGGCCTGCAGGGATTGACGACGCTGGGTTTTTTTGTGTTGCCTGGTTTGTGGTTCTTGCAAAATCGCCTCGATGGCCGAAATGATGACGAATCCCATCCCCTTCATTGGAGGGGCCTCCTAGGGCCCGGTCTCCTTCAAGCATTGCTTTCCGTAGCAGTTTTGTTGGCTTTTCTGCCTTTGATCTACACGGTCTATCATTGGAATCATGCCCTTCGCCTGCTTGCGGATTCCGTTCCGCTGGTGGCCCAATGGGTCGCCACCGAAGAGCAGGCATCGCGCGTGATCGCCCTATTGCTGGACCAAAACGGTACCGCCTTTGTCATCGCAAGCCTGGTTGTATTGGTAATACTGCCTGCGGTGGGTGAAGAAATTATTTTTCGAGGAAGTTTACAGCCCCTCTTGGCGCGGATTCTGGGAAGACCCCATGCCGCGATTTGGGTTTCGGCTCTGATTTTTAGCGCGATACACGGTCAGTGGTTGGGTTTTGTCCCACGCTGTTTGTTGGGAGCCTTGTTTGGTTACCTGGCCCTTTGGACCGGATCGTTGTGGCCTTCGGTCCTGGCTCATTTGAGCAATAATTTGTTATCGCTTTGGGCCTATCGTTGGAATTGGCTGAATGCAAGAGCGGTGATCGAGGAATCCGACGCAGCTTACCGTTGGAGCGATGCGCCCGTTGCCTGGTGGGTCTTGTTACCGGCAACCCTCATCGGCGTTTTCCTTTTGATTCAATTGGTTCGACGCTCAAACTCCTAGAATTTGGAATCCAAAAAAACGAAGAAGCCCCAAGCAGGGCGTTCCATGCCCCGCACCCTGACGGCCCTGGGGGTGGGCGCAGCTATTCTGGCCATTTGGTGGACCGGGGTCCCGGTGATCCGTCTCTTTTTGGCGGTGGTAGCCGGCGGTTGCTGTTGGGAAATCTATTTACGCCTCCAACCCGGTAGCCTGACGCATCCCCAACGCGCCCCGTTTGCCGCGGCGTTGCTGGGCCTTTTGGTGGTCGGCCTCTGGCCCGTTGGGGACATCCTACCCGGCGTTCCGGCGAACGGCCCGGTGACGCTTGGACTCGCCTTGGCATTTGTGCCAGGTTGGTGGTTGTTGAAGAGCGATTTTATGCACCACCGGCAGCATGCCTTTGTTCAAACACTTCTGCGCTTGGCTTCAACCGTGGCCTATGTGGTAGCGCCTCTTTTGATGTTTCGTAACATTTGCATGGACTCGCGGCCGGTGATGGGGGGTCTTTCGGGTCCCAATACCTTTTTGGCCACCTTCGGTCTGCTCTGGATTTTGGATAGCGGAGCCCTCTT
>JAIXRA010000157.1 GCA_027485465.1 Bacteroidota bacterium | reverse complement strand
TCGTCAAAAATGGCAACCGAAATTATTTGTTGGCCGACGACGGTGTTGATCTTGCGCAGGTCCATGAGGATTCGAATGCTCACGGGGAGGGCGGTGATGGCTACGCAGAGTCCAATAAAGAGAGTAGAGGGGAGGTCTTGGCCAAATCCCATGCCTACGGCGATGCCACTGAGGATGGGAACGGTAAAGGCGGTGATCGAAATAATAATGTTACGGCCTTTGAGGGATCGGAGGATATCGTCGATGTTGATTTCGAGGCCGGCCCGAATCACCAGCAAGAAGATACCCAGTTCGGAAATGACTTTGATTTCTTCGGTGCGATGAATCAGGTTCAGCAGGCTGGGACCCAGGAGGATGCCGGCCAGGATTTCGCCGATCATGGCGGGTTGGCGGAATCGTTCCAGCACCTCGCCCAATAGGCGGGCGGCGACCAACAGGATGAGCAGGTTGGTAAAGAAGGGCAATTCGTGGAAGGTCTCCATTTGTCCTCTAAATTAGCGAAATCGTATGAATTCTATGTTCAGGGCCGAGGTTTTGGATCGAGCGGTGAAGGGCATCGCCCTGGTAGCACATCCGGTTTGGATGCCCTTGTACATCAACGGTCTGGCTTGGTCGGCGGGGTTGCCGGCCCTGGAGGCATATCCCCCGCAGGTTTTGCGATGGTTCACAGCGGCGTTGGCCTTGATGGCGGTGGTTCTTCCGCTGCTGTCGTTGCTGTGGATGAAGAGGGTGGGGATGATCAGCTCGTTGGAGGTGCCGGAGGCGGGGCAAAGGCGGTCCCCTTACACCGTGCAGGCGCTATGTTTGGGGGGCTTGTGGTGGATGTTGGCCGATTTGAACCTGAGCCCATGGCTGACGCGTCCTTTGCTCAGCTCCTTGGTTCTGGTGTTATGGGCCTTGGTTTGGCTGGAACGAACCAAGGTATCGGCCCATGCCATGGGCATGGGGGCTCTGACGGCGGCCACGGCCTGCCTATACCGGCAGGGGGCGGATTGGGGCTGGGAGGCGATGGCTGGGGGGGGCTTGGTGCCTTCGGGCTGGGCGCCCTCAGCGCTTTTGGTCCCCGCGGTGGTTCTGCTTTCGGGGTTGGTCGTTGCTGGCCGTCTGCATTCCGGGGCCCATACCCCCTTTGAACTGCTCCACGGATGGGCGGCAGGGCTCTTGGCGATGGGTCTGGGTTTGTGGGGCCTGGGACCTACGGATTAACCCGCTTTTGGGCTTTATTTTGCCCTCCTGAACCCGAACCATGTCCACCGTATTGTTCCAAGTCGAAGAGGGGGTCGCCCGCATCACCCTCAACCGCCCCGATGTTTTCAACGCGTTTGATGACGATCAGAGCTATGCCCTGCAGTCGGCCCTCAAAGAAGCCAACCGCAACGATGAGGTTCGGGTGGTGGTTTTGACCGGGGCCGGCAAGGCCTTTTGTTCGGGCCAAGACCTCAAATCCATCAAGGATTCCAAGGACCGAGACCTGAGCGAATCCCTTCACAAGCGCTACAATCCCATCATCCGTGCCATGCGCGAGATGCCCAAGCCCATCATAGGACGCATCAACGGGGTGGCAGCCGGAGCTGGCTGTTCCCTGGCGTTGGCCTGTGATTTGAGTGTGGCGGCCCATTCGGCCAAGTTCATCGAGGTTTTTGTGAATGTGGGGCTGGTTTTGGATTCGGGTTCTTCGTATTTCCTGCCTCGCTTGGTGGGTTCGGCCAGGGCCTTTGAAATGAGTACCCTTGCCAGCCGGATCGATGCGCAGACCGCCGCCCAATGGGGCCTCATTAACAAGGCCGTCCCGGACGAAGAGCTGGACCAGGCCGTCAATCTCTGGGTAGACCATTACCGCCAGGCCCCTACCAAGGCCATCGGTCTCATGAAGAAGATGCTCAACCGCAGTTTTCACTCCGATTTGGACCAAATGTTGGATTACGAGGCCCTCTGCCAGGGCATCGCCGGCCGGAGCGAGGACCACAAGGAAGGTGTCGCCGCTTTCAATGCCAAGCGCAGCCCCCTATTCAAGGGGCGCTGAAAACTTGTTAATATTTGCTTAAAGTTGCGAGGTTATTCTTGAACTACTTTTGGACGATTCGGCCCCGAGATGATCTAAAATAAATGTTATGGGATTAAACAACCTTCTTGCTGTCTTTTTGCCCAAAGACAAAGTCTTTTATACCTTGTTTGAAAAGGTCGCTGTCACGGTGGTCGAAATGGGGGACTTGTTGAGCCAAGTGGTGAATGAACCTGATTACAACCAACGGGCTTCGTTGATTGCCAAGCTCGAACAATTGGAACACCGCAACGATGAGTACACCCATCAGATCTTTCAGGAACTGGGTAGAAACTTTATCACTCCCTTTGATCGGGAGGATATTCATTACCTAGCCATTGCTCTGGATGATATCTGCGATTATATTTTTGCATCGGGCAAAAAGATTAATTTCTACAAGGTGAATCCCGACGATAGTGGGATGCGCAAAATGGCCGAAATTATTCGACTCGGTTGCGCCGAAGTCAAGACAGCCGTCTTTGAGCTTCGAAATATGAAGAATGTCAAAATCATGTCCGAAGCGATTATCAAAGTGAATTCTTTGGAGAACCAAGCGGACGATGTTTTTGATATGTGCATTGAGCGTTTGTTCGATATGGAGACGGATGTCAAAGAATTAATCAAGAAGCGGGAGATTTACCAGGTTTTGGAAATTGTTACGGACAAATTCGAAGACGCAACCAATGTGATAGACTCCATCGTTGTTAAATACGCCTAGTTCATCGGATATGACTCTTTTGATTGTCATCATTGTTCTGGCTCTCCTTTTTGATTACATTAATGGTTTTCACGACGCAGCGAATTCCATTGCGACGGTGGTGTCTACCAAAGTTTTAACGCCTTTGCAAGCCGTTGTTTGGGCTGCCTTTTTCAACTTCGTTGCTTTTTTTATTTTCAAAGACCATGCCGTTGCCAATACCATCGGAAAAACCGTTCACGGCGAGTTCATTACGCTGCAGGTTATTTTTTCGGGCTTGATTGCCGCCATTGCTTGGAACCTTTTGACTTGGTGGTATGGTATACCGTCTTCGTCTTCGCACACCCTTATTGGGGGCTTTGCAGGAGCGGCGGTGGTCAATGCGTTTTGGAATCAGCCCGATTTGGACTTTGAAGCCATTGTGGCGATGGACAAAATCTCCAAAACCCTCCTTTTTATTTTTCTGGCCCCGTTAATTGGGATGGCTATATCGGCTTTTATTACCCTCGTGACCATCCAGCAAAATCTCTTATTGCGTACGGGAATAATAGTTGCTTCTTGCATGTTGACCTGGTTTGCCTTTGATTATTTTGAGCAAATCAAAATGGCCGATGCGGCTCAGAAGATTTACGGATCTTCGGCCGATTGGTCGTCTCAACAGGGGGAGGTCCGTTCGCTGATTCGGGGCTACGACGAGGTGGGTTCGGAGGGCTTGGCTGCCCAGGTGTCCTTGCTTTTTCCGGGCTCGGAGCCTTCTTTGACCCTCAAATTATCCAAAAACTTGTCCAGTGCCGATAATTCGGTGATGGTTTGGGGCATAATGGCCGTGGCCTTTTTGTTTGTTTTGGCTTTTTGGTATGTCGAGAAGTTCACAACACCCACCGCTTACCGGGTGGGGGATATGTTCAAGAAATTGCAATTGTTGTCTTCGGCAGCTTTCAGCGTGGGTCACGGGGGCAACGATGCCCAAAAGGTTATGGGTATCATCGCTGCGGCGATGGTGGCTAACGGAGATATTGAGGATATCAAGAACATGCCGGACTGGGTTCCTTTGGCCTGTTATTCGGCGATTGGCCTGGGTACCCTCAGCGGGGGTTGGAAAATCATCAAAACCATGGGCACCAAGATCACCAAGGTCACCCCTCTGGAGGGTGTTTGTGCCGAAACTTCCGGGGCATTAACCCTTTTTATGACGGAGCAGATGGGCATACCGGTGAGTACAACCCATACCATTACGGGTTCAATCATTGGGGTCGGTGCGACCAGGCGTTTGTCTGCCGTCCGCTGGGGCGTTACCATCCAATTGTTATGGGCCTGGGTTTTGACCATACCCATTTCGGCCCTTTTGGCTGGCCTCGTGCTGCTTTTGGTTCGCGCCCTGGGTTAATTCCGGCTACCTTCGGTCCGAATTCTACGCTGAGGTTCCTTCGGTTACCTTGTGGCGCTCAGCGCTGAGGTTGGCAAGCCCTTGCTAACTTGTTCCGTTCATCGTTTAATCAACTTATGTTAACAGACCAAGAAATTGCCCGACAGACGACCCTGCTTCATGTAGATCGCATCGCTGAACGTCTGGGGATTCCATCGGAGGCCCTGG
>JAIXRA010000064.1 GCA_027485465.1 Bacteroidota bacterium | reverse complement strand
CAGGCTGATTTTTTGCATTGGCCTTGGAAGGGTGCCGCGGAACCTGATTTTAGTTGGGCCCATCCGGGTGCAACGTCCCTGGATTCGATCCTTTGTACCTACCCCGAATGGGTGGTGGCCTGGCATGTGCCCAGTCAGCGATGGTCCACGGGATTGGGGATGGACAGCCTTCGTTTGCAGCGCTGGAAGGGTTTGATGGACAAGGCTCGGGCTAAGGGAGTTCGGATGGTGCATTTGTTGTTTGGAAACCCCTTGGCTTTTACCCGCATGCAGGTCAAGGAGACGATTCTTTGTGCCTACGAGGATAGGCCCGAAGCCTATACCGCCGCCGTTCAGGCCTTGTTTGGTGCTTCCGATGCGCCCGGTCTTTTGCCCCTGCGTTGGCCGGCCTCTCACCATGGCCTGGCGCAAACCGAGAAACAGGACCCCGTCCTGCGATGGCAGCCCCGACTTCAAAACGAAAGCGTTCGGGGTCAGACGGCTCTATCATCGCGCTGCATTTCCATGGCCGATTCCTTGGTGGAGGCGGCCCGGAAGCAAGGTGCTTTTCCGGGTGCTCAATTGCTGGTCGCGCAGGGAGAACGCATCTTGATGGCCAAAGCCTACGGCAGCACCGATACCAGCGGCGTGATTCCCGTGGATATGGGGCACGTTTACGATCTGGCTTCTCTCACCAAGGTTCTATCGACGGCCTTGGCCGCTATGCATTTGCACACCGTTCGTCCCCTGCCATTGCAAGCGACGATGGGCAGCTTGTTACCCGAACTCAAAAAACATCCCTTGGGCAGCCGCAAACTCGCCACCGTACTAACCCACCAGGCGGGGCTGGCTTCGCATATCCCTTTCCAAAAAATTTTGGGATCGGATACCAATCGGGCCCGCGTTTGGTCTGACCTCCAACACAAGCCTGCTTTGTTACGTGATTCCCTGGAGAAAAGGATTTTGGCCCTGCCCGTGGAGCCCGAGGGGACGTACCGCTACAGCGATTTGGGTTTGTTATGGGTCGAAAAGTGGCTTCAAAATGAATACATGGCTCGGTACCGAATGGATTATCGTTCCTTTTTGACCAAGGCTTGGTACGAACCCTGCGGTGCGGATCGTTTGGGATTTGTTCCTACCCGGCGGCTGCCTTTGCATCGCCTGGTCCCAACCGAGGTGGATACCCTTTGGCGCAAAACCACCGTTCACGGGCAGGTTCATGATCCCATGGCCGATTTGATGGGCGGGGTGGGTCCGCATGCAGGGCTTTTTGGGACGGCATCGGATGTGGCCCGGGTGATGATGCCTCTGGTTACGGGGTATTTTCCGGGTTCGGCCAAGGTGGACCCATCCACCGTGAGCCGTTTCACGACGGCGTATTTTGCCGGTAACCGCCGAGGCTTGCTTTGGGACAAACCGCTACCAGGTTCCACCCAGGCTGCCGCTCCACGCAGTTTTGGTCACAGCGGATTTACGGGAACCTATGTCTGGGCCGATCCCGAAACGGGGTTAATTCTGGTCTTTTTGTCCAACCGCATTCACCCCAACGCAGAGCCCAATCTCTTGGCTCGGTCCAATCTAAGGACTGATTTGTGGGACCTTTTTTACAAGGAGGTCAAGGCGTCATTGAATCCTCCAACCCGTATTCCCTAAACCTTGGGAGGAAGAGAACCTTTTGGGTTTTGAATTGTCCTATACCTAAGCCTTGTTATGAATCAACCCATGCGAATCGGAATGGTCTGTTACCCCACCTACGGGGGAAGCGGCGTTGTGGCCACCGAATTGGGCAAGGCCTTGGCCGATCGGGGTCATCAAGTTCACTTTGTATCCAATTCATTGCCGGCTCGCCTGGATGTCTTTCGTGAAAATCTCTATTTTCATGAGGTGAGCATGGTTCACTACCCGCTCTTTGAGCATTCGCCCTATGTGCTGGCCCTCACCGGCAAGCTGGTCGAGGTGGTGCGAGAACAAAAGCTGGATTTATTGCATGTTCATTACGCCATTCCTCACGCCACGGCGGCCCACTTGGCCCGAGAAATTCTGGCAGGGCAAGGCATACGGGTCAAGGTAATCACCACGTTGCACGGAACCGATATCACCTTGGTGGGCAAGGATCCCAATTACGCTCCGGTGGTCAGTTTTGCGATTCAGCAATCCGATGCGGTGACCGCTGTTTCGGATTTTTTGAGGGATGAAACCCATCGCTATTTTGATTGCCGCAAAAAAGTCATCACCGTTCCCAATTTTGTGGACCTTCATCGTTTTACGCCTTCGGTTCGACCCGGTTTAAGGGAGCGATTTTGTCCCGCCGGACATCGGCTCTTGATCCATGTATCCAATTTTCGGCGGGTCAAGCGTATCGACCGTGTGGTGGAATGGTTCCATCGAATTTCCGATCAAGTACCTTCCAGCCTTCTCATGGTGGGGGACGGTCCTGAATTGCCCCGTGCAGAGCAAAGTGTCCGGGAAGGAGGCTTAACCGGAAAAGTGCATTTTATCGGTCGTCAAGATCCGGTCGAGAGCCTTTTGGGCGTTTCGGATCTTTTGCTTTTGCCTTCCGAAACCGAGAGTTTTGGTTTAGCGGCCCTGGAGGCCATGGCTTGTGGCGTTCCGGTTATGTCCAGCGATGCCGGTGGATTGCCCGAATTGATCGAAGACGGTCGAAGCGGAATCCTGGTCCCCGAGAACGGGCAAGAACAAGGAATCCAAAAGGCGGTCGCCTTGTTATCCAATGCAGCCATGTTGGAACAATTTCGCCAAGCATCCATTCGCCGTGCATCGGACTTTTCCCTGGACCGGGTTCTGCCTTTGTACGAAGCGCTGTACCGCAAGGTTTTGGAGGAGGACAACCGGTGAGCCCCCGTACCCTCATCCCCCCCGATTCTACCGTGGTAAAAGCCGTTGATTTGGTCAAAGACTACGGTGCTTTTAGGGCCGTTGACGGGCTGAATTTCGAATTGAAAGCGGGTGGTGTGATGGGTTTTTTGGGCCCCAACGGGGCGGGCAAAAGCACGACCCTTCGGATGTTGGTGGACCTGATTCGGCCAAGCAGGGGGGAACTTTTTTTGTTTGGTCTTAACTACCGGTCTCATCGCCAACAAATCCTTGCGAGAATCGGTTGCCTGATCGAAAAGCCGGATTTTTATAAATACCTCAGTGCGCTCCAAAACCTCGAATTGCTCGCCAGGGCCTCCGGGGTCAAGGAACCGAGACTTCGTTCGCTGGAGCTCATGGATTTTGTGGGACTTAACGGTCGGGAAAACGATAAGGTTTCATCGTTTTCGCACGGAATGCGTCAACGCCTGGGCCTGGCCCAATGCCTCTTGCACGACCCGGATTTGGTGGTTCTTGACGAGCCTGGGACTGGATTGGATCCTCAGGGTTTGATCGATATGCGGGAAATGATTCTGAATCTCAATCGGGAGCAAGGCAAGACGATTTTGTTGTCCTCCCATCATTTGTCCGAGGTTGAGGCGGTCGCCACCGATTTGGTGGTGGTGGATCGGGGTCGTTGTGTGGTGCAGGGTTCTGCCAAAGCATTGTTATCCCAAAGTGAGCGTCAAATTCGCATCACCGTGGGACGCGCTACCGAGGCATTGACTTTGTTGAATGCCGGTCCTTGGGCAGGCGGGGGTCGATTGAATGATCGTGGTGAATTGACCATGGCGTTGGGTCGAGAAGAGGTCCCTGCAGCGGTCCAATTCCTCACCCAAAACGGCTTTGAGGTTTATGCGATTGAATCCCGCCAAAAACTGGAAGATTATTATATGAACCTGTTGAACCATCACCAAACCGAACGCTGATGTGGTGGATTGCTCTGCGCAATGAAAGCGTCAAAATCCTGGCGAAACCCCGATCCTATTTGGGATTTCTGGCCATTACCCTGCTGGTAGGGGTGATCCTTTTGGCCCTGGCGCTGGACGGAAAGTCGTATATAGAATTTGTTACTTCTTCCTTGCAGCAAAGCCTCACGGTCGAGGGCAGCATGTTGAACGGGTATTTGGTGGGCTTTATCGTTCTGCAAATGCTGGTGGTTCACCTGCCTTTGTTGGTGGCCTTGGTGACCGGTGACCTGGTATCCGGCGAAGCCGCCATGGGCACATTGCGTAATTTGTTAACAAGGCCCTTATCACGCAAAGGGCTTTTGCTAAGCAAGTACGGGGCTGCTGCTGTTTATACCTTGGTTTTGTTGTTATGGCTTGGGATCATGGCCGTCCTGGTTTCGCCTTGGATTTTTGGGGTAGGGGACTTGGCGGTGCTTAGCAACGAAGGCTTGCAAATTTTGCCCTCCGAAGAGGTGCTCCCCCGTTTTCTTCAGGCTTTTGTGGTGGCTTTTGCTGCTTTGTATACGGTGGCCTGCTTGTCGGTGACCCTCTCGTGTTTTGCGGACAATTCCATTGGTCCCATCGTGGGGACCATGGCGACCATCATGGTTTTCACCTTGATAGGGACCCTGGATGTGGCGTTGTTTGATCAGGTCCGACCTTTTTTGTTCACCACCCACATGGCGGCCTGGCGGTCTTTGTTTTTGGATCCTGTTCCCTGGGGGGATATTCTCTTTTCGATGGTGCTCCTGGGAGCCCATTGGGTCTTGCTGATAGGCATCGGCCTGTGGACCTTTGAGCGCAAAGACATCCTTACCTAACCAAGGACTCCCGCTTCTAAAATCTTTCGAATATGTTCGGCCTCACTCGCCTTCTTTTTTTCGGCTTTGTTTCCTTTGCATTCATCAGCACTGGACAGCAAGCCCTTGCCCAGAAAAGCGCGGCAGCAGCCTCGGTTTCGACAGCAGCCTCGGCTACGATGGATGCCGAGACCCTGGTGAACCGCCTGGTTCAACGCAGCGCTTCTCTCAGGGATTTGGCGGCCGAAGTGCAGGTTCAGGCCGATGTGCCACGGGTCAAAATCAGGCCCTTGTCGGCCACGATGCACTACCTGGCCCCGGATCGTTTTCATTTGCAAAGCCCCCGCCTGGCCTTGCTGCCCCGACAGAATCCCATGGAGCTTTTTGAGTTTCTCAAACGCCCGCAGGGTTACCGCGGGATGTTGATGGGTGAGGACAAGGTGGGTCGTCAAAGCGCGGTTCAGCTTTCTTTGTTGCCAACCGGGGCGGATCAGGATTGGCAATTGATTCGGCTTTGGGTTCAGCCCACTTCCGCCCGCATTCTACAGGCCGAAATCACACGTCGAAGCACGGGCACGGTCCAAATGCAATATTTCTACCGCAGTGCCAACCCGCCAACGGATCCAGCCGGCTTGGATTTGCCGGATAGCTTGTTGTTTGAGATGGACGCCAGCAGCCTCAAACTTCCCAAAGCACTCACCGCCGATCTACACAGGGGAAGTCCTCGCGATGCAGCGAAGTCGGCCTCCCGCCCCTTGCAGGCTCCCGATGGCAAAGCCCGGGTCGCCATGGGATTTCGATGGATATCCAAAAACCAAGGAGCGGCTGCGCGTTTTTTCAAGACCCAAAAGGCCGGGTAACTGCTTATTTTGCGTGGGTTTTGCAACCTCGGTTCGAGGTCGCATCCCGCGTTATTCAAAAATCCTATGAACCAACCACTGAGCGAACAAGAGCTCTTGCGCCGCGCCTCCTTGGAATCCCTTCGGGGCTTGGGGGTGGAGCCTTACCCTTCCGCCTCGTTTGAGAGGACCCATCGCACCGCCCAAGTTTTAAGCGATTTCAGCGATGAAGATTCGGCTGCTTGGCAAGAGGTGTCCCTTGCGGGTCGTTTGATGAGCCGACGAATCATGGGCAAAGCATCCTTTGCCGAACTTCAAGACGCCAGCGGTCGCCTTCAGTTGTACATCAGCCGCGACGAAATTTGTCCCGGCGAGAACAAGGATGCCTACAACGAAGTCTTCAAGAAGCATTGCGATATTGGCGATTGGGTCGGAGTCACGGGCTTTATTTTTCGCACCCAGGTTGGTGAAATAACGCTTCATGTTAAAAGCTTTTTTTTCTTGGCCAAGTCCTTGCGTCCGTTGCCGGTTGTCAAACGGGACGATGAAGGTCGAGTTTACGATGGTTTCAACGATCCCGAACAGCGATACCGCATGCGTTATGTGGATTTGATCGTGAATCCGGAGGTCCGAAATATTTTTGTGTTACGATCGCGTATGATCGAAACCATGCGCCGGTTCTTTAACAGGCATGGTTATTTGGAGGTCGAAACCCCGGTGCTACAGCCCCTCTACGGCGGAGCCTTGGCCAGGCCTTTCAAAACCCATCACAACACGCTGGATATGCCGCTGTACCTGCGAATCGCCAACGAGCTTTACCTCAAGCGATTGATAGTCGGCGGATTCGAGGGTGTCTACGAATTCGCCCGGGATTTCCGCAACGAAGGCATGAGTCGTTTTCACAACCCGGAGTTTACCATGTTGGAGCTCTACGTGGCTTTTGAAGATTATCAATGGATGATGTCCCAAACCGAAAAGTTACTCGAAGAGTTAGCCATGGAATTGCATGGCTCGACGGTCCTTCAAGTCGGCGAGAATCGTATTGATTTCAAAGCACCGTTCCAACGCGTGACGCTATACGATGCGATTTCGGAAAAAGCAGGGGTTCGTGTTGATGATTTGGATGAAGCCGCCTTGCGTGATTTGGCGAAACAGCTCAAAATCGAAACCGACCCTTCGATGGGAAGGGCCAAATTGTTGGATACCCTCTTTGGTGAATTGGTCGAGCCCACCCTGATACAGCCCACCTTTGTCATGGATTATCCGGTCGAAATGTCACCCTTGGCCAAAGCGCATCGGAGCAGGCCCGGATTGGTGGAGCGGTTCGAGCTCATATGCAATAGCAAAGAAATAGCCAACGCATTTTCGGAACTCAACGATCCCTTGGATCAACGCGCCCGTTTCGAAGCCCAATTGGATTTGGGCAAACGAGGTGATCCGGAGGCGATGGTCCTGGATGAAGATTTTTTGAGGGCTTTGGAATTTGGAATGCCACCCACCGCCGGGATCGGAATCGGCATCGACCGCCTGGCCATGATCATGACCAACGCGGCCAGTATTCAGGAAGTGCTTTTGTTTCCGCAAATGCGACCCGAGAAAAGCGAAGGTTAATGCTGGAGTCGCCTCCCGCCGTTTTGCCCCTTCGTTACCCTCAACAATGGAAGGACTATGCCTTGTTGGATAGTGGTAACGGTCTCAAATGGGAGCGATTTGGTGAACGCATTTTGCAAAGACCGGAACCTCAGGCCTTGTGGGCGCCCGTTGAATCCCAAGCCGCTTTGCGCAAAAGAGCCCATTGGCGTTTTGAGGCCGGGGGTAGTCGCAGCGGTCAATGGCTGGGCAACGGACCCGGAGCAGCCGGGGATCGTTGGTCGCTTTCGTACCAAAGTCCTGCGCTGAAGTTGAGGTTTCAATTGGCCATGACGGCGTTCAAGCATGTGGGTTTGTTTCCGGAGCAGGCTGATAATTGGGAATTTATCGCCGGGATCCTCAAGAATTGGACCGGTGGTCCCCGGGAATCCGGTGGTCCCCGCGTTTTGAATCTCTTTGCTTATACCGGGGGGGCCAGCCTGGCCGCTGCGGCTTCCGGGGCCAAGGTCTATCATCTGGATTCGGTCAGGCAGGTCGTGGATTGGGCTCGACGCAACGCAGACCTTTCGGGTTTGGATGGCTTGCATTGGGTGGTCGAAGATGCTCGAAAATTTGTACAACGTGAAATCAAGCGCGGGCATTTTTACGATGCAGTTTTGATGGATCCCCCGGCCTATGGAATCGGAAGTTCCGGTGAACGATGGAAGTTGGAGGATCAATTGCAGGACCTCTTGGAAGAGGTTCGTCAAATTTTGGTTCCCGAACGGCATGCTTTGTTGGTGAATGCCTATTCTTTGGGCCTGTCGCCCCTCATCCTGCGATCCTTGTTAGGGCGTTGGTACAAAAACGAAGAAATGGAATGCGGTGAAACGGCCTTGGAAGATCGCCACGGGCGCTTTTTGCCGCTGGGGGTCTATGCCAGGGTTGTGCGAGGTCAGGCCTGGCGCAACCTTGAAGTTTCCAACACCATGCGCTTGTTATGATTCTGGTTTTTGATACCGAAACCACCGGTTTACCTCGCAATTATAAGGCCCCGATCAGCGACTCGGCCAACTGGCCCCGTGCGGTTCAAATCGGTTGGCAACTTCTTGACGGACAAGGTGCTTGCATAGCGGCTCAATCCTTGGTGATCTACCCCGATGGATTTGAAATTCCGTTCAATGCAGCCAAGGTTCACCGAATTACGACCGAAAGGGCCAGGGCGGAGGGTCAGCCTCTGGAGGTCGTCTTGGACGCCTTTGAATCGGATTTGCAAAAAGCTTCGGTTGTCGTTGGTCATAACATCGAATTTGATTTACTGATTGTCCGGGCCGAATGGTACCGCTTGGGTCGAGACGATCGTTTCGAGGGCTTGCATGTCCTGGATACCAAGGAGGTTTCTACCGCTTTTTGTGCCTTGCCCGGAGGCCGGGGAGGTCAATTCAAATGGCCTACATTAACCGAGCTCTATTGGAAGCTATTTGGAAGGGGATTTCAGGAGGCCCACGATGCAGGCGCCGATGTGGCCGCGACCGTGGATTGTTTGCTGGCCCTGGTCCAAAGGCAGGTGGTCAACGCAAGTCATTTGGGCTTGGATGCTTCGGCCTACGATGCGCTGCAAAGGGGTCTCGAACAAAAGGTTGCTGCCGACGCCCCTGTGCCCGGTACGGCCCAAAGCGTAACACAGCCCGGTTCAGCAGCTACCAGTCCTTCGAAGGCCCTTGCGGATGAAGGGACGATCAAGAACAGCATCGTGCCCGAATCATCCCTCAGCAGGTTTGTGCACCTGCATTGCCATTCCCAATTTTCGTTGGGGATTCCTGGATGCAGCACCGTGTACGATTTGGTAGATCATGCCGTGGCCCAGGGAAGTGGGGCCATTGCCCTGACGGATCACTCGACGCTTTACGGGGCTTTTTTGTTTTTTCAATACGCCCATGCCAAAGGGATCAAGCCTATTTTGGGCTTGGACCTGCAGGTATGCAAGGACCATCGGGATCATAGCCGTAAGGATAACGGAACACCGCAGCTCCTCTTAGCCCGTAACCAAACGGGTTACCAAAACCTGGTCAAATTGGGATCGCTTTCGTATACCGAAGGGTATTATTACGTACCCCGCGTTAGCCGGGATTTGGTCTTTGCCCATCGCGAAGGTTTGGTGGCGACCTCCGGTTCTCTGGATGCTGAAATACCTTGGACCTTGCTCAATCACGGAGTAACACAGGCCGAGGAAGCTCTTCGGGCCTGGAAAGAGGCCTTTGGGGAACATTTTTACTTGGAGGTCCAAGACCACGGCCTGGAGGAGGAGAAGTTTGTTAGGGCTCAATACGAGAAATGGTCCGCCCAATACAATATACCGATCATTGTTACCAACAATACCTACTACAATCGCTTCGAAGATGCCGATTTGCACGATACGTACCTCTGTGTTGTGCCGTTGGAATACAAGGATACCCCTATCGGACAGGGTCGCGGTTACCGCTTTGGTATGCAGGGGGAGGGGTATCATTTGTGGGAACCTGCCGAAGCCGCCCGCCGAATGGGGCATCACCCGGAATGGTTGGCCAATACCTTGGCCTTGGCTGATTCCATGGAATCCTACACCCTCCAAAGGGATGTCTTGCTCCCACGCTTTGATATTCCCCCTGGATTTGCGAACGAAAACGAATACCTGCGCCATTTGACCCTCGAAGGGGCTATGAAGCGGTACGGGTCCTTGAGTCCTGAATTGCTTGAGCGAATCGACTTTGAATTGCAGACCATTGCGCATACGGGTTACCCTGGGTATTTTTTGATTGTTCAGGATTTTACATCCGCTGCTCGATCGATGGGCGTGACCGTAGGACCGGGTCGAGGTTCGGCTGCAGGTTCGGTCGTCGCTTATTGCACGGGAATCACCGATGTGGATCCTATTCGCTACGATTTGCTTTTTGAGAGGTTTCTGAACCCAGACCGGGTCAGCATGCCCGATATCGATATTGACTTTGATGACCGCGGTCGCGAAAAAGTCATGCGATATGTTATGGAGAAATACGGCCGGAATCAGGTTGCGCAGATTGCGACGTACCATAGCATGGCGGCCAAATCGGCCATCCGTAGCATCGGTCGGGTGATGGGCCTTCAGCCCTTGGAAACCGACACGCTGGCCAAACTTTTTCCGGAGGACCTCAACAGGGCCGACTACTTCAAAAAAGCCCCCTTAAGAAAATTACTGTTGAACCCCGAACAAGGCCTGAAGCATCTGGATCAATTGAGTTCCGATGACCAGCGCAAAGCCCGGTTGATGGTCGATATGTTGCGCAAAGGTGGAAGGGAAGGCCGGGTTTTGGAACAATCCGCCTTGCTTGAAGGTTCTTTCAAAAATTCGGGAACCCACGCTTGCGGTGTTGTGATTACGCCCGGTGATTTAACCGATTATGTTCCGGTCAAGAACACCCCGGATGCCCAGATTGCCTTGGTGACCCAATTTGATAACGAAGTGGCCGAGGCAGCCGGATTGCTCAAAATGGACTTTTTGGGTCTGAACACGTTGACCATCATTAACGATGCGGTGGAATTGGTGCGCCAGGTTCAAGCAGATTTTCCGGAACCGGAGGATTTTCCCTTGGATGATCCTCTGACCTATACCCTCTTTCAAAAGGGAGAAACCGTTGGGATTTTTCAATACGAATCCCCCGGGATGCAGAAATACCTCAAAGAACTCAAGCCGGACAAATTCGAGGACCTCATTGCGATGAACGCCCTGTACCGTCCGGGTCCTTTGGCCTACATTCCCAATTTCATTAACCGCAAACACGGCAAAGAGCCCATTGTCTACGACCTCGAGGACATGAAAGAGCTCTTGGGCGAGACTTACGGAATCACGGTCTACCAGGAGCAAGTGATGTTACTAAGTCAAAAGTTGGCCGGTTTTTCGAAGGGGAAGGCGGATGAATTGCGCAAAGCGATGGGAAAAAAAATCCCGGAGAAGTTGGCCAAACTCAAGCCTCAGTTTTTGGAGGGTTGCAAAGAACGGGGTCACGATGAAGGGGTTGCCTCCAAGGTTTGGAAAGATTGGGAAGCCTTTGCGGAATACGCTTTTAACAAGTCCCATTCAACGTGTTATGCGGTGGTGGCTTTTCGAACTGCCTACCTCAAAGCCCATTACCCTGCTCAGTTCATGGCCGCCGTTTTGTCCAACCATATGTCGGATATTACCAAAGTGGCCTTCTTTTTGGAAGAGTGCAGGCGGATGGGTTTGCAGGTATTGGGTCCGGATGTCAACGAATCTTCGTTTCGATTTTCGGTGAATGCTGCGGGCCAAATTCGTTTTGGACTGGGTGCCGTCAAGGGCGTTGGTGAGGGAGCCGTCGAGAGTATGGTGGAACAACGCAAGGCAGGGGGGAATTACGAGAGCCTATTTGATTTTTGTAAGCGGATTGATTTAAGGCAGGCCAACAAAAAAACCCTGGAAGCCTTGGCCTTGGCCGGGGCTTTGGATCGTCTAAGCGGGGTGAATGGGAACCGGCGATTGTTATTGGATGCCGAAGCCGGTGGGGGAAGCAACCTGTTGGAAAAGGCCATGCGGTTTGGACAGCAGTTCAGGGAATTAACCTTGCAATCCCAAACTTCTTTGTTTGGAGCGGCCGGGATGGTGGATATCAACGAACCCGAAATCCGGCAAGTGGAGCCGTGGCCTTCCTTGGAGGTCCTTCGCCGAGAGAAGGAAGTGGTAGGTCTTTACATAACCGCCCACCCGTTGGATAGTTACGCCTTGGAAATAAAACATTTGGGATTAAGCCCCCTCTCGCATTTGGAGGAACGACCTGAACAGGACCTTCAGATGGCCGTGATGGTCACCGATGTCCAATATTTCCGGGATTCCAAAAATCAAGAAGTCTTGGCCTTTGCGGTGGAGGACAAGGATAGTACCCGCAAATTCAGACTCCGGGGCGATCAGGCCATGAAATTCAAACATTTGGTGGAGGCAGGGACTGCCCTATTGATTTCGGGGCGGTGGGAATATTTTCAGGGCAAAGACGGGCAACAAGCCGGCTTCTTTCGATTCTCTAATTTGGAACTTTTGTCCGAACTCCGCGACAAAAGATTCAAAAGCCTGACGATTCGTCTGCATTTGGACCAATTGGCCCCGGACTTTAACCTCCGCCTGAGCGAAGCCCTTCGCGCCCACCCCGGCAAGCTGGGGGTCAAGGTGGAATTATGGGTTCCCGAAGACCAACGCTCGGTGGGCATGCGTTCAGAGCTACTCAAAGTGTCCCCGGACTCTGGCCTTTTTGAAGACTTGGAGCGCCTGGCGGTGGGTTATAGTCTGGCCTGAGCCGTAACTTTGGAATGGTTTTTGTTGGAGCTTCCTACAAATTCCATTAAACCATTAAATTTAGAACATGGCCCTCGAAATCACTGATTCCAATTTTCAAGAAACCGTCCTGAACTCCACGCAACCTGTGCTCGTTGATTTCTGGGCTGAATGGTGTGGACCCTGCCGTATGGTCGGCCCTGTGGTCGAAGAAATCGCCCGCGATATGGAAGGCAAAGCGGTGGTTGGCAAGCTGGACGTGGACAGCAACCCCAACATTGCCACCCGCTACGGAATCCGCAGCATACCCACCCTTTTGGTTTTCAAAAACGGTGAAGTGGTGGAGAAGCAAGTCGGTGTGGTCCCCAAGCAAAACTTGGTAGCCTTGTTGAACGCCCACATGGGCTGAGCCGGTGTTGGGCCTGAAACTGCCCACCGATCCCCGATGGGCTGAGATTGCTGAAAAATCCATCGAAGAGATCTTGGTGGATCATGCTTTTTGTGAACAAAAGGCCGCTTCCTCCTGCATTTCCCTCGTTGTTCAATACCCTGATTACCCTCGTTTGGTGCGGGAATTGGCCCCGGTGGTTACCGAGGAATGGGGGCATTTCCGGACCGTGGTCGAAGAGATGGACCGCCGTAACATTCCATTAGGTCCTCAACGGAGCGATGAGTATGTCGTGGCCCTCTTGGCCTTTCAGCCACGCGGTTTGGATCGCAAGGCCCGGCTTCTCGAAAAATTATTGTGTTGCGCTTTGATCGAAGCCCGATCCTGCGAGCGATTTCGACTCTTGTCTTTGCATTGCAGCGACGAAGACCTTCGGCGCTTTTACCATGCCTTCATGGTAAGCGAGGCCGGTCATTACCGACTTTTTATGGACCTGGCCGAGGCCTATTTCCCCAAGGAACAGGTCCGAAAGCGTTGGGAAGACTATTTGGAATACGAGGCCGGCGTAATGCTTCGTTTTCGTCCCCGAACAGGCCGTATTCACTAACAGGTCGTATTCACTAACAGGCCGTATCCTAGAACAAGCTGCATACATCCATTTGTCCGTATCTTTTGTAATGGCTCACGATATCCCCTACGATGGTAGCAGGCCCGACCATCGCGCTTCGCGTTATGTTGAATTGATGCGGGATTGGGAAGCCTTGCAGGATGCCGGTGCAGGGTGGCTGGCCAATGCTTCCAATTTGGTGGCTCTGTTGCATCGTGGTTTGGGTTTTTGGTGGACCGGATTTTATTTGTTACGACCGACCGATGGGACTCTGGTGCTGGGTCCTTTTCAGGGACCGGTGGCTTGTACGTTGATACATCGCGGGAAAGGTGTTTGCGGAGCCTGCGTCGAACGCAACGAACCGATTTTGGTCCCGGATGTTGAACAGTTTCCAGGCCACATTGCTTGCAGTAGCCTGAGTCGTTCTGAGCTAGTTCTTCCCCTGTACGCCGGCCATGCCTTGGTGGGTGTTTTGGATTTGGATAGCTTGGAACTGGATGATTTCGGGTTCGAAGATATCCGGGCCCTGGAGCCGTTTTTGGAAAGCCTCCAACGTCATTGGACCGGGAGCCCCGAAGGGGCGATCAGGTAAAGCCTCCATCGGAGGGTTATCCCCGTCCTTTGCCAAGGACAAACCGTATATTCCTTTGCATGTTTTGCAAGCCGGTTCGGGCCAAAGGGCTGTTCTTGTATTTGTTACGGAATTCTTCTTCGGTCATGGATAACCATTCCCCGGCTGTGGGTTGGTGAGGGTTCATGGGGTCGAAGCGTGGTTCTTGGTGCGGGACCGAAAAGCGATTCCATGGACAAACCTCCTGACAGATATCGCAGCCAAAGGCCCAACCTTCGCTTTGGCCCTCGAAAGAGGCCGGTATTTGGTTTTTGAGTTCGATGGTTAGGTACGAAAGACAACGGCTGGCGTCTAGACGGTAAGGTTCCAAGGCGCCGGTAGGACAGGCCTCGACGCAACGATTGCATTCCCCGCAGTGGTCCCTGACCGGATGATCGTAGGTGAAGTCCAAGTCGCAAAGGATTTCGGCTAAGAAGAAATAACTTCCTGCTTTTTTTTGTAACAAATTGGTATTCTTGCCCATCCATCCGGCACCTGCCAAGGCTGCCCAGGATTTTTCGAGAATGGGAGCGGAATCTGTGAAAATGCGAACACTGAATTCACCAAATTCATCCCGCATCCTTTGAACCAAGGTCCTCATCTTGTCTTTCAGCACGCGATGGTAATCTTCGCCCTGGGCATACAGGGCAATTTTTGGGGTGATTGAAAGGGGGTCCAGGGAAGGGTCGGAAGGACCCGTTTCAGCCTCTTTCGATGGATTCGTTTGGTAATAATTATGCAGCAGAACGATCACAGAGCGACATCCATCAAGCAGACGGCGGGGGTCCAATCTTTCCTCAAAGTGCCTTTCCATGTAGGACATTTCGCCGTGCTTGCCTTGGCTCAGCCATGTTTCGAGGCGATTGCTTTCTTCGTCCAGCCTGCGGGCCTGGGCGACCTTGCAATCCAGGAAACCCAATTCCAAGGCCAGGGCCTGGAGGCGTTGGCGGCGGTGGCTGGCAGCAAGGTTCATAAGCAATATCAGAGGCCTAAAATACGGCCCGTGTCCTTGGCTGTTTCGTTAGTTTTGTAGAGTGGACCCTAAGCCCGAATGGTTGTTAGAAATTGCGGTGCCGCTAGGCGTTGAGGGGCTGTATACCTATGCGATGCCCTCTTCATGGGAAACAGGGGACGGTCCACCCCAGGACTTGGTGGGTTGCAGGGTTCGGGTTCCTTTTGGCAAGCGGAAACAATACGTAGGCTTGGTCATGAAGGTTCACCAAAATCGACCGTCTTACCCAATCAAAGAAGCCTTGGAACGATTGGATGCCAAGCCGATTTGGGGAACCAGGGGCCACGAGCTTTGGTCATGGATGCTGGGGTATTACTTCTGTTCTCCAGGTGCTTTGATGGGCCTGGCCCTGCCAGCTCTTTTGAGGGTCGGTAGTGAAAGCGTCTTGGTGGCCATGGATTTTATCGAAGAAGAGGGGTCGGATCGCTGGCAGGATTTGCATCCTTTGTCCAAGCAGCTGTGGGAGCGCCTGCGGCAAGGTCCGGGTATGAGCCTGGAAGCCGTTCAACGGTGGATGGTGCCGCACAACCCCTCGCCTTGGATTCAAGAACTTATGGAGGCCGGCTTGATTGGCACTTTGGAAAACTTTTCAAAAGTTTATCGACCCAAAAGCGAAGCGTGGGTCGCCAAAGGCCCGCGTTGGTTGGCCGAAGGGGCCGCGATAATGCCCGAATTGGAACGCTCCCCCCGTCAATTGGAATTTGTTATGGCTATGCATGCAGTAGCAGCAGGTTCCGATCAGGTCTCCCTCTCGGCCGTTTTATCCAAACTCAAGCTGACACGGACCCCGACCGCCGTCCTTCAAAGCCTGGTCGAAAAGGGCTTGTTGCTCCGTTCGACGCGGTGGGTCCCCAGAGTTCGGCTCAAGGCGGGCCTTCAAAAACCTTTGGCACTTAATCCGGTCCAAGCAGACGCCTCCCTCAAGGCGCGACACGCGTTGACTCTAGTTCAAAACGTCTTGTTGCACGGCGTAACCGGGAGCGGTAAAACCCATGTTTACCTTGATTTGTTACGGGAGGTGTTGGACCGAGGCGAACAAGTGCTTTTCCTCTTGCCGGAAATCGCGCTCACCCACCAACTGGTACAGCGTGTGGCTGAATATGTCGGTGTGGAGGTGGGTGTTTATCACTCGCGGTATTCCGACCACGAAAGGGTGGAATTATGGAATTTGGTTCGGGATGGAGGGGTTTCGTTAATATTGGCGCCTCGCTCCGGGGTCTTCCTTCCCTTTGCGCGTTTGGGCATGATTATCGTAGACGAAGAACACGACCCTTCCTACAAACAGCAGGATCGAAGCCCGGCCTACCAGGCCCGGGATGTCGCCTTGTGGTTGGGATCGGTTTGGAAAATTCCGGTTGTATTGGGTTCAGCCACGCCATCCGCCGAATCCTGGCAGGCTGCCCAAAGCGGCCGTATGTCCAAGGTCGATTTGACTATGCGGTTCGCTGACCAAAAGATGCCGGAATGGGTCTGGGTCGATATGATTCGTGAGAATCAAAGCGGCCGAGTGCAGGGCGAATTTTCGTCTACTTTGTTGGAGGCGATGCGGGATGAAATCTCGGCGGGGCGCCAGGTCCTCTTGTTCAAAAACCGAAGGGGGTATGCTCCTTCGTTGCATTGCGAAGACTGCGCTTGGACGGCCCGATGCAACCAATGCGATTTGGCCTTGGTCTATCACAAAAGTGAACACCGTTTGCGTTGCCATGGTTGTGGTCAGGTTTTTGCCTCGCCACCCGGTTGCAGTTCTTGCGGTAGTACGCGGCT
>JAIXRA010000121.1 GCA_027485465.1 Bacteroidota bacterium | reverse complement strand
TGGTCCTGTTCCCTTCGCAAACTGGCACATCGAAGCTGGGATTCTCCCTGAATCAATAACAATTCATGGAGGTCGGAAGCCGAAACCTGCCCTTGCTGTTGTTGTTGCCGCATGGCCAATAGGGTTGCTTTGAGTAGGGAATCCCGGTGTTCGTAGAGTTGACAGCGGGCTTCTTGAATCAGGTAGCGGTAATAAAGACGGATAATACCGGCTTCGAGATCAGCCAAGGTCCTCGCCTGTTCCAGACGGGCGCCTTCCAAACGAGTCTTGGCCAAGTCACGGCTGCGGCGATGGTAAATCGGCAATCGCATGGTTTGGCTGATTTGAACCGCCTGATCTCGAAGGGCCGAATTGATTTGGCCCCATTCGGTCTGAACGAGGGCTGGATCCGGAAGGGGGCCGCCCTTGGCCTCAAGCGAACGGGCTTGCCAACGGAGGGAGTCGGATCGGAGGAGTAACCAATGGAGTCGCCCTTGATGCAAGGCTTCTTTCAAGTCGATCGATGGTAGGTCCTGGGACCATGCCGGGGTCCAAGGGCTACCCAAAATCCAGGCCAAGAATGCCAGGAATAGCACCCAGAGTAGGCGGTGTCTCATGTTGATTCCGGAATGATGGGTTGGTTCGTTGGGGTTTTGCGATGCCTCCAGTAGGTGTAGAGGACGGGTAAGACCACCAAGGTCATGAGGGTTGCGAGTAGGAGGCCGCCGATGACCACCGTGGCAAGGGGTCGTTGAACCTCAGCGCCGGCGCCCTGGCTGAGGGCCATCGGCAAAAAACCCAGGGAGGCGACGGAGGCGGTCATCAAAATCGGACGAAGGCGGTTGGCGGTTCCTTGAAGCACCACATCCCGCGGTTTCAAGGAGGCATCCTCTTCGAGGGATAAGTATTCTTTGATCAGCACAATCCCGTTGAGCACGGCCACCCCAAAGAGCACGATGAATCCAATGCCGGCGCTGATGCTGAACGGTAGGCCCCTTGCCCATAACAACAAAATACCACCAACTGCCGACAAGGGGACCGTGACAAAAACCAGGGCAGCCAGTCGAAGGGAGCCCATGGCCAGGTATAACAAAAAACCAATCAAGGCCAGGGCCAAGGGAACAACCAGGGCCAAACGAGCGCTGGCCTTTTGGAGGTTTTCAAAAGCCCCCCCAAAGTGCAGGGTATAGCCCGATGGCAGGGATAGGGTTGTGCGACACAAGGCCTGAACATCCCGGACCACGGATTGCACATCCCGGTCTCGGACATTGAAGCCCACCATGAGCCGTCGCCGGGCATCGTCCCTTTGGATTTGGTTGACCCCGGGTTCCACAGCAACGGTGGCGACTTCTCGGAGTGGAATGCGGGAACCATCGCGACAGGCAATGGGCAAATCGCTGACAGCATCCGCGTTTTGGCGAAGCTCGTCCGGCATCCGCAGCATGAGATCAAAACGTTTTTCGTCCTCGATCATCTCACCAACTTTGCGCCCCGCATAGGCGGTTTGAATTTGCATGTTGACATCCGCAATATCGAGGCCATAACGCGCCAGCGATGCCCGGTCAAAACGCACCACGGTTTGGGGGAGGCCCTCCACGGTTTCGACCCATATATCCACGGCCCCCGGAACCTTCTGAACCAGGGAGCCGATTTTTTTTCCCAGCCGGCTCAAGCTATCGAGGTTCTCCCCGTAGATTTTGATCACAACATCTTGCTTGGCACCGGTCATGAGTTCGTTGAAGCGCATGGCCACCGGGTATTGAAAGCCAAAGGCAACACCCGGTATTTCTTGGAGGGTAGCCGCCATTCGGGCTGAGAGTTCTTCCCACGAAGAGGCCGACGTCCATTCGGAAGGGTCCTTGAGGATAATCATGAGGTCGGCGGCCTCCATGGGCATGGGATCGGTTGGAATTTCTCCGCTGCCGACTTTGCCCACCACTTTGATCACTTCGGGGTAGCGTTCTTTGATGAGGGCTGATGCTTGAAGCACCGCATCCGTGGTTGTCTTCAAATTCGAACCGGGTAACAATTTGGTTTCGACCGCAAAATCCCCTTCCGGCAAATCGGGAATGAATTCACCGCCCAAGGTGGTAAAGAGTGCAAAACTCCCCAAGGCCAGGAGGAGGATTCCCACCAAAACGGGACGAGGACGGTGCAGGGTTTTGACCAAAATCTGTTGTTGCAAGCGTTCCAACCGTTGCATGACTCGACGGCTTGGACCCCATTCGCGGGCATTCCAGCGCAAAACCAAACTGCTCATCATGGGAACGTAGGTTAGGCTCAGGATAAACGCCCCCAGCAACGCAAAGAGAACGGTCTGGGCCATGGGGATAAACATTTTGCCCTCGATGCCTTGGAGGCTCAGAATGGGCAGATACACCATGAGGATGATGAGTTGGCCAAAGAATGCGGCCCCCATCATTTTGCCCGACGAACGTCGGACTTCTTCTTTCAATTCGGATTGGCCCGGTAGGACGCTGCGGCCTTCTGCTATCATGCTGGCATGGCGTACATGCAAGCGATGCAGGACCGCTTCGACCACGATCACGGCTCCATCTACGAGCAGTCCAAAGTCCAAAGCACCCAGGCTCATCAGGTTGCCGCTGACCCCAAACAAATTCATCATGCAGACCGCAAAGAGCATGGCCAAAGGGATCACAGAGGCCACCAAAAGTCCGGCCCGCAGGTTACCCAAAAAGAAGACCAGGACCAAAACCACAATAAGAGCTCCTTCTGCTAAGTTGATGGCCACGGTTTGGATGGAACTGTTCACCATTTTGGTTCGATCCAAAAAGGGTTCCACTACGACGCCCTCCGGGAGGCCGGCTTGGATGGTTTCGATCTTTTGTTTCACGGATTCAATGACCCGACCTGAATTTTCGCCTTTGAGCATCATGACCACCCCTCCAGCGACCTCCCCTTGGCCGTTGTAGGTCAGGCTGCCGTAACGAATGGCGTGCCCTTGGCGAACCTCGGCCACATCTTTAATCAGAAGGGGTAGGCCTTCGGGCGATGTTTTGACGACAATGGATTCCAAGTCTTGGGGAGTGCGGACCATGCCTTCGGTACGGATCGAAAGCTGGGTTGCCTCCCGATGGATATAAGCCCCTCCTGCGTTCTGGTTATTCGCTTGAACGGCATCGTAAATTTCTTGAAGGGTGACCCCTTGGGCTTGGAGGATATCGTGTCGAATGCTGATTTCGATTTGTTTGAGCAAGCCTCCAAAACTGCTGACATCCGCCACACCGGGAACTCCTAACAAGGCTCGACGGACCTGCCAGTCCTGCAAGGTGCGTAGTTCGGTAAGGTCGTACCGCGCCTCGTAACCGGGCTTGGCTCGTAACACATATTGGTATATTTCACCCAGTCCAGTCGTTACCGGAGCCAGGTAGGGGCTGGCCAGGCCTTGGGGAATGAGATCGCGGGCACTGATCAGCCTTTCGTTGACTTGTTGACGGGCCCAATAAATATCCACCTCTTCCTCAAAAACCACGGTGATGACCGACAGGCCCAACCGCGAAAAGCTACGCATTTCAACCAGGCCGGGAATGTTGCGGCAGGAGGCTTCAATGGGTTGTGTGATGAGTTTTTCGACATCCACCGCCCCCAGCGAAGGGGAAACGGCGATGACCTGTACCTGGTTGTTGGTGATATCCGGAACGGCATCAATGGGAAGATGCCTTAATTGGTAAACCCCCGTGATGACCAAGGCCAAGGTTA
>JAIXRA010000087.1 GCA_027485465.1 Bacteroidota bacterium | reverse complement strand
GAAGTCGGCCGTGCTTCTACCAAAGCGGTGGTTTATTGCTGCATCCTCATTTTGTCGGGGGATTATATCCTGGCAGAATTGTTGTTATGATTCAATTAAAAGGCATCGGTAAGCGGTTTGGAGAACTACAAGTCCTCCAAGACATTCACGCATCCTTTGGCCCGGGCCGAATCAATATGGTCATCGGAGCCAGCGGTAGTGGCAAGTCCGTCTTGATGAAAATCATGGTGGGCTTGGTCCTCCCGGACCAAGGGGACCTTTTTTATGAAAATGCCTCGCTGGGGACCATGGACCGGAGTGAGAAACAAATCCTGCGTCAAAACATTGGCATGCTCTTTCAGAACGCCGCCCTTTTTGATTCGTTGACAGTCGAGGATAACCTTCTCTTTCCGCTTCGCATGTTCAAGCCGGCACCACGCGCCCAAATGCTTGAGCGCGTTGCGTATTGTTTAGAGAAAGTTGGACTGGCCGGCAAGGGACCCTTGTTTCCGTCAGAACTAAGTGGAGGCATGAAAAAGCGGGTGGGTATTGCCAGAGCGATTGTTTTGGAACCCCGCTATTTGTTTTGTGACGAACCCAATTCAGGACTGGACCCCAAAACCTCCCTACGGATTGATCACTTGATTCGGGACCTAACCCAAGAATTCAACATCACCACCGTGGTCAATACGCATGATATGAATTCAGTCCTGGAATGCGCGGATCATATCATTTTTCTTCACAAAGGCCGAAAAACCTGGGAAGGGGACCGTCAACAAATCCTCAAAAGCGAAAACGAAGACCTGAACGAGCTTGTTTACGCCACTCGTCACTTGCAGCAATACCGGGACCAGGCTTTCTGATCACCCGATCGTCAGCGGCCGATTTACCTTGTGAAAGAAGAAAGCAGACTTGTTTGGTAAGGCCGACGGTCAGGGCTATTTTTGGGCCCGGGCTTTCGAAAACCGTTTTTTATGAGCATACTTGTTAATTCTTCATCGCGAATATTGGTCCAGGGCTTTACCGGTTCCGAAGGCACTTTCCATGCCAGCCAAATGATCGAGTACGGAACCTGCGTTGTTGGCGGTGTAACACCCGGCAAGGGGGGCACCGAGCACCTGGGGCTGCCGGTTTTTGACGATATGCTTAGCGCCGTGAAAGCCACCTCGGCCAATGTTTCCATCATTTTTGTGCCACCAGCCTTTGCCGGGGATGCCATTATGGAAGCCGCCGATGCCGGCGTGCCCCTCATTGTATGCATCACCGAAGGCATACCCACCTCGGATATGGTGCGGGCTGCGGCCATGGTCCAACGCCGGGGTTCCCGACTGATCGGCCCCAATTGCCCTGGTATCATCACACCCGGTCAGGCCAAAGTTGGAATTATGCCCGGTTTTGTTTTCAAGTCCGGTCGTATCGGGATTGTTTCCAAATCAGGGACCCTCACCTACGAAGCCGCTGACCAAGTGGTCAAAGCCGGCCTCGGGATATCCACGGCGATCGGCATTGGAGGCGACCCCGTCATTGGCACCTCGACTCGGCAGGCTTTGGAGTTGTTTATGCAGGATCCCGAAACAGACGGCGTGATTATGATCGGTGAAATTGGAGGAGGCATGGAGGCCGAGGCCGCCCGTTGGCTTCGCGATGCCGGAAATCCCAAACCTGTAGTCGGCTTCATAGCAGGTCAAACCGCGCCTCCCGGACGACGAATGGGCCATGCTGGTGCCATTGTAGGAGGCAAGGACGATACGGCGGAAGCCAAAATGCGGATCATGTCCGAATGCGGAATTCACGTCGTCGCGTCTCCCGCTGATATTGGTAAGGCCATGGCCGACCTGCTGCGCGGCTAAGCCCCCCCTCCCTAGGGCTGAACCGGCTGAATATGTTCTTGGGCAGCATAGCCAAAATGCTTCTCCAGGAGGTCTTTCATTTCTTTGGAAGAAGCCCAGCCCCAGCCACTACTTAGGAATTCCTTCCAATAAGGAGCTAAAAGACTTTGACCAGGGAAGACCAGGGAACGAATTGAAGACTTTTGACCCTGAGGCACATGGACCTTCCAAGCATAAGCCCCCTCTTGTCGCAAAGCATAGGATAGGGTCCCCACATCAGCCACCCCTACAACGGGCGATTTGCTTTTGCCCAACGCCTTCCACCAAGACAGTTCGTCCTCCATATCCTCGATGCTTCCTTTGGACGATACCTGAACGGACCAAGCCCGCATCCACGAAAGGCTCATCGGGCTGCGGTGCACAACCCATCGAGCGCCCTCGCCGCTTTTGAGCCCGCTTTTCCAATCATTCCAGACACCCGTATTGGACAGAGGAACCAGAACGCCCGTTTTAGAACTCAACCAGGGCAGCGATGGGGCCCAACCACTATCCAGCACCGGATCAACGCCCGCATCGGTCACCATAATACCAACTGCATGAGAGGGATCCGCCAGCATGGCCGCTTTGAGCTCTGCTGCATTCTTGTAAAAAAGAGGATCAAAGGCCAGGTTAATTCCGCGCACCTTGCGCATCCAATCCACAAAGGCGGCTGCCAAATCTGCTTCGAGCCCTTGCCACGCCGGTTCGGCCGATTTGGCTTGGTTCCATTGACT
>JAIXRA010000132.1 GCA_027485465.1 Bacteroidota bacterium | reverse complement strand
GGGTTGAGCCGACAGCCGCTGGGTAGGAAGGACCCCGAACAGGCTCCCCAACAACAAACCAAAGAACAAAAAGGAACAGGCACGCATTTTCATAAGCGGTAGATGGTTCGAATTAATCTTTTTGGCGCAAAACCAGAATCGTAGAATTGAAGGCGTAGGTTTTCTCATCTCGTCCGGTATAAATCACCCGATAGACATAAGTTCCTTGTTCAACAGGGTCCCCGTTCAAGTTGGTGCCATCCCAAGCCTTGAAGAAATCGTTGGTCTCAAATTGCAATTGACCCCAACGGTTAAAGACCTCTAACTTGAATTCTTTGCGGATATCAATGAAAATCCCCGATGGCAAAAAGGATCCGTTCCCACCAGCTGCGCCAGGAACAAACGCGGTTGGCATAAAGAGGCGTGGCGGATGGATGACCGAAATGATATTGGAATACAATTCTTCTTGGAAAAAATCATCCCGATTGGGATTGCGTTCCCTGGCGGTTAGGTAATACTGAAAGCGGCCTAAAGCATTGGGCGATGGGTCCTGAGGAACGGTATCGACATAATTACGAACCACGGGGCTTGGGAGCTGCCAAACGGGGATAAATGCCCTGGTTCGACCCGTTGCAACATCGTCCCTGTTCACGATATAAAATTCCAAGTTTTGGGGCCAGGAATTCTCAAGAAACCATTGAAGGGCCGTAGCTGACTTGGGATAGGTGAACTTGTCAACATCACCGGTCAGCAAAAGGTTGGTGAAAACATCCGACGTATCAATCGAAACATCGCAGAGATCGACAACGACCATGCGGTAACTATAGGATTCTCGATCCGGCTTGGCCGACGAATCCACGTAATTAATGGTGGGCACCCCGGTTGCAAAATCCATATCGGAAACCCGAAACGTATCCAGTGTTACAAAGTCACGGCCTGGTATCTGGCGTTGAAGCAGGAAATAATCCACAATATCAACCGGATTAAAAATGTATTTGAGGCTCAACAACCCGGTGGTGGTATCCACCGAAACTCGACGAATATGATTGTAGGTCACCAAAGGATTGTAAACCGTATCACAACCCGGATTGGAGGTGGCTGTCATGCCATCCCGATGAACGGCCTCTACGAGGTAACAATAAAAATCACCCGACGGGAGACTGGTACGGTCCAAGTACCGATTGAGGCTATCGTAAGGAGCCGGGGATACCGAGTCAATGAGCACATAACCGGGATTGGCGATATCGCTACGATAGATTCTGTACTTGAGCAGGTTGGGATGCCACTTGTAATAGTTATTCCAGGTCAGGCTCATTCCGCGATTCCGGCTGCAGTAGATATACTCGGCGTGGTTGTAAATCGTGTTATGGTAATTGGAGGTGTCAAACGTCCCGAGCGTCAACCGGCAAGAATCCTCCCCGGCCACCGTCAGCCAGACGGGTCCCAGGTTGGGATCGCAATCGGGATAATAGTAAAGGGTGTACGCCGTATCAAAATAACCCCAAGATTGGGCCACGGAATCAGCGAGCAAAGAAGATGAATCCAAGACATGGTACACATTGTACCCCCCCAGAGCCCCCGATGGTCCGGGCTTCCAATTCATGGATATCCCAAGCTCACCGGTACCATTCGGTAAGGTATCAACCGATACCCTTAACAATTCTACGGGGGCTATTTGATTGGATTGCTTGAGGGCAATATTGGGAGTCGTACTCCAGTAAACGATGCCGTTGGTATCCGGCAATCCAGCCCTGAACGAAATAGTATCCCGGCAAGGTATCCCTGTGATTTCGGAATAGACATAACGGGCATTGCCCACCGCAAAAAAAGTATCGACGTTTTGCCAGATCCCCACCCCTGCAAAGGTGGATTGCTTTTGGATATAATACCGAGGAAAGCAATGCTGGGGGATGTATGGATTGCGGGTGCTCATCGAGTCCCAAGTAAAGGTGCTCGTAACACTGGCCGAATTGAACAACAATTCGCCACGGATCACTTTGAGGCTATCCGAAATAAACTCCACTGAATCGCAACGGGAAACAACCCCCACGCGGTACAAATAATCAAAAGCAGCTAAATCCAGCGAAGGGGAGGCATCCACCATTTTGCTAGAATCCAACGTAGCCAAAGAATCCACCCGTACCCAGGGGCTGGCTGCCAGACCGGTCACACGGTCCAGGGCCTTGCGATACAAGCGGTATTGTTTGAACGAATAAATACGGCGAGACACCGATTTTTTGCGCTGAAAAGTGCTGTTTTGATCGCTGTAATTGCGAATATCCAAGGAATCAATCGTCACCGTATCGATGATGGCCCCGGGTCGGCCGTAGGGGTTTTGCCAGTAAACCGTGACCGAATCGTTGGTCGGAGACACCGAGACACCGCGAATACGGGCCGGCGGAAGAGGCGGTACGTTGATGAGTTTGAAGGTATAAACGCGGGCATCGCGGCCTTCGACCGGGCAATTGTTATCAAAGGCATTAATCTGGAATTTGTTACTGGAGAGCAGGACTCCGCAGTTGGCCACCCCTCGGGGCAGGTTGGAACAAGCCGTTGGCCAAACGATTTTGACACCGCTTTGGACCGTCCCTGTGAAACCAAAACCTGCCGGGGTTCCGTTGCCGTAAGGCAAGATGGTCGCCTGAAATTGGGGCGGGTTGGGCGGTAGGGTGGTATCGTTGATGCGCTGCAAACGGGCGCAGGGTGGCTGCACGCAGTTGTTATAGCCGGGAAAATTAGTCGCCAATTGACTACCTCGAACAAACACACTAACAGTCTGCTGAACAGGAACCCAGGTACTTGGAATGTTGGGGTTTCCCAACAACGAAGGAAAGGCATCCTCGGCGTTCACAAAACTCTCAATCGTATCCCCGGCGTAATAGGTCCCCTCAAAACTGGGGTCCCCGTTGGGCAAGGTAAAAGGCGCACGAATGAACGGAGGGCGCTGGGTGAAAATTCCGTTGAGGGGACCGTTCGGATTAAAGACAGGGGGCGAAGTAGGCGCATTCGGGATAACCTTGAGGTTAAAATCCCGGTAAACTTCCGAAATCAACTGGTTGCACCGAAAAGAACTCACCTTGATTACCATCACAAAGGTTCCCTGGGTGGTGGGCTGATACACAATTTCACCCGTGGTCAGGTTGATCGGAATATTGTTCGCGCTCACAAAGGGGGGCTGCATCAGGCCAGGAATCGGATTGTTAACGGTGTACGGAGCGGTGTATGCATACGGAGCGGTCACCGAGGTTCCCAATGGAAAATCAATACCGAAGCGCGTACTGTCCAAATCCGGGTCAAAAGCCAGTGACTGCATGAAAATGGTATCGACCGGATTAAGCACGGCAAAGGACGTAGGATCCGTCGCAAATTCCGGAGAATTATCGCAAAGCTGTGCAGGAGATAACAACAGATTGGTATTCGGATCACGGTAGGGAAACATTTTGACCATGAGGGTCTGTGACCCATTATCCGCTGTGCTGTTATCAATCGTCGGACGACAGCAGGGAATGCCATTGCCTGCCTGTGTTGTATTAAAGGTATAGCCTGCCGGTGGAGCAGGGCCCAGCGCGCTCAAATCCACAATACCCCGAAAAACATAGCGAGCTACCGAGCCTTGGTTTTGGCCAGTCGCCGAGGTGGGCGGATTGCAGGATAGGTAGGTGCTACCTGGGCAACGGGGAGATATGTCATCCGGTGAACCCGGGATGATGGGAAGGTTGGTGGTGCCGTGAGGACCTTGCAGCGCTAAGGCCGTTTGGGTCCATGGAATACCGTTGCAGTCCCGGTAAACCTTGATGGTAAATTCAAAGAGACCGTTCCCCAAACAACGGTAGGTAATTTCGCCACCCAGAATGTGAGATGCCTTTGCAGGGCCAGCTGGCCAAACGAAGGCAATGGCCCACAATACAAGGCCCAGGAATAAACGCCGGTTCGCTAACATGTGAAGTATTTTGGTCATCGTTGTGGAGGTAACGGTTGAACAGGTTCAACGGGTTAAATTACGGCTAAAAGTGGTTTTTTGGGGCCTTTGGGTCGATTTAATGTGGTTTTTAGGCTTGTCCAAAAGTCTTCCTCTACCGACGACGGCCTCTCCACAGAAGCCAAAGCTCTGGGGCCGGTCGTTCCATGACCGTTGCCCTTCTTAGCGTAGCAGCTCTTTACCCACCTGAAGCGGTTCCAGCCCGGCCCATTCCGCGTATTCCAGGTAGCGCAAGGCGGTTTCGCGCATCGCCAACCGTTGTTCAGGGCTGACTTCCTTGACGGGCCTGGCGGGCACCCCGGCGTAGAGAGTCCCTGCCTTGCAGTGGGTATTTTCAAGAATCACCGCACCTGCCGCCACAATGCAGCCGCTTTCGACCACGGCATGGTCCATCACCACCGCGCCCATCCCAATCAGGACTTCGTCCTCAATCGTACAACCATGGACAATGGCCCTGTGACCGATACTCACCCGCGATCCCACGGTTGTGGCAGCCCGCTGATAGGTGCAATGAATGACCGCACCGTCCTGAATATTGGTTTGATCCCCGATGCGGATGGCATTGACATCGCCCCGCAGCACGGCATTGTACCAAACCGTGCACGCATCGCCCAGGATTAAATCCCCGGTGAGGGTTGCGTTGGGGGCCGATCGGCAACCCCTGCCCCATTGAGGCCAAACACCCCGAACGGGCAGAACAAGGGGACCCGGTTGCATTGTCTTCATCGTTGCCGAAATTTAAGCCATGAGTCCTCAAGATTCGCTTCCTGTTATTGGAAGAGCCCGCTTGGCGTTGTGCAATGGACAGGACCGGCCCGAAATTTGGGTGGCTTTTGAAGGAAAAGTTTACGACCTAACAGCCAGTCGCTTATGGAAAAACGGCCGGCACTACGAGCATTGGGCGGGCCAAGACCTCACCGAAGAATTGAAAGACAGCCCCCATGGGCGCCGAGTTTTCGAAGAAAGAGAGGCCATCGCCGTCCTTCTTTGAGGAAAGCGCTTTTGGAACGAAAGCTCAATCGGGCCTTGGCCCTTAGTTGGCCATCATCGTCTCCATATCCGAATCCACCAAAATGCGGCCGCAATGCTCGCAGACCGTGATTTTCTTGCGCAGGCGGATGTCCATTTGCAATTGGGGCGGGATGTGGTTAAAGCAGCCACCGCAGGCATCCCGTTGGACACTCACCACGGCCAAGCCATTGCGTGCATTGCCGCGAATCCGTTGGTAGGCACCCAATAAACGGGCTTCGATTTTCTTGGAAGCCTTTTCGGCCTCTTTGATGAGTTGCTTTTCTTCTTCTTCGGTTTCGGCGACAATGCCGTCCAATTCCGTCCGTTTCTTGTCCAAATCGTTGCGGCGCTCGCCCAATTGTTCGGTCAGGGTTAGAATTTCGGTGCTCCGCATTTCTTTTTGGGCCGATAATTCCTTGATTTTCTTTTCGGCAATCTGAATTTCGAGGGATTGTATCTCGATTTCCTTGCTGAGCGCATCAAATTCCCGGCTGTTGCGAATTCCCTTGAGCTGCTCTTCGTATTTGCCCTTGTGCATTTGGGCTTCTTTGAGACCCGCTTCCTTTTCGGCGATTAGCCGCTTGATTTGGGAAAGTTCTTCGTTTTGGCGCTCCAGGCGGGTTTCCATACCGGCTAATTCATCCTCCAAATCCCGTACCTCCATGGGTAATTCACCACGGTAGGTGCGCAGGCGGTCGATTTCGGATTCGATTTGCTGCAATTTGAAGAGCGATACCAGTTTGATTTCGACGCTATGATCCATAATTGTCTGAAAATAAGGCGATGGTTTATCCCTCAGGTCAGGTAAACGGTCGGATTTTGAGACGACCTGGCATTGAGGACCGCAAAGGTACGAAACAAGGGGGTTATTCGCTGACGCATACGCTCACAGCCCGGAATTTCTGTCTCCGCATGACCGGCCTCTACCAGCACTAAGCGACCACCTGCATCCAAAAAATGATGGTGCTTGAACTCTGAACTCAGGTACAGATCGGCTCCGGCAGCCTGCGCAAGCGGCCACAAAGAGGCCCCAGCCCCCCCGCACAGGGCGATTCGGCGTATCATACCGCCCTCAAGGGGCGTCTGCGATGGCTTGCTGTACCGAAGGGGGCAGCCCAGAAAATCCTTGATGCGTTGAAGTGCGGTTTGGAGAGGGATTTCTTGGTCCAAATCACCCACCAAGCCCATTCCGTAGCCGGAAACTTTTTGCTCCAGGGGGTACAATTGGTAGGCCACCTCCTGGTAGGGATGGGCCTGGGTCATGGCCTCCAGGATGGCGGGGGTTTTCCAAGCTTCGAATACAAATTCCATGCGCCATTCTTCAACCTCTTCCCTTTGACCCACTTGACCCAAAAAAGGCCGGGCTCCGTCCAAGGGCTTGAATGTTCCTCGCCCCAGGACCCCAAAACTGGCTTCGCCATAGTTCCCCAGGTGCCCAGCACCGGCTTGGAAAAGAGCATCCCGAAAAGCCTCGGCATGATCGGTAGGGATGTAGACCACCAATTGCCGTAGAATTCCCTTCATCGGCTCCAAAACTCGGGTGTTTTGAAGCCCCAAGGCATCGGCCAAGGCCCCGCTCATCGTTTCGGGCATGGCATCCGCGTTGGTATGGGCCGCATAAACCGCAAGGCCGGCTTCCAAAATTCGATGAACAAGGCGCTCAACCCGCCCACTATTCCCAATTTGGGTGAGTGGATCAAAAAGCAAGGGGTGATGGGTGACCAAGAGATTGCAACCCTGTTCCAGGGCTTCTTCGATAAGTTCATCGTTGACATCCAACCCGACAAGGATCCCTGTCAAGGCTCGATCCGTGCGGCCGCATTGAAATCCGCAGCGATCGTACGATTGTTGCAGGCCCGTAGGAAAAATTTGGTCCAAAATCCGGACCGCTTCGTTAATTAACATGGCTTCTTGAATCCGGTTGGGTTGCTGCACTAAAGGTAATGTACTTTTGTCCAGCCATGTTATCGCTTCCCAAAGGCACCTTGGACCGTCCCTGGTTTCAACTCCTGGCCTGGCCCTTGTCATGGGTCTACGGACTCATTATGTGGCTTAGAAATTTGGCCTACAATCAGGGTTGGCTCAAGTCCACTTCACCCTCGGTCCCGGTTGTTTGTATCGGCAATCTCAATGCAGGCGGTTCCGGCAAAACACCGCATACCGAAACCGTGGCCGCCTACCTCCACGAATCTTTGGGGCTCATCGCCATCCTATCGAGAGGTTACGGTCGCCGAACCAAGGGTTTTCACCTGGCGGGTGAAGGCGATAACCCCGGGACCCTTGGCGACGAAGCTTACATGCTTTTTGCCAAATTACCCTTTGTCCCACTGGCCGTTTGCGAAGACCGTTTGGAGGGCCTGCGACAATTGCAAGCCCGCTTTCCGAATCTCAAAGCTGTTGTTATGGACGATGGCTTTCAACATCGTCGTTTGAAGCCGCATCTCAGTTTTGTCCTGAGCGATTACAGCAAACCCTTTTTTGAGGACCATCTTTTGCCATGGGGCACATTGCGCGAACCCTGGAAGGGGTATCGCCGGGCTAACCTGGTTGTTTTCACCAAATGCCCCCCCACCCTACGCCTTTACGATCGCAAGTTTTACAGCGGCAAAATCGCAGGCCTCAGCCCGGACAAAGTTCTTTACTCCTCCATTGAGCATTTGGATCCCGTTTTTATGGAGCCTTTTGAGCAAAGACCCCTCGAGTCCCAAGGTCATTACCTCTTGGTGACCGGGATCGCCAACCCTGATTTGTTAGGGAACCACCTGAATGACCAAGGCCTGATTTATAAACACTTGTGTTACGAGGATCACATCGAATACACCCCCGAGCGCTTGGATGAAATTTTGGACGCGTTTCGAGCCCTGCACGGACCCAACCGCGCTGTCATCACCACCGAAAAAGACTTGGTCAAACTGGCACCCCATCGGGATTTCTTTGTGCAACATAGCATGCCATTGGCCTATATCCCTATACAAATTGAATTTCCGGAGCGGGATCGTCGCCTGTTGGTGCAGCACCTGAACGCCTTTGTGACCCAATGCAGGGATCGCCAATAACCTGTTCCGTCCTCCAAAAGCGAATCCGGTTCATCGCAGGATTTGCGTTGGCAGGCATGCTGGGCCTGGTCCTTGGTTGGAGGCCCGCCTTAGCCCAAAAAACCCAGGAGCCGAATGAATTCAAAGCTCTTTGTTTGGATACGGCCCGCCTGCGTTGGGCCTGGACGCAGATCGACACCTTGGAATACGATTCGTTGGTCCTGGTCCCGTTGATGATGGGGACCGTTTCGGGACCTGAAAGCAGCCGTCTGCACACCGGAGGGGAGGGATACCCGTGGGTGCCCCTTGCTTGGTCTCCCAAAACCGCCCGTGATCGATGGTGGGGGCCTTGGCCTGGCGCGATGGATGCCGACCAAGAACTACAAATCCCGACCCACCCCAAGCCGTGGACCCGGCTGGCCTTTGGGGCTGGCGGTAACAATTTACAAACCCTGGGATTGGAGCACCATCAACGATTGGGTCCTGGACTGCGCGCCGGTGCTCGCTTCCGATCGCTCACCCACGATGGATTTTTGCAGCGCTCCGGGGGGAAATCCCGTACGACGGATCTGTACGCCGGCGGTACCCTTGCTCCGGGTCGGCATTTTGTTTGGCTGGAAGGGCGTATCATGGGGTTGGATTGGAACGAAAATGGAGGGACCTCTTCCGCCACTGCTCCGCTATCGGCGGGATACAATCCCCTGAACCTGGGGGTGCGCTTGGGCGATGCCTCATCCAAAAACGCAATGCAGCGATGGACCTTGCGCAACGATTTCAAATACAACAACGGCTGGCAGGCCTTTCATCGGTTGGGTTT
>JAIXRA010000146.1 GCA_027485465.1 Bacteroidota bacterium | reverse complement strand
GTACTTACACATGTAATCCGAGCAAATTCAATATAATCTTGAGCTGGCTTATTCGTCATATAAATATCAATCTTTGCGTCAGTGTCTTTTCTAGGATATGTGTCACCGAAGATGGTAACTTTGGGTTTTGCCATAAGGAATCCCGTACTTGCACATTTTGAAAATAAGATTGTCACTAGAAGTAAACAAGATATAAGACTAGTTCTTTTCATTTGCCTTTATTCTAATTAGTTATCAATTTTACTTAGTTGTCTTTTATGCTGACGCACAACTTACTTATTGGCGCTATTTTCTATCTCCTATACTTCTCAAATCCGCTGGCTTTGTGCAGTTGTATAGCCTGTATTTTCCGGGTACAAATGTTTTTTTTCATGGTTTTTGGGTCGTAGTGAATTAATCGAATCAGGAACTCTTTTCGAAATTAGGATATTTTCTTTTGGTTTTTAGAAGGATAAGTGATTTCTTGATTTTTTGACAAATAGGGTCAATTTTTTGGGATCCAAACCAACAGCGAAGGTTTTGGAAGAAAAATGCGATTACGGATGAATCGGTTTTTTTTGGACTTCTACAAGCCCAAATTCCGTGAGAGCGGGGAGGACCCTGTTATCAAAGTCATATAAAGTTTGATTTTTCCAAACGGAGGCGGTGGTTGATGGTTAGCCCTTGATTGGAGAGCCCGACCTGTTGTTGGTCCAATCGTTCCAATCCAGCGTAAAAGGATAGGCCGTTGCGGCTACCGTGCGTTGGTGTTGGGCCGAACTCCATTCTTGGATTTTGGTTCGTCCTTTGGTCAAGGATTTTCCGTGCCAAATGGGATAAAACGACAAGCCGATCATATCGTAATCCACTGCAGATATCCAGAACCTTTTGGTCGGTTCTTCCGGTACCTTCTTTTGGCACGAAACCAACCCAAAGGCGACCAAGATCAGAGAAGGGGTCAGGGTTTCTTCGAACAACGGGAACGACCCTTGAAGTAAAGTGCCGCCATCCCAACCCCTCTTTCGCCATCCCAACCCGGCCTTACACGTTCCCTGCGATACGCCGGAGCATCCCCTCAAAGATGAAGTGATGCAGGGGGGAGACGGCGTACCAGTAGAGGCGGCCGTTGAGGCCTTTGGGGCGGAAAGTCGCGGTTTGGGTCAAGACCCCTTGTTCATCAATCCGAAATTCCAGCCAGGCTTCGCCGGGTAGTTTCATTTCAGCCAATAACAACAGACGTTTTTGGTTTCGATCTGCAATCATCACCCGCCAAAAATCCAAGGCATCCCCCGATTGCAGGAGGGTATCGCTTTTGCGGCCCCGACGCATGCCCACGCCCCCAAAGACCTGGTCCACAATGCCCCTCAATTCCCACCAAAACGTTCCGTAATACCAGCCTGTTTTGCCGCCGATTCGCCAGATTTTGTCCAGGGCCTGTTCCGGATTTTGCAGGGCAATTTTGCGGCTATCCCTGAAGCATCCGTTCACCGGCACCTCGGCATACCGTGCAAAGCCTTCACTGAAGATTTCGCTGGTTTGGGCGTCTTTCCAACTGGAGATCACTTCGTTTTGTTCGATTTTATCAAAGGCCAAGCGGATGGCCGTCCGGTAATCGATGAGTTGGATGCCCAGGTCCTGGGCCAGGGTATTGGGCTGGGCGATGACTTCGACCTTCATGCTGTTCACCAAATTGGTGGCCAGGGCGTAGGAGGTGGACGTCACAAAGTACAGCCAGTACGAAGAGATCCTTGGCGTCATGACCGGAACGATCCAAATCCGCCTTTGGAGACCGCGCACCCCTGCAAATTGCAGGAGCATTTCCTTGTAGGTCAAAATTTCTTGTCCCCCGATATCAAAGGACCGGTTGTAGGACTGGGGGTAGGCGATGACCCCGACCAAGAATTCGATCACATTGCGAATGGCGATGGGTTGGCATCGGGTCAAAAGCCAGCGAGGGGCCACCATCACCGGTAGTTTCTCGACCAAATCACGGATGATTTCAAAGGAGGCGCTGCCGGAACCCACGATAATGCCGGCCCTCAGGGTGGTCAGGGCGTAGTGGGGACTGGTCAAAAGGGTTTCGACCCGGCGACGGGAGGCAAGGTGTTTGGAAAGGACTTCGGCGTTGCTGATTCCGCTCAGGTATACGACCTGGCGGACCTTGGTGGCTTCCATGCTTCGCCGAAAATTCTCGGCGCTGATTTCTTCCATGGCCCCAAAATCCCCGCTGCGGGTGGACATGGAATGAATCAGGTAATAGGCCAAATCCACATCCTGCGGAAGACGGTCCAGGGTTTCTGGTTTGAGAAAATCCACCTCCACCACCGTCAGGCGTTGGTGGGGGGTAGGAGGGTCTTGGCCTTGGAGGGGCGTTGTGAATTTGCCGGGGTCAAAGCGACGCAAATCCCGCACACAGCACACCACCTCGTGACCCCGGTCCAGCAAAACCGGTAACAAACGCTGAGCGATATAACCGGTCACCCCGGTCAGGAGGATTTTCAAGGGGAGGGTTGAGGGATGTACAACATCAAAGGGACTCGGTATGTTTCCGGTAATTATCCAGGATAGCCTGCCAGCCGTTTCGTTGCAGTTCCAGCGCATTCTCCGTCTCCGGGTCAAAGGCGACGCTGACCTCGGTTTGGTGGTTGTGGGCTTGGAACTGCACGGTGGCCCTGCGTCCCCCGAACTCGTAGGTGAATTGGATGCCGGGTTGAACGTCGGTGTACACCGCCTCAAAGTCAAAGCCGTAGCTCCCGTCCTTGGCTTCCATCTCCAAGTCCACCGCAACGGTGGTTTGGACGGTGATTTTGTCGTTTTCCATCATGGGGTGGGGGGTAAACTTGATTTAAGCAATGGTCATGGATTGGTTGAGCAACTCCACATTGAAATGAACCTTTGCGTTGAGTGCTTTGAATACCTTGATGATCGTTTCAAATCG
>JAIXRA010000160.1 GCA_027485465.1 Bacteroidota bacterium | reverse complement strand
TACTTTGGACCAGGCCCTAACCACTTTTTGGTTCAAGGCTTTGTTGCTAAGTGTTGAACCCCTATTAACCGATGCGGCTATGCCCGGTCAACGTTGGATTGCCAAAAAGGATTTGGAGGAGGCTTTGGCCATCCATGGCGGTGGGATCCCTTCGGCGGTTTTGATTCGGACCCTTCCCATTGATTCGCAACGCAGCAGCCGCCATTATTCGGGGCAGATGCCACCGGCCTTTGAGCCGGCTGCCTTGGAATGGTTGGCTCGATCCGGTGTGATGCATCTTTTGACGGATTTGCCATCCGTGGACCCGGAATACGATGGAGGTCGTTTGTTGGCGCATCGTGCTTTTTGGTTTCCGGAGGGGCGATGCCGTCGTCAAGCGACCATCACCGAAATGATCGACGCCGAGTCCTCCCTACCGGACGGCTTTTATGCCTTGAACTTGATGGTTCCCCGCTGGTCCTTGGACGCTGCCCCATCGAGACCGGTGATCTATGCCTTGCACTCCGTTTAAAGTCCTCGGTAAGCGGATGGAAGAGATCCAGTAACATAGGCCAGCCGAAGCTAGCAGGAAGAGAATGAGCGGGGGAGAATTTTTAGGACGATACCGGTGAACGACCGTGGTCCTGGAGCACTTGGTTCAACATACGCCGAACCGCATCCACTTTGGCCGGTGAGTACAAACTAAGCCGGATGGTTTTGCTACGCATAACGCCTCGAGGGGTCTCGCGGAACAGCCACAGATCATGGCGCAAGCCCCCCGATTTGGAGCGGATTTCAAAATAAGCCAATTCCTCGGTTGGTAGGTTGAGGTAAAAAGATCGGTCCTCGTCTTTGTCGGTGGAGATGAGGATCTGGGTGACGGCGACCTCTACCGCAGTATAGCCGGGTTTGACAAGGTTCCAAGACACGATAACCAAAAGGAAGGAAGCGATGAGGGCGGCAAAGAGAAACGGGGAATCGGAGCGCATAAAAAACATGGGCGCGGCCCCTGCCGCCATGATGACAAAGGCCAGGGCTCTGAACCAAAACAAGGGTCGGAGGTTGTGCACGCTTTGGATGGCCGGTCTCATACGAAATGCTGGATTTCTTGGCGAAGCAAGTCATCAATCCAGGCTTCATCGTTGATTTTGTCGACTGGAATAAGGTCCAATATGCGATTCATGAATTTCTGTTGTTCCTGACCGTTCTGATAGGCGATATGGTAAGGGGTTTGGGGTTGAAAGGTAACCTGGCTGTACAAAGGAACCCAGCGATCGGGATAGGCTTGGTGAAGACGGGCTTCGAGTTTCTTTTGGAAAACAAAGCGGGGATCGGCAACCTTGTCCCTCATTTCTACAAAATTATCCAAAGCCAATTGAGCCACGGCATCCCCGTCGGGTTTGCGCTTGCTTCCAAAGTGTTGAAGGGTTTCAGCCCACGCCTCTGCGCTGCTTTGGGGGGTGATGGCGTTCTCATCGACCTGGGCGATTAGCATCCTAACATCCTCAAAGCCAGCGTTTAATCCCTGCCCATAAAAGGGGACGATGGCATGGGCCGCATCCCCCAGCAAACAAGTGTTACCCAGATTCCAAGGGGAACAACGAACGGTGATGAGGGATGCGTTGGGGTTGTTATGAAAATCATCCAGAAGGGTTGGCATCAACGGCAGGGTGTCCCCAAAATATTGATTCCATACTTGGAGCACCAGATCATCATTCTGGATCTCGTTGAGCCCCAAGGCCACTCCGCGGGCCGGGTCGGCTTCGAAAGGATAAAAAAGCGTGCAGGTAAAACTGCGATCGGGATTGGGCAAGGCAATCATCATGAATTGGCCTCTGGGCCAAATATGCAATCCGTTTGGATCCATGGCGAAATCCCCGGAAGCGGTGGGAGGTATGTGGAGTTCTTTGTACCCGTGGGGCAAATAGGATTGGCTGTATTCGAAACGGTCTGTTTTTTGGAGTGCATACCGTAGCGCCGAGAAGGCCCCGTCCGTTCCTAACAATACATCAAATGCCAGGGTTTCGCGCCCCTGTCCTTTTTCCAGAATCATGGTGCGCGCCTGATGATCCACATCAACACATCGAGCATCAAAATGGATTTGCACCCCGTTTTGCTCTGCCAAATCCATAAGTTTGTAATTGAGCCCGGAGCGCGAAACGGAATAGATTGCTTGACCCCCTTGGCCGTAAGGCTGAAATTGAACCGAGCCTTGGAGGTCGTGAACCAGCCGCCCCGGCATAGGCAGGCCGACCTGCCGAATTTCATCGGCCAAACCTGCGGCCTCAAGCGCCGTAAAACCTCGGTCACTTAGGGCTAGGTTGATGGACCGTCCGCCATAGGCACCGGCTTTGCGGCTATCCGAACGGCGTTCAAAAATGACGGTTTCAAAACCGCGTTGCCGCAACAAAATAGCGGCCAAGCAACCGACGGGGCCCGCGCCGAGGAGATGTATGGTGGAAGGCATAGTGAATGAAGGTGTTATCGTAACAAAACTTACCAAAGTAGGGGTCGAACCATGCGAACATTGACACAAGAGCCAAAACAGCCCAAACCGTTCTGAATATTGGAAGGGATCACGGCCGGTTCTGCAAACGGATTTCCATTTTGGGAATCTTGTTGACCGACCGCTTGAAGATAGCGATACAAGGCCGGGCTGATGCGTTGAACGACGATTTCCATTTGGTTTTGGGAAGGCAGGGTATCACCGGGCATCAGACTCAGGTCCCTTCGATCCTGCCAAGTATAAAGTCCGTTGACAGCGCTGGCATTGGTGACCAATTGGTTGGGATACCAACCAACATGGTCGTTCAAATAGGTTTCCTCGTTGTACCAGGGATTGCCCAGGATTCGGTAATTGACACGGAAATAGCCCGGATCGTCAGGTCCAGTGACACCGGTTAAATCCCTCCATTGAACCCGTACCTGTACGGAGCGGGTCCATGTACTCGGAGAGGCCTGAACTTGGATTTGCACCGATGTATCAGCAACTCTCCAAGAGGGAACCGTGGATTGGGATTCTACCGAGCGTCCATCGGCGCTCCGAACACTCAATCGGTATTCATAGCCTTCTTGAACAAAAGACGCCCCGTTCGTAGAACGGATTCTTGCACCGTAAAGGTTTTGGAATTCATGGTATCCAAAATTTTCCAGGGTATCCCCGGGTCCAGGATTCCCGCCGTTACGGGAACGAATCAAACGAAGGCTTGCTCCGGGCAGACCGGAGTCGATAGCAAGGGGAGGTCCAAATAGAGGAGCCGATTGGTGGAGTTTGAGGAAAAGACTGTCCTTTTGGAGGGTCGAGTTACTTTCCAATACCAAATTGCATCCCACCACCAATTTGGAGGGTAGGTCCAGGTCGACGGTGTCCAAGAATTGAGGACGACAAGC
>JAIXRA010000036.1 GCA_027485465.1 Bacteroidota bacterium | reverse complement strand
TCCGGTACCCTTCAAGCGCTGGATGCTGCCATGGAAGTTCTTATGTCCTTGCGTCAAGAGGCCAAGGCCTCCAAAGATTGGGCCTTGAGTGATCGAATTAGAGACCATCTGACCCATGCCGGATTCAAAATCATGGATGACAAAGAAGGGAGCCGATGGTCACGCTAATTCGAAGCGCTTCGCTGTGGGCGATGGTTTTCTTGATGGTGGCGCTGGGGGCCTGCGATCGTCCTTCGCAGGATGGGGGTTCCGATCAATCAGCGGATATTCCACCCCCGAACACGGCGGTGACCCCTCGTTTTGAAGGCGACTCTGCTTTGGCCTTGGTTCGTACCCAGGTAGGCTTTGGTCCCCGCATCCCCGGGTCGGCGTCTCATCGGCGTTGCGGGGATTGGATGGTAGCCGCTCTCAGGGAAAGGGGCCTGCAGGTCGTTGAACAAAGAGAATCCCTGACCATGCACGATGGCAAGGTCTTTGAATTGCGCAATATTGTTGGCATTTTTCGACCTCAGAGCCCTCGGCGAATGGTTCTTGCCGCTCATTGGGATACGCGGCCTTTCGCCGATATGGATGCCGAGAACCCCAAAGCACGCATGGATGGCGCCAACGACGGCGCATCGGGCGTGGCTGTTCTTCTGGAATTGGGCAGGCATTTGGATTCCCTTCCGTCGGATTGGGGGGTTGATTTGGTCTTTTTTGATTTGGAGGATTACGGCGTTCCGGAGGTGGCTGATTCCTACGGTATCGGTTCCCAGGTTTGGTCACGCAGGCCTCATGTGGCGGGATACCGCGCTCAGCGAGGGGTGCTTTTGGATATGGTTGGTGCGGCGGATGCCCGGTTTTGTTGGGAAGGTCATTCTTTGCAGTTTGCACCGGATTGGACCAGATCACTTTGGCAAAGGGCCGGGGCCTTGGGCTTCGGAGATCTCTTTGTTCCGGTGCCCTGCCAACCGGTGACCGATGATCATTACTACGTGAATACCTTGGCCGGGATTCCGATGGTAGATATCATTGATTTGCGCAACGAGGGCACCGGCTTTCCACCGCATTGGCATACCCGCAACGATCAACTGAACGTGATTAGCCCACGGACCATGACGGCGGTGGGCCAAACCTTGCTGGATATCTTGTACCGCCCCTAAGTTATTTTTGACCGTGCCATCCAATACCCTGCGTTCCGAACCGGGCAAAACCCAGAAATCCGTTAAGCCCGGTCGACAGGAAAAATCTGCCGCGGGGTCGGCCCAAGAGACCCCTTCGTTTTTTTGGCGAAACCCTGCTTTTCAGACCGGAGCAGGAACGATGGTTCTTTTTTTGAACCTGGTTTGGCTGATCGCTTTGGTTTCCTACACCATGACTTGGCGTGAGGACCAGAGTTTGTTTCTGGAAACCTCTTGGAAATCCTTGTGGACTGCGGATGCCGAGGCCCAAAATTGGCTGGGCAGGTTGGGGGCTTTTTTGGGCCATTGGACGGTATACCGCGGTTGGGGTTTGGGGGTGGTATTTCTATGGTTTTGGACCTTGCTTTTGGGACTCAAACTTTTGTTTTCGGATTTCAAAGTCAAACTAGTAGAGCGCGCCTTTGATGCTCTCTTTTTTGCTTCGATCGTTTCGGTGACACTCGCCTTTCTGTTTCACGCCTGTTGGACCTTGCCTTTTCCTTGGGGTGGGGCCTTTGGTCGCTTTGCCGTAGGCTGGGCCTCCGGTTTTGTGGGGCTGGTTGGAACGGGGCTGGCTTTGTCGGGTTTTTGGTTTGCCTGGCTGATGATACGCCGGGGCAAACGCTTGCAGTGGCCTGTCCTTCACCAAGAGAAGGCCTCGGTTGCTGGTGCGGTTCAAGAGCCCGTAGCAAAGGTTTCGGTTTCGAATACGATGCCCAATCCGCCGGCGCTTCCTATCCTCGAACATCCGGAACCTTTGCCTTGGGAAGACGAAACAGCAGGGGAACCAACGGAAGACGAAACAGCAGGGGAACCAACGGAGGATGTCATGGCCGTTGCTCCCATGGAGGCAGGTGTGGCAGGACTCGAAGTCGAGAGCGATGAAGATTGGGCGACCTTGGGCAAAATTGGGGATATGGAGGTGGCCTTGCCCGATGCCGAAGAGGTCTTGGAAGACGCCCATACGGTGGCGCTGACCGACAGCGAACTCTACGATCACAAACTGGATTTGTCAGGGTATCGTTATCCAACCTTGGATTTGTTAACCGAGTACACCACCGGCAAGGTCCAGATCAACCCGACCGAGCTCGAAGCCAATAAAGATCAAATTTTAACAACCCTCCGTCATTACGGTATCGAAATCGATAAGATTAAGGCAACCGTTGGACCAACCGTAACATTATACGAAATTATTCCCGCTGCCGGGGTTCGAATTTCCAAAATCAAAAATTTGGAAGACGATATCGCCCTCAGTTTGGCTGCCTTGGGAATCCGAATCATTGCCCCCATGCCCGGTAAAGGAACGGTGGGTATTGAGGTTCCCAATCAGAACAAGGAAGTAGTCGGGATGCGAGGTCTTTTGGCTTCGGATCGCTTTGTGGGTTCCGAAATGGAATTGCCGATTGCCTTGGGCAAAACCATCTCGAACGAGATTTTTGTAGCAGATCTGACCAAAATGCCACACCTTTTGATGGCAGGCGCCACAGGCCAGGGTAAATCGGTGGGTATCAACGCCATTTTGGTCTCCTTGCTCTTCAAAAAGCATCCCAGTGAGCTCAAATTTGTGCTCGTGGATCCCAAAAAGGTGGAATTGTCCTTGTTCCGACGCATCGAAAAACACTTTTTGGCCTGCCTTCCGGATGCCGAGGATGCCATTGTTACGGATACCCGCCAGGTGGTCCATACCATGAACGCCTTGGGGATCGAAATGGACCGTCGTTACGATTTGCTCAAGAACGCACAGGTCCGCAACCTGGTCGAATACAATAACAAATTCCGCAAGCGTCGACTATCTCCGACCGCCGGACATCGCTATTTGCCTTATATCGTGGTGGTGATCGATGAGTTTGCGGATTTGATTATGACGGCCGGAAAGGAAATTGAATTCCCCATCACCCGACTTGCACAGTTGGCCCGTGCCGTAGGAATTCACCTGATTGTAGCGACCCAGCGACCTTCTGTGAATATTATCACCGGGACCATCAAGGCGAATTTTCCTGCCCGCATTGCCTTCAAGGTGAGCTCCAAAATCGACAGCCGTACCATCATTGATACCGGTGGAGCAGAGCAGTTAATAGGGCGCGGGGATATGCTCTTGTCGCTATCCTCCAATGTGGTTCGTTTGCAATGCGCCTTTGTGGATACCCCGGAGGTCGAAGCGGTCTGTGATTTTATTGGCGATCAAACCGGTTATGCCACCCCTTTCCTCTTGCCCGAGTACAAGGATCCGGATTCCGAAAAAGATTTTGGTGGAGATGGAGCGGGTACGGTCAGGGATGAATTGTTCGACGACGCTGCCCGCATGGTCGTTCAGTACCAGCAGGGTTCAACCTCTTTGTTGCAACGCAGGATGACCATCGGCTATGCCAGGGCAGGCCGCCTCATTGACCAATTGGAAGCGGCTGGAATCGTAGGCCGCTTTGAGGGTTCCAAGCCCAGAGAAGTCTTGTACACCGACCTCCATCAATTAGAAGAGAAATTAAGGCAACTGAAGGGCCTTTGAAATCAAACCCAAGACCATGACCAGAAAATTTGTTTGTTTGTTGTTTTTGGCCGGCGTTATGACGGCCGTTGGAAATGTCGAAACAGCACAGGCTCAGAAAAAAGCACAGGCCCCCAAAAAAGCAGCGCGGGTACGCAGTATTGCCACTGGCGACGCTGAATCCAAGGCCATCCTGAACAAATTGAGCAAGAATTACCGGGGCATGAAATCCATGCAGGCCCTGGTTTCGTTGGAATTGCAAGGTGGCCCCGGTCAGGTCAAAGAAAAGCGAAAGGGGAAACTGTTTCTCCGTGGCAAGCAGTACCGGATTGACATGGGCGAGCAGTTAATTATTTGCGATGGACGCTCCTCTTGGACTTACCTCAAAGAGTTGAACGAAGTGAACATCAGCCGTCACGAGCCAAGCCCGGATCAAATCACGCCGGACAACCTTTTTACCATGTACGAAAAAGGCTTTGATTCCTTCTTGGAATCCGAAACCGGTTCGGGTCAACAAGGGACTTTGTGCATTGACCTTATTCCCCAAAACAAGTCGGTTTCGTATTTCAAGGTTCGGCTTTTTGTAGACCGCCAAAGGAACCTCATCCAGAAGGCCATCGTCTTTGATAAATCCGGGGTGCAATACACCTACCAGATTACGGAATTCAAAGTCAATCCCAAATTGCAGGATAACTTGTTTGTCTTCAATGTCAAGGCCTACCCCAATGTGGAAGTGGTCGACATGCGTTGAGGATCGAAGGTTTCCTTAGGGGACCAGCTTCATTTCACGGACGAGGTGCCCTGCACCCGCGAAGCGGTCCATCACAAAGAGTACATAACGGATGTCCACGCTAATGGTCCGTTGAACCTTGTCGTTGAACATGAGGTCACCGGTCATGGATTCCCAGTTTCCGTCAAAGGCAATACCCACGAGTTCGGCTCTGGCATTCATGACCGGACTGCCGCTGTTTCCACCGGTGATATCGTTGTTTGAAATAAAACAAGTCACCAATTCACCATCCCGACCGTAGGGAACAAAGTCGCCTTTGGAAAGATCTTCTTTGAGTTTGTTGGGGACGATGAACTCTTCGCTGGACGGATCTTCTTTTTGTAGGATTCCCGAGTGGGTGGTGAACCATTTGTAATCAACGCCATCACGAGGAACGTAGGACTTGATGTTACCGTAGGTGAGACGCAGGGTCGAATTGGCATCCGGGGCAAAAATCCGCTGGCTTTGGTAGGCCATGTTCGCGGCCATTAACTGGCGGCGTACAGGGGCTTGTTCGGCCTGGGCCTTGCGATCGGCGGGCATGAGAACTTGATTGGTATAATCATTGATGGACAGGGCCAATTGAACACCCGGATCCTTTTTCCATTTCTTGGCACTGGGTTTGCTCAAGAAAGCTTCCATTAATTCAGGATTTGTTAGGAAGGACTCCTTGTAGATGATTTTGGCCAATTCCTTGGAACGGTCTTTGTCGTTTTCGCCTTCGGTCTTTTTGAGCAAATCGTTAAGGAATGGAGGGCGATCGGCCGCATTGATGCGATCCAGGTAAACCCGAAGCATGCGGGCAAAGGCTTTTTGTTCGGTGGCCTGGAAATATTCGGTCATGTTTTCCTTGAGGGCATCGCGGGTTGATTTGGCGGCAGCCATGGTTTTGGCTTCATCGGGTTTCTTGGCTTCAAGGGCTTTTTGAAGGTCTCCCATGATCCGGAAATGACGAACAAAGGCCTGGTTACCGAGAGCCTGACGGAAATAAATCATCTTGCGGTAGTCGTTGCGGTATTGATTGAGCAGACCGCTGAGGGTTTCCAGGGGCTGGCCGTAAAGAGCGACCCTGGCCGGGTCGCTGGAGATCCATTGACGAAGTCCGTTTTCGTGGGCGCGTTTTTTGTCACCCAAACCATCTTTGCGAAGGCCCAGGCTTTGGCCTTGGTAGTATTTGTACGTATTCATGCCGGATGCATAGGTCGAGGCCAGGGCAATACGGATTTTGTCATCCTTGTCCATGTCCTCTTTGTAAGCCTGCATGCGGCTACCAATCATGTCCTCGACCATCATATTAACGGTGGCGAGGTTAAAATCCAGGTTATCGGCACTCAAGTAACGATTCGTCGTCCCTGGGTAACCCATGACCATGGTATAATCCCCGTTTTGGACCCCGGAAGTGCAAACCGAAAGGTAACGGTTGGGTTTGAGGGGAATGTTACGAAGGCTGTCATATTCGGCTGATTCTCCGTTGGGGCCGGTATAAATACGAAGGACCGAAAAGTCACCGGTATGGCGGGGCCACATCCAGTTGTCGGTATCGCCGCCGAATTTGCCGATGCTGCTGGGGGGTGCGCCCACCAAGCGAACATCTTTGTAAACCATGTAAACCGAAAGAATAAATTGGTTTCCGTAGAAAATGGGTCGAACATCGCCCTGATAACCCTTCTTTTCGGCCGAGGCCTCGTCAGCGATGATTTTGCTAACCTTGGCGATCACCGCACCGCGCTGGGCTTCGGGGACATTGCGAAGGGAGTCGTTCATTCGGTTGGTCACATCCTCCATACGGACCAAGGTTGAGGCGGTCAGTCCAGGGTTGGGCAATTCCTGGGCGCGGTTCATGGCCCAAAAGCCGTTGGTCAGGTAATCCTTCTCCACCGTGCTATGGTTTTGAATGAGATCGTAAGCGCAGTGGTGGTTGGTGAGCACCAAACCCTGGTCCGAAACGATTTCGGCCGTACAAAAACCGCCCCCTAGACGAACAATGGCGTCTTTGACCGCGGCTTGGTTGATTTGGTAGAGGTCCGCAGCGCTCAGGCTAAAGCCAGCCTCTTTCATGCGTGATTCGATTTTGGAGAGCTGAATGGGTAGCCACATGCCTTCGTCGGCACGAACGTGGGTGGAGCCAAGGCCCAAAACCAGCATCAAAGCGATGGAACGTAGCATCAATGCGCGAAAGAAAATTTTCATAACAAATATTTATTCGATTGAAAGGGGGAGGGGTGAATGAAAAAATTAAAGGTGAATCACTTCGCCGTAAGCGGCGGCGGCGGCTTCCATGACCGCTTCGCTGAGGGTTGGGTGTGGGTGGACTGTTTTGATGAGTTCATGGCCGGTGCTTTCGAGCTTGCGGGCCAGGACCAGTTCGGCAATCATTTCCGTCACATTGGCCCCAATCATGTGAGCGCCCAGGATTTCACCGTATTTGGCATCAAAAATCAATTTAACAAAGCCGTCTTTGTGGCCGGAGGCGCTGGCTTTGCCGGAGGCACTGAAGGGGAATTTTCCGATTTTCAATTCGTATCCGGCTTCTTTGGCGGCCTTTTCGGTCATTCCGACGCTGGCAATTTCGGGCTGGCAATAGGTACAGCCCGGAATATTGCCGTAATCGAGGGGCTCGGGATGGTGCCCGGCGATTTTCTCGACACAGATGATTCCTTCGGCCGAGGCAACGTGGGCCAGGGCAGGGCCTTTGACCACATCCCCAATGGCGTAATAGCCGGGGGTGGTGGTTTTGTAAAAATCATCGACTTTGATTTTGCCTTTGTCCAGGGCGATGCCGCAGGCTTCCAGTCCAATGTTTTCGATGTTTGGAACAATTCCTGCAGCGCTAAGCACCACCTCGGCTTCCAAAACCTGCATGCCGGTGGGGGTTTTGACATGGACCTTGCAAAGAGGTCCGGAGGTGTCCACCGATTCCACAGCAGAATTGGTCAGGATTTGTACGCCCATTTTCTTGTAGGACTTTTCGAGGGCTTTCGAGACTTCTTCGTCTTCCACCGGAACCAGGTTGGGCAGGTACTCAACAATGGTGACTTGGGTGCCCATGGATTGGTAGACGTAGGCAAATTCAACCCCGATGGCCCCGGACCCTACCACGAGCATGGAGGCAGGTTGCTTTTCGAGGCTCATGGCTTTGCGGTATTCGATGACCTTCTTGCCATCGATGGGCAGATTGGGCAGGGCCCGAGCTCTGGCACCGGTTGCTACAACAATATGAGGGGCCGTGAGGGTCAGCGTTTGACCATCGGCCTGGGCGATACTGACTTTGCCACCGGGCTGCAGGGTCGCATTTCCCATGTGCACGTCAATTTTGTTTTTCTTCATCAAAAAAGCCACCCCCTTGCTCATCCCATCGGCCACACCGCGGCTGCGCTGGATGACTTTTTCGAATCCGGCTTTGGCATCGCTGACTTGGATGCCATAATCGGCCGCATGTTTGATGTAATCAAAAACTTGGGCGCTCTTGAGCAGGGCCTTGGTGGGGATACAGCCCCAGTTGAGGCAGATTCCACCGAGGGCTTCCCGTTCGACAACAGCCGTTTTGAGGCCAAGCTGGGAGGCCCGAATAGCGGCAACATAACCGCCGGGACCGCCTCCGACAACAACAAGATCGTAATTCATGGGGAATGATGGTTTTGGGAGGGCCAAGATACGGCCCTAACGAATTAGCCCCAAACGCCTCAGGGTCGCATTGTCAAGGCAGTCTTCGCGCAGTACACGGCTGCTGTTCAGGCCCAAAAGCCAGCATTGATGATCCCCCGGGCCTGCAGAGGAACGAGTGCCTTTCGAAAGAACCGGCGTAGGGACCATCAGGGGCCCCAAGCTTTGCATTTCGGCCCAAGCAGCGGCTTCTTTGAGTACGGGCTGACCTCTCCAAGCATCCAACAAGCCTCTTTGTTGAAGGCGTTGGATTTTGTCGGTTCGGTAACCGCTCTGACGGCCCAGTAAACGAATCAGGGAAGCTTGTTCTGGGGCCAACAATTGCAGCACCACCGTTTGATGGGGGTTTTTTTCGAGGTTGTCCAAGGTTTTGGTTCCTTGGTAAACCGCAACCATGAATTGCTTGGGGTCCATGCTGACCGGGGTGACATAGGTGCAGCAATTCATGTTATAGCTACCGTTTGAATCGTGGGTCAACAGGGAATAGACCGGTACCGCTGGGAGGTTCCAAAATTTACGCATGATTTTTGGGGGTTGAGGCTCCGTGGAGTCGATCCAAAAAATCTTGGGCTTTGGCTAGCAGGGCTTGCTGCTGCGCAGGTGCTTTGCGTTCCCATTGCCGGATCATCATGGCCGATCGGGGATTGCGCAAAAAGAATTCCCGATGCGTTGACATGAATCGCCAGTAAAGGGCGTCCCAAGGCTCGGTCCAGGAGGGATCGGCTCGAAAATTGCTCATTTTGAGGATATAATTACTGGAGCTCAGGTAGGGCTTGGTGGACATGAGTCCCCCGTCGGCAAACTGACCCATGCCGTAAACATTGGGTACCATCACCCAATCGTAAGCGTCGATGTACATTTCCATAAACCAACGGTAGACGGGGTCCGGATGAATTTCGCAGAGTAACATAAAATTACTTAGAACCATCAGGCGTTCGATATGGTGATTGTAGGCGTTTTGTAACAAAGAACGAATGCTGTGGTCAACGGGTTCGATTCCGGTGGTTCCATCGTAAAAAGAAGGCGGCATGGCTCGCTCAAATCCCCAAAAATTGCGGGTTCGCTGCTTTGAGCCGGCGTGCAGGTAAACCCCGTGGATGAATTCTCGCCAGCCCAAGATTTGTCGAACCCAACCTTCGATGCTGGGGAGGGAGGTTTGGTGGCGTTGGGCGTGGTCCAAGCTTTGCCGGAGCACATCGTCGACCGAGAGCAGTCCGTTGTTAAGCAAAGGGGAGATGGCCGAGTGATGCAGGAGGCGATGTCGTTGGTCCAGAGCGTCTTCGTAGGGGCCAAAATCCTTGAATCGTTCTTGGAGAAAGGATTTTAACCAGATTTGAGCATCGTTGCGGGTGATGGGCCAGATCCAATCCCCTTTTTCGGCACCGGGGGCGTGGGGGTAGTGCAGGCGGGTGTATAGCGTGGCCTCTTCCCAGGCCGGATGGACCGTGAGGCTGGGGGGTGGAGGGGGAGTGCTGGAGGCAGGGTAGCGCTTGCGGTTTTCTTCGTCGTAGCTCCATTGCCCACCAAGGGGTTCGGCGGATTTTGTTCCCAGATCGGTGGATTTGGTTCCTTGTTGGTTGGATTTGGTTCCCTGATGGTTGGACTCCGATTCCAGAAGGATTTGGTGCCGTATGCGTTGTTTGCGGTAATAATCGGCCTGTAGGAAACGCTTTTTGCCCTTGAACCAAGAATCCGGTGCCAGCGGACGATCCAAAAACAAAGGATTGGGCCTCCATTCCAAGCTGAGTTCAAGTTTTTGGGCTCTCCTTCGGATGCGTTGTTCCAACCATTGATCACCGCATTCGTAGAGATGCAGGGTGGACCTGGTCTGGTGGCGGGCGTAATGATCCAAGAAGGCGCGGATATCGCTGTGGGGATCCGCCGAGTCCACATAGTTCACGGTCCAACCGTTTTGGTGCAATTCCTCTGCGAAGACTTTCATGCAGGCTCTCTGATGGATGAGTTTCTGGCGATGAAAATCGAATTGACCAAAAAAGAGCCATTCTTCGACAATCCAGGCCGTGGGGGCTGTCCCCTTGGCAATCAGGCGATCGGGGGTTGTCCCGACGGCGATCAGGCGCTCGGGGGTTGTCCCGACGGAGATCAGGCGCTCGGGGGTTGTCCCGACGGAGATCGGGCGCTCGGCGGCTGTCCCCTTGGAAATCAGGCGCTCGGGCTCAACAAGTTGGTGCGGCAAGAACAAAAAATCCAAGCCGGGTTCTGCGGGGTTCACTTCAAGGGAACAACCAGGGCCC
>JAIXRA010000127.1 GCA_027485465.1 Bacteroidota bacterium | reverse complement strand
TCTTCGGGGGATGCCGAAGGAAGGTCCATTTTGTTCAGGATGGGAATGATCTCCAGGTTATGTTCCAGCGCTAGGTACAGATTCGAAATCGTTTGAGCTTCAATACCTTGGGAGGCATCAACGATCAATAAAGCCCCCTCGCAGGATGCAATAGCTCGGGACACCTCGTACGAAAAGTCCACATGGCCAGGGGTGTCGATCAAATTAAGTATATAGTCCTGATTATCAAGACGATAATTCATCTGAATGGCATGGCTCTTGATGGTGATGCCCCTTTCCCGTTCCAAATCCATATCGTCCAGGGTCTGCGCCTGCAGGTCCCGGTCTCCAACAGTTCCTGTAATCTGCAGGAGCCGATCCGCCAGGGTGCTTTTGCCGTGATCAATGTGCGCGATGATGCAGAAATTCCGGATATGTTTCATGGGTACGCAAAAGTAAGCCAACTGGACCCCGGATTGGGACCTTTAAAAGCGGATTAAACCTTGAAATTTGCGGTCATGACTAAGGTTTTTGAGCAAATCAGCGGTATTTTTCGTCCTGACTAATTCCATATCCCTCCGGACCTTCGCCGATTCATGACCCCAGCTCTCTTCCTTCGTTCTCTGTTCCTAACTCTTTTGTTGGGATGGGGCCCCCTGGCCGTTTGGGGCCAGACCTACACCATTACGCCGGTTCCCTTTCTGCCGACCCCGTACGGTGGCACTTCGCTGACTGGGCAATTCAGTTCGGCCGATGACGGGGTGGCGGGTCCCTTTCCGTTGGGGTTTAGTTTTTGTTATTTCGGGAACACCTATACCCAGTTTTGGGTCGGTACCAACGGCTGGGTGAGCTTCTCTCCGGGACAGCCCAGCACGTACACCTCAGCGCCCATCCCCAGCACCAACGCATCGGTTCCACGCAATTGTGTGATGGGGCCTTGGCAGGACTGGTGGTCCAACCTGAACGGAAGCGGCAACATTTCGTATCAGCAGGTTGGAACTTATCCCAACCGCAAAATGGTGGTTTCCTTCTTCCAATTACCGATGTATCAATGCACGTCGCTGTTAGGGACTTTCCAAATCGTCCTGAACGAGTGCAACAATACCATCGAGGTATTTATTGAGAACAAGCCCAATTGCACCACTTGGGCCGGTGGTACGGCCGTTTTGGGTCTTCATAATGCGACCGGTACCGTCGCCTTTGCAGTGCCCGCCCGCAATTCTACCCCGTGGATCGTTTCCCCTACCACCCCGGGGTTGGTCTATCCCAATTCTTCGCAGAGCGAAGGTTGGTTGTTCTCTCCGGTAGGTCAGTGCCAGGGGGTTTACTTTGGCGGTTTCAAGTCCATTGACACCACTTCGTACTGGCCGGTGGTGAAACCTGCCTGTTATACCCGCCAAATTGGCCTCAAAGTCAAGGCGGGAGCCCTGGCCTGCAACAGCATTGATACCAACGGGACCGATTTTCGACTTTACAATCCTGCCGGCCAATTAATGCAGATTCGGAAAGTGTCCTATACCTGCCTCAACAACCGCACCGATTCTGTAACGGTGGAATCAGCCATTGATTTTCTGGTGAACGGGGATCATTACCTGGTGGTGCGTCAAGGGCTTGATAACAACACCCTTCTTGGGGATTGCGGCTCCGGCGCCCAGGAATTTGACACCATTGTTGTACGGCTAGACGACTGTTACGAATACAATACCCCGGTGAACATGCTCAACGTAGATGTAGCACCGGACAATCAAGAGATTAAACTGATTTGGTCCACCCCGGTGGATTTTGATTCTACGTTTTTTAAGCGCTATGTTTTGTACAAAAACGATGGTCTTCACTCCAATCAATGGTTTCGTTTTGCCTCCGTGGACCGTCTGACCGATACAACCTTGGTGACCAAGGTTCAGGACCCAACGGAGGGCCCCCGGGATTTCCTGGCCGTCCTGGAAATGAAATATTACGGGTTGACCGACAACGGGGATTCGGTCAACAATATTTTTGTTCAACCAGCGGATACCACATTGCGCAATGGCAATAGGGGGCCGGGGCGTATCCAATGGACCCCTTACAAGGCCTTCGAGAGCCCACGATACAATATTTACACCACCCTGGTCAACGACACGGTTGGCTATTGGGCTGGTTCAACAACGGATACCCTTTTTGAAATCCAAAAAAGCACCAAATTGGGTCGTTACCGGATTTGGGTTCAAGCCGTTAACGATGACAGCAGCCTGATAGCTCATTCCAATTGGATTACGTTTGATATCCTCGATCGGCCGGTGATTGTTTACAACGTGGTAACCCCAAATGGTGACGGTACCAACGACTTTTTTACGATCAAGGATTTGGTTTATTTCCCCGGTACCAAGGTCACCATTTACGATCGATGGAACCAGGTGGTTTACAATTCCGATGATTACCAAAACGATTGGTCACCATCCGATATCCCTGCCGGTAATTATTTCTACGTTGTTCGGGTCATTGACAAAGAACCTTTGTTTGGCCCCCTTCAAATAATCAAATAAAATGACACGAATTCCACAATTCATCTTTGGCTTGTTTGTATTGGCTTTGTTTTGGTTAGCCCCTGGTGTTTCCCAAGCAACCCACTTGGCCGGTGGTAATATTACCTATACCAAACTTGCCAACCCGAACGAATACCAAATTACCCTGACCATCTACCGGGATTGTAATTCGATTATGCAGGGACCGTTTACCAATCCTACCATGAACATGTACTATCGGAACGGTTGTGGTCAGACCTATACTTTGCCTGTTGCATGGGTACCGGGTACCGGGATTGAGGTGGTAACTGCCTGTACCATCGATCCAAGTACCTGCAATGGAGGAACCCGTTATGGATTGCAGGAATACAAGTGGACCGGCACGGTTACCTTGCCGTTTTCCGCTACCAACCCGACCTGCAATGATTGGTATTTTGTTTGGGGCACTTCGGTATCGGCTGGATGGTGCTGTCGTAACACCAACAATACCTTGGGACCTGCTCCAGGTCAACAAAACTTTTTCATCGACTCGTACCTCAATAACAATATTCCGAACGGAAATACATCGGCTCGCTTTAATTCCTTCCAAGTACCGGCCTATTGCATCCAGGAACCAGTAACCGTCGTTTTTGATGTATCGGAACCCCAGGGTGATTCGGTTGTTTATTCACTAACGCCCGCACTAACAGGTTGGAATACCAACGCCAATTACCTGGCACCCCGGACCGCCCAAGTCCCTGCCAATGTGGTGGGAAACGCAATTAACATCAATCCCAACAACGGCAATATTAGCTTTTTATCGAATGTTCAACAGACGGCCATTTTTGTATTGCAGGTGAGTGAATTCAGGCAAGGTACCTTGATTGGTTATGTCAAAGTGGATGTACAGGTTATTCTGGGTATTGGTCGTTATTGTGATAATATCCGACCGGCGTTCAAAAAAGATACCACCTTGGTCCAATGCACGACCGATACCTCCTTTAAGGTTGAATTGAATTCTCTGGTAGCCTGCAATTCCATTGCTCGGGATGGGTCCGAATTCAGGCTTTACGATCCCAGTGGTGAATTGGTTCAAATCCAAAGTGCACGTCCGGATACTTGCATCAGCGATGGTCGAACACGGAATGTTTGGTTGCGCTTGACCAAAGGTTTTGAGAAAAACGGGACTTACCACCTGGTCAGCCGCAAAGGCACCGATAACAACACCTTTGGTAACCGATGCGATCTCTTCATGAATGAATTTGACACCATGAAGATTATCGTGAGTGGCTGCCCTGATTATCGAGCACCCCTTTTGTTAGAAAACGTTACCCTGGACACCCTCAACGAGAATGCGGTCATCTTGAATTGGAAAATTGACCCGGACAACGATACCCTTCAGCGGTCTTGGTTCAACGGGTACAATCTATTTAGGTATCGTCCCGGTGAAAACCCGATCCGTTTTTCGAATCGTTTTTGGATCGAACCCAACGTAGATACCCTAACCCATCGGGATGTCTATGCGCCGGTCCTGCCACGTGATGAGTCGTTGAGTTATAATTTGAACCTGAATCTCATTAATGGATTTCAAAACCTTCGCTCCAATACCGTGAGCACCATTCGGCTTGTGAATGATCCCCCGACGACCGATGACGATACCACCATGCAACTCCGTTGGAATACCTATGTAGGCTGGGATACGGCACGTTACAACCTGGAGGTCTTGGATCTCAAACGGCCGGAATTTGGTTGGATCTTGCGGGATTCCATGGTTGCAGATACCGTTTGGAATTTGCGCAAGCCTCTCAAAAGAGGCTCCTATAAACTTCGTTTGTACACCATGCGCCCGGATGCCGTTTTCCGCTCCTATTCCAATGTTCTCGAATTTGGGGTGCCTTTCAAAGAAGTCGTGGTGCCCAATGTGATAACACCCAACGGGGACGATATCAACGACAAGGTTCGTATCAAATATCTCTACCTCTATCCCGGCTCGGCGTTTACAATCTTCAATCGCTGGGGTCAAACCGTCTATCATTCGGATGATTACCAAAACGATTGGGATGCCCCTGGTCTGGAATCAGGTAACTACTATTACCTGCTCAAGGTCCGTGATGACGAAAACATCGTTTCATACTCCGGAACGATTCGTGTGATTCGCTAAGAGCGGGTCTTGGGTTTGCTCAACCCAAAGCGTTCGATTTTGTTGTACAAGTGCGAACGTTGGATGCCCATGTTTTCGGCTGTTTTGGC
>JAIXRA010000077.1 GCA_027485465.1 Bacteroidota bacterium | reverse complement strand
CAAAGCATGGGGGCTTATCGCATCGCTCGTTTGCCCACCCTGGTCGTCCTCCAAAAAGACCGTGAACAAGCGAGGAATCCTTTTTTATGGAGTCGCAAAATCCGGCTAGGCAATTGGTCAATTCGCTATGTTGGGGCCGTTGACCAGGACCCCGAGGGACGTGCGATCGGAATCCGACAGGACCTCGTCGAAGCCTTGCGGGATTTGACCCAAAGTTCCTATGTTCGCATCCCGGCAACCCGAACCCACGGATGCCCCTACCCGGTACCTCCACGACCCTAACCCACTCATTCCAATCGAATGCCTGTATTCAACCATCGCCTGAGCAGGGCCCTTTGGGCGGTTTTTTGTTGGACCCTGCTGACCGGTCCTGCGGCCTTGGCCCAAACTGACACGTTGTTTTGGTTTGCGGCCCCGGAGGCCAGCGCTGGATTGGGAGAGGTTCCCGTTTCATTGCATCTATCGGCCGGACCCGCGGGAGCCCAAATTACCGTGGATCAACCGGCCAACCCCGTTGGATTTGCCCCCATCAACTTAACCGTCGCCCCCAACAGTGTCCTCGTCCATGACCTGACATCCCGCCTTGCCCAATTGGAAAACCAACCGGCCAACGCGATTCTCAATTTTGGACTGCGCATACGTTCCACCCAGCCCGTAGGTGTTCTCTACGAAATCCGCTCCCCCCAGAACGCGGCCTCTTTTACCCTCAAAGGCAAGACGGCCATGGGCCTGCGGTTTTTTGTGGGGGGGCAAGCCTCGTTGGCGGCTTGGGTCAACGATGCATCCCTGGTTCCCGCAGCGCGCAGTCGTTTTGATATCGTCGCCACCCTAGACAGCACCCAAATTACGGTAAGCCCCCGCAGCGATATCGTGGGGCACAACGCCAACCAAACCTTTCAGCGTATGCTAATGCGAGGCCAAACGTATTCGGGGGTTGCAGTGGGCACGGGCGGTCTTAACAAAGTCAGCGGATCGATCATTAGCAGCAACAAGCCTATTGCAGTGACCTATTCAGACGATGCAGTCCAAGACCTAGTTCAGTTCGGGCCTTGCCGCGATATGGTAGGGGATCAGTTGGTACCTGTTCAGTCGGTCGGCACCGAATACATTGTTGGCAAAGGAATCCTTAGCAACCAAGGAGGGAGCAATGCCCTGCCCGACCGCTACTATGTGACCGCCACGGATACAGGTACGGTCATGCGGATCAACGGATTGCCCTTGTATACCTTCACTTCAGCCGGGGAGACCTATCCCTTGACGGTCAACAACCCTTCGGAAATTATCCAGACCAACAAACCGGTTTATGTATTTCATGTTACAGGAATGGGCTGTGAAGTGGGCGGAGCTCTGCTGCCGCGTATCCAATGCACCGGTTCCCGGCAAGCTCGCTTTTTCCGGAATACAGGCGATTCGCTCTACCTCTTAGCCGTGGTACAAAGCGGGGGTCAGGGCTTGTTCACCGTCAACGGCTTGTCCACCGTCCTCAATGCTTCGGATTTTGCCCCTCTGCCCGGAAGCCAATGGTGGGTGGCCCGCAAGAATATTGGCCCGTTGGTCCCCTCTACTGGAACGGTCACTCTTCAGAACAGCGTTTACACTTTTCACGCCGGGCTCATCTCCGGTTCATCGGACCTGGATCCCCAAGCCGCCAACGCCATCCGCTACGCCTACTTTTCGGATTATGGCCTGAGTGCCAACCGAGATATTTACGATACCTTGTGCCAAGGACAGGCTCGTTTTCTGGGGAATCGTCGTTTTGATAGCACCGGTATCTACTTGGTCACCTACAGTTCAACCACCCTTTGCGATTCAACGGTCACTCTTTTTCTGACGGTTTATCCCAAAGACACGTTCAACCTGTCGCCACGACCCGTTCAGGCTTGCGGTTCGTTTCGAATCAATGGCCGTAACATAACTGTTTCGGGGACCTATACCGACAGCCTGCGCAATCGTTGGGGCTGCGACAGCCTCTCTGTTCTCCAACTCACCGTCCACCCCCTCTACAACCAAAGCCTGCAACGCAGCGTTTGCGATAGTTTTTATTTTGACGGTCGTTGGCTACGCCTATCGGGCAACTACGCCGATACCCTCCAAAGCCTCCAAGGCTGCGATAGCATTGTCCGACTTCAATTGACCATCGGCAGCAGTTATTCGGCCAGCGAAGAGGTCCGAAATTGCGGCCCTTACCGATGGCGGGGTCAAACCTATTCAAATTCAGGAACTTATACGCGATTGATCCCCGGTCCCGGGGGTTGTGATTCTTTGCTGGAATTACGGCTGCAAATCCTGGAGGTTCCAAATGCCCTCCTGCCTGGACCCGCCGAACACTGCTTGGACGATGGACCGGTTCGACTGGAACTCGGACAACCGGCTGGTGGGCGTTATGTTGGCGATGGAGTCGTCGGCAACCTCTTTGCCCCGAGCTTGCGACGTGATTACGAGGTTCGGTATATTGTTACGAACCAGGACGGATGCAGCGATACAGCCTTGCTAAGAATCAGAGTGCATGATGAATGCAATGCTTTTTTGCATCTACCCAACGCCTTTGCCCCTGGAGATCCCAACAACCCGGTCAACCGAAGCTTTGGCATGGTTTCCTATAACATTGCCAAGGTTTGGGTCCGCGTTTATGACCGATACGGACAAGTTGTTTTTGAATCCGAGGACTTGAACTTTGGATGGGATGGGACCTACCGCGGTGAGGCTTTACCGGCGGGGACTTACATTTATTCGCTGGAATACACCGAAGCTTCCCGTCAAAAAGGCCAACGATCAGGCCTCCTGCAATTGGTTCGCTAAGGGATTTGGCGGCGGATTAGGGTCGGTTCTTTTCGGCGAAAAGAACCGCATCGCGCAGACGCACCGACATGGCCGTTTGCAATTCCCCCATCATACCCGAAACCGGGGCAAATTCACGGCGGCCGTTCAAAAGCCGCTCCATATCGCGGCGCTCTTGGCGTTCCGTGAAAACCTTGTCCGAGGGATCAACGCGGTTGCGATCCGCCCACACCCCGGCATAGAGTCGGCTCTTGTCGCCATCGTAGGTAACATAGCGTAGCTCGTCACCCGTCTCAACCTGAAAGATATCCGAGAAATAAACCTCCTCGTTCGAGGCATTGACCATTTGGCACTGCACCTTCATACGAATTACACTGCGACCGGTCCACTCGGTGTATTCAACTTTCTTGTAACGGGTTTCGGTTTGTTTTTGTTGGTTGGTCGGGTTCACCACCTCCACCGTGTATCCCTCCCAGCCCCTGCGGACTTCGGATCGCAAATCAGGCGGAATAATCTGAAGCTCAAGAACTTTTCCACCAAGAACGGTGTTGGCCCCCAGGGAGCGAGCGGTTTCCAAAATGACCTTGTTCCCCCCAAAAAGCAAATTCGCCTGTTGCTGCAATGCATTGTTAATCGCCACTTCATCCACCAGCTGAATGAAGCGATTGCGTTCCATGGTCAAGGCCGATCGCAAGAAGGTATGCGGTGTTAGCATGAAGGCAAATCCGGTACTCCCGTCAAAGGGAAGGATGGCCAGTTTCATCATCAAACGATTCTCGCAGACAATCATCATGGAGTCTAGATTCCTGAAACCGGGCAGAATGGCTTCGGCATCTTTGAAGCGCTGATGGGCCGCCCGAAAACGCTGACGGTCAAACATCGCCAACCCGTCTTCGTAGACCGGAATCACACGGGCCACACGCTCCATTTGAGCCGCATCCCGGTAATTGGGATCGACCCGCTTCATATCGGCCAAGACGGCCTGGGCTTCGGTGAACTGACCTTGGTCCATCAGACGGGCCGCCTGGTTGTAGGCCCCTTCCAGGTAGGCTGCTTTGTCGGACTCGTAGTCTGCTCGGTAACGGGCCGGAAAATCCAACTCAACGCGCAGAGCCTCCAAGTCACGGTAAAACCTCTCGGCCTTGACGAAGGCAAAAACCGCATCCGTTAATTGTCGCTCCCGGTGCAATCGGTCAAACTTGAGCAACAAAGCATCGAGGTGCTGCTGACCCGAACGCTTGAGTCCGGTTCGGGCCTCAATCAAAGTGGGCTTGGCGCGCAATGCCCGCATGTATTGAAGGGAGGCCTCTTCGTACAAACCTGCAGCAGCCATTTCGTCGCCCTTGGCCGTCCATTTGCGGGGCGATTGGCAAGCAGACAGGCCCAACAAAAACAGGGAAAGTGATACCATCACGGCATAGCGCCTGATGCAAAGCAATTTAGATTCAAGAGTTGGCATGGGTTCCGGTTTTGGGTTCAAGCCGGTACAGTCAAAATTAGGGGATTTCAACAAAGATTCGCTTGTAAAAGAACAAGCTCATTCCCACCCCAACCGAGATTCCGGTATCCGCCAGATTGAAGACCGGTCTAAAAAAAACAAAATAATCCCCTCCCCAAAACGGAAGCCAATCCGGCAAAAATCCTTGAAACAAAGGAAAATACAACATATCAACCACCCGTCCATACATCCAATCCTCGTAGCCAAACAATCGTCCATAAAAAAGCGAGTCCACGATATTGCCACAAGCCCCGGCCCAAATCAATGCCAACGCAACCGTACCGCCGGTACGGGTTAAGCCTTTGTGAATGGTATTCCAGAAATAAAAACCCAAACCCACGACTGCAATAAGCCGAAACGAACTGAGCAATAATTTTCCGGTACGTCCACCCCATTCCAAACCAAAGGCCATCCCATTGTTTTCAATAAAGAACAACTGAAAATATCTACCAAGAACCTCGATCGATTCTCCGTGGGCCATGTGGGTTCGGATCCATAATTTGGAAGCCTGATCCAGGACCAATAAACCAACGGCGACCGAAATCGCCAGGATTTTGGGCTTCAACCTATTGCTTTAGTTTGGCTTCCATCGATAGGGTGGCATGGGGTACCGCCATCAAACGCTCCTTTTGGATCAATTTGCCGGTTTCACGGCAAATTCCGTAGGTCTTATTCTCAATGCGAATCAAGGCGTTTTCGAGGTGATCGATGAATTTACGCTGTCGAGCGGCCTGCTGCGAATGCTGTTCTTTTTCGAGGGTTAAGGATCCTTCTTCGAGGGTAACGTACGAATTGGATGTGTCATCGGTACCGTTTTCGTTGGCATGCATGAGCTGTTCTTGGTGATAGCGGAATTCTGCCCGGGCATTTTCAAGTTTTTCGATGATGACTTTGCGAAAATCCTGCAATTCTTCGTCGCTGTAGCGGGTTTTGTTGGAGCTGTTCATGGTTGAGCGAATAAAAAGGAAGCGTTATGAATGGATTTGAAAATTAAAGGCCAAATGGGGTTGGCCGAACGGTTTAGGCAGGTTTGTTATCCACTTTGTCAACAAAAACCCGGATCACGAGGCCCTCCAAGTCAAGAACTTCGGCCCCCTCCCTGGAGGAGGGCAGACCTTGATGTATTTCCTGGGCCAGGACTTCGTTGGCCACGGAAGCCCCGTGCACCGACACCAATTCTGCCACCACCGGAAGATCTTCCAGGGTCAAGAGGATACGATCGGTTAATTCAAAGCCACGATCCTTGCGAATTTTCTGGACGCGGTTCACCAATTCTCGGGCTGTACCCTCCAAGATCAAAGCGGGACTAAGGGAGGTGTCCAAGGCCACAGTCAGCGTTCCTTCGGATGCCGCCTGCCAACCCGGAATATCCAAGGTGATGACTTCCAAGTCTTCTACTTCCAGAACACAATTTACATCATCTACACAAAGCTCCAAACGCCCCTTGTCCAGAAACCCTTGGACCTCCAGGGCGCTGATTTGTTCCAGAGCCGCTCCCAACTTTTGGATAACCGTTGGGTAACGGGGTCCGAGTCGCCTGAATTGAGGCCTCAATTTGCGTTGGATTTGCAAATCACCGGTGCCTGTCCAAACAATGTCTTTGATGTTCACTTCGTTGCGGATCAAGTCCAACATACTTGCCAGGCTGTCGGTATCCAAACCTGCCGGAGGAACCAAGCCCAAACGCTGAAGCGGTTGACGAACGCGAATGCCTGCTTTTTTGCGAAGGGACAAGGCCAGGGAACAAACCTGCTGGGCCCACTGCATTCGATGTTCCAACTCCGGATTTACCAACCCTCGATCCGCCTGAGGCATGCGGTCCAGATGGACCGACCTGAGATCATCCCCTGGACCAGCACCTATCAAATCCCGGTACAAGCGGTCTGCATAGAAAGGAGCCAAGGGAGCCATTAACTGGGACAAGGTCCGCAGGCATTGATGAAGGGTCGCAAAGGCGTTCCACTTATCGCGGCTCTTGCCATCCTTCCAAAAGCGACGGCGGCACAAACGAACATACCAATTGCTCAAATGCTCATCCGTAAATTCCTGAATCGCCCGAGCGGCCCGGGTGGGCTCCATCTCTTCGTAAGCCGAGACGGTTTCGAGGATGAGGGAATGCAGGCGGGACAAAATCCAACGATCCATTTCGTGATGGCCTTCGGTATCCGCCTCCAGAGCCGGTGGCTCTGCATGAGGATCAAAGCCATCCAGATTGGCATAGAGCGCCCAGAATTGGTACGTATTGTAGAGGGTTCCGAAAAATTTACGCTGCACTTCTTCCACCCCTTTGGGGTCAAACTTGAGGTTATCCCAGGGCGGTGCATTCACCACCATGTACCAACGCAAGGCATCAGCCCCGTATCGGTTCAGCATCAAATAGGGATCGATCGTATTGGCCAAACGCTTGGACATTTTGTTGCCGTCCTTGTCAAGGACCAGTCCGTTGCTGATCACCGAACGAAAAGCCACGCTATCAAAAAGCATCACCGCCAAGGCATGCAGAGTAAAGAACCAACCCCGCGTTTGATCAACGCCTTCCGCGATAAAATCGGCCGGAAAAGAAGCCGGCAAACCCGTTGTTACAGCCTCCGCACCTTGACCCCATGGGTAATGATTTTGAGCATACGGCATGGCCCCCGAATCAAACCAAACATCAATCAAATCGGACTCGCGATGCATCGGTCGACCGGTAGGAGAAACCAAAACAATGCGATCCACCTCGGGGCGGTGCAAATCGTTTATTTCAGAAGGATTAGGCAAACCAGCAGCGCGAGCCTCCTCCATGGCGGATTTGAGCTCCGCCATAGACCCAATGCACCTGGTTTCCTGCCCGTCTTCGGTACGCCACAAGGGGAGGGGCGTTCCCCAAAAACGGGAACGAGACAGGTTCCAATCCACCAGGTTTTCGAGCCAATGCCCAAAGCGCCCGGCACCCGTGCTTTCGGGTTTCCAGCGAATGGTTCGGTTCAGTTCAATCATCCGGTCTTTGAAGGCGGTGGTGCGCACAAACCAGGAATCCAAGGGGTAGTAAAGAATAGGCTTGTCGGTGCGCCAACAATGCGGATAACTGTGCTCGTATTTCTCGATGCGGAAGGCCTGTCCGGCCCGCTTGAGTTTGAGTGCGATAAGATCATCCGCGCTGAGCAATTTGCGCAAGTCAGCGATCAAAGGCGCCAATTGCTTTTGTTGAACGGCCAGCCACTGGGCTTTTTCTTCGTCGTTGAGGAAGGCCTCCTTGACCGGATAGCCGGCCAGCGGGAACTCGGGATCCTGAACCTCCTCGGTCAAACGCCCGGCCCGGTCCACCAGGGTCAGGGACCCCAGATTGTGCTGACGTCCGGCCTTGAAGTCATCGGCTCCAAAGCTGGGGGCCAAATGAACCAAACCGGTTCCCTCTTCGGTGCTGACAAAATCCCCGACCACCATCCGGTACGGATCACCTTCCTCCGGTTTTGCGTACGGCAACAAGGGCTCGTAACGCAAATCCTGCAAAGCTGAGCCCTTGATTTGGCCCCAAACCGTCAAGGCATCCTTGTCGGAATACGCCTGCAGTCGATCCAAAGCCAACAAAAACCCTTGCTCTTCGGAGGTATAGGGGTTGGGACCGCTCACCAAAACATAATCGATTCCGGCGCCTACGGCCAGACCCGTGTTGGATGGCAGCGTCCATGGCGTGGTGGTCCAGGCCAAGGCGTAGACCTGCAAATTCAATTCGGTAAAACGAGCCAGTCCCTCGGACCCATCGCCAAACCGAAGGTTTTGGAGCAAGGTTTGGGTCGCTCCGGCGGTCAACCGAAATTGGGCCACCATCGAAAGGTCCTTGACCTGGCGGTAGGTGCCCGGCTGATTTAATTCATGGGAGCTAAGCCCCGTTCCTGCGGCAGGACTGTAAGGCTGGATGGTATAACCCTTGTAAAGGAGGTCTTTTTGGTAAAGTTTTTGGAGCAAAAACCAAACCGACTCGATGTACTCGTTGTGATAGGTTACATAAGGCTTGTCCAAATCGATCCAATACCCCATCAACCGGGTCAATTCTTCCCATTTGCCGGTGTATTGCAAGACATCTTCACGGCAATGCCGGTTGAATTCTTCGATCGAAATGCTTTGTCCAATATCATCCCGGCGGATGCCCAATTTCTTTTCAACCTGCAATTCCACGGGGAGGCCGTGGGTATCCCAACCGCTTTTGCGCTCGACGCGATACCCCTGCATGGTCCAGTACCGTCCAAGGTAATCCTTGATGGTACGGCCCATAACGTGATGGATACCTGGTATCCCGTTGGCCGAGGGGGGACCCTCGTAAAAGACCTTGACCGGACGCTCGTCGGCCTTCAGGCTTTGCTCAAAAATCCGGTTTTGTTCCCAGAATTCGGTGATTTCCTGTTGAAATGCCGTCCAATCGGCTTTGGTGTATTCCCGGTACCTCTTCATAACCAAGGCGCAAAAATAGGCGTTTTCGTGCCCGGTCTGTTAGGGTTGAACGGTCGAACGGGGTCGCTTGGAGCGATCCATCCACAAAATCAGGGTAGGTAGCAAAACCAGATTGGCCACCATGGCCAAGAGGAGGGTTACAGCCGACATCAACCCCAAGGCCTGGGTTCCCCCAAAATCCGAAAATGCAAAAACCACAAAGCCAAAAAACAAAATAATGGAGGTATAAATCATGGACCCCCCTGTTTCCAGCGTACAAACCCGCAAATGTTCCATGGTGCTACGGTTATGACGTTTGATTTCTTGGTAATAACGCGCCAAATAGTGAATGCAATCATCGACCGCAATTCCCAAAACGATGCTAAATATCAAGACGGTGCTGGGCTTGATGGAAACCCCCATCCATCCCATCACACCGGCCGTGAAGAGCAAGGGAAGGCTGTTAGGCAACAGCGCAAACAACACCGCTTTCCAGCTTCGGTAGGTGATACCCATCATAAGGGCTATCAACAAGACAGCGAACAAAATGGAACCCGCCAAGGAACGAATTAAGTATTGATTTCCCCGAAGGAACATCAATGAATTCCCCGTAAAATAGACCTTTTCATCGCGACCTTCCATAATGGAATCCACACCGCGCCGCAAACCGTCGAGAACCCGATGGAGCGAATCGGTTCCCACATCGGCCATGTTGTAGGAAATGCGCATAAATTGTTTGGAGGAATCCATCAGGCGAAGGCTCAGACCATCTTGACCGGATTCACCTCGGCTTCGCAACAAATAAGGAAGTACAAAGGCTCTTTCTTGGGAATTGGGAAGTTGGTAATGGGCCGACGATCCCCCAAAATAGGCCTGATTGGCTGCTTTCACTAATTCAACCATCGAAATAGGCGGACCAAAGATGGGCTGTTCCTCTAACAAATTCTGAATTTGATCAGCCTTTTGGAGGAGGATGGGCGATTGGGCGCCGTTGGGACGGCCCGCATCCAAAACCAGGTCCAGGGGCATGACCCCACCAAAATGCTTTTCAAGGAAACGCAAATCCCTATAAACAAGGTCATTGCGAGGCAAATCGTCCACAACATAACTATTGGTTCGTAGTTGGACAATCCCGCTGATGGCGAAAAACAACAGGCCCAGCGTCACGGTCACCACCACCCGGCGACGGAATTCAATCCACCGGGTCAAGCGCTCCAGCCAACGCCGAATCCTTTGATTTTCGAGGTGACGAATTTGACGAAACCCCGGGGCTGGGAGCAAACTGAGAATTGCCGGAATGATCACAATGCTTAATACAAACATCACCATGACCGACAAACCGGTTACGAAACCAAATTCCTGGAGTATAACACTTTCTGTAAAGTAGAAAACAAAAAATCCAACGGCCGTTGTAGCGTTGGTAATCAGGGTTGCCACCCCTATACGCTCGACAATGCGGGTGAGTGCTTTGATTTTGTTGCCGTGTTTGCGGTATTCGTTGTGGTACTTGTTCACCAAATAAACCCCGTTGGGAACCCCTATGACCACCATCAATGCAGGAATCAAACTCGAAATCAAGGTAACACTGTAACCCATGATGCCCATGATACCCATGGCCCAAACGGTTCCAATTCCCACCAAGGTCAATGAAAGCAACACCGTTTGAAACGATCGAAAAAACAAAAAAAGAACCAACCCCGTCACCACCACCGATGCGACCAAAAACCAAATCAATTCATCCTTGATCCGGGTGGCCATCACGGTGCGGATGTACGGCAGGCCCGATAGGTAAACCGTGCTACCGGTAGCAACGGCGTAGGCCGATGTCCGTTTTTCAACGGCTGAAACCACCTCAATTCGACGCGAATCGTTGAGCGCTGACGGTTCCAAGGCCACGGCCATCAGAGCGGTTGAGGTGGTAGGGTTCACCAACAAACGCTCGTAGGCGTTTTCAAACCGGTCACCTCCAGGGGTCCAACCGTTGGGACCCAGACGCGGTTGGTATACAAAGGATCGTAGGCTGTCGTTGCGGACCAAGAGGGGGATATCCGCCACCGTATAGGCCCTGTTGATGCCGGGTATTTGCCGAATGGACTGCGCCAATTTGGACCATTCCTGGGCAAAGGCAGGGTCTGTTACCGAAGGCACCGTGGTCCCCACCACCATAACATTCCCATCCACGCCAAAGCGTTGACAAAAATCAAGGTAGACCTTGTAGGCCGTATCGCTCTCCGGAATCAGTCGATTGCCCTGGTAGGACATCTTGACTTTGGTCGCCTGCCAACCCATCAAGCAGGTCAAGGCCAGGACCAACCCAAGCAGAGGCAGCCTTTGCCTTAGAATCAATCGCGCTATACCAAACCAAACCATGCTTTTGTTATGAAGGTTCTTGAAAACGACCGGTCAAGGCCGTGGTAGAATGACCGGGCAACAGGCTCACCAAATGAACCCTTCCCCCCGCCTGCTGAACGGTATCGGCTCCGACCATCGTTTCGACGGAATAATCCCCGCCTTTGACTAAAACATCGGGAACCAAAAGACGAATCAAATCACCCGGAGTCTCTTGGCCAAAGAGAACCACCGCATCGACCCAGACCAACGAGGCAAGAACTTCTGCTCTGGCGTTTTCGTCCTGGACGGGGCGATGGGGACCCTTGAGGCCCCGGACCGAGGTATCGCTGTTGAGAGCAACCACCAACCGATCCCCTTGGGCAGCCGCTTCCCTCAGAACCCGCAGATGACCTGGATGCAAGAGGTCAAAACATCCGTTGGTAAAAACCCAACGATACCCCTGCGCCTTCCATTCCTGGACCAGCTTTTGCAGATCGAGGTTATTGTGAAAGATCGGAGCCGCTTGGGTTTGCATGGTCGCTGTACAAACTCATCAAAAAATAACTTAAACCACCCACCACCACCACCAGGACCGTTTGAGCCAAATGACTCAGGGTCGCAAAAGCCAAGGCCGTGGTCGGGCTCATGTCCAAGCCAGGAATCATGCCCAGAGTCCATACAATGGCCGCATGATAGGCGCCCATGCCCCCTTGAACCGGCATTACAAAGCCAAAAGCGCCGGCCACCAACAAAAGCATGGCATCGGGTGCCCCCATGGACTCCGCACCGGGAAAGGCAAAAAAGCAGAAATAGGTCATCAAATAATACCCCAACCAAATCAGGGCGGTATAAACGCCCACCAGCCAAGGGGATGGAACATGACGCAGTCCGGTCACGCCTTT
>JAIXRA010000018.1 GCA_027485465.1 Bacteroidota bacterium | reverse complement strand
CAAAACCAAGGTGCGATTTGCGCCGTTATCCAAATAAGCCGCTACATTGTTCGCGACAACCCGCGTAACAAGAACCCCGGCCTTGACTTGAACGCGTTCTTCTTCGTTCATAAAACCAAGAGGCAAGGCTGCAAACCCAGCATGGGTCAAGCTAAGCACGGGAATGGTAGAACCCCGCGTCCGGCGATCAAAGGTCGTATCGGGCCAAACTTCATCGGGTGAGCCAGGATACAAGACCACCGCAACAGCCCCATAGCGCTCAGCCAAAGCCAATTTGCGGGCCAAATTCACATGCCCGCCCCAGGGACCGTGGGGGTTGGAACCGGCCGGACCCTGCCAACGGACCCACCACACCTGCCCACGCAGAGCGGCGGTATCCTTCAAGTCGTTATGGCCCAGGGTATCGGCCTCAATTCCATACCCGGCATTTACGCCACGACCGATAGCGCTACCCCCCGAACTCCCGGGTAGAACCACAAAATGCTCCCCGTAACGAAGGGAACGCCGACCTACCTTTAACGTGGAGTTGCTATCCGCGACTTGACGAACCGTGATTCCAAAAGATTGAACCCAAGACCCCGAATCGCCGGCCGGTTGCAGGCCCATGGCGTTCAACTGTTCAACCAAATACGAAGCCGCCAACCTCTCCGATGGAGAACCTGTTTGTCGACCCTGAAGGCTATCGTGCGCCAAAAAACCCACATGACTACGCAAGTCGGCCTGCATGTCACCCGTCGGTTGTTGGGCCAGAGCCAGGCTCAGACCGCCCAAAACCATCACACCGACCCCAAGACAATTTTTCCAAAAAGACATCTGATTCATCATCCATTAAAAATTAGACCAACAAGAGCGATTCATCCAACCCAAAACCAATACCAAAAAAACCAACAAAGCCCAACGCAAACGGCGTTGCCCAAGTTCGGATGAGGACATTGACTCGGCCAAGGCAATGCCCGGGATCAGGCCCAAGAGGGTACCCATGGCACAAGGCAACAAAAATGCGGGGATCAAGCGACCCACCATGACCCATTCTCGACTGTTTCCTCCCAAAGGAATGGTCAAGTCCGATGGAATCATGGCATAATAGAGCGTTGAGGCCCCCGCCATCAGGGCGATGGAACCCATGCTCAAGGCGTTGATGGCCCCTTGGTCTCGGTAACCCCATCGTTGCAGAACTGGAACCATGATGGCTCCTCCACCAAGGCCCGACAAGGCCGAAAAAACGCCGGCAACGGCACCCAAACCAGGCAATGCGAGCCTCGATAAAGCGCGCTTCGGATAGGGGGTTCCGGTCCGGCTTTCGGTCCAAAGTCGATGGGCGTTTCGGAACAAAACCAACCCCAACATCAACCCAAAAACCCAACGAAAACCGGCAGGCTGATACCATCCCCCTTGACGCACCAGATGCGCCATGCTAACCGCGGTAAGGGCGGATGGCAAACCCAAAACAAACCCATCCCAACCCGTCTTGACGCCTTTGCGCAGCCACAGACCCCAACCCAAAACACCGGTTAGCAAGGTAAGGGCCAACGAATTTGACAAAACCAATTCAACCAAGGCGGAACCCTGCCAACCTTTCCCTGCCAACCACCAACCCAAAAGGGGCGCATAGACAATACCTCCTCCGACCCCAAACAAGCCTCCCAAAAAACCGGCCCATACTCCAAAGACCAGAAGCCAGTGCCAGGAGTCCATCCTTAGGGAACCTGCAACAACCGTCGATAATCGGAGGGTTGACCCAACAGCACCAGAGCGCGCTGGATTTCCGGGTCCGATGCAAAAGTGGAACGCAAGCGACCCTTCTGATAATAATACCGACCCACGATTTCCTGCTTGAGGTAATCCGAGATTTCGGCACGGTGCTTTTGCAAATCCCGGGATTTGTCATGATGCTTGCGCGCTACCAAAGCATTGTACTCGTCTTGAACTGCGTCAAAGTATTTTTCCCGGATTGCCTTTTCTTTGAAATCCTGCAGTGAACGATCGGATTCTGTGGTGTAGGAAAGGTCTTTGCCCTGCAAATAATCTTCGAAGGCACGATACAAACTATCGCTAACAACAAATTGTTCGGGCTCGGGGAGGGTCGTATACCGCGAACGGTAATAGGTTGCAAAATCAAACAAATAACGCTTGTTGACCAAGGTTACCAGGATATTACTGGCGGTATCGGCAGAAAGGGCCACGTCCGGGGTCACCCCTCCCGCATCGTAAACAACTCGACCGGCGGCCGTTTTGAATTCGCGGCGCAGGGAGTCTGCAACCCGGCGGTTCTTGATGCCTGGTTCTTTGTCACTGTATTCGATCGCCTGGATGCAACGTCCGCTGGGGATATAATACTTGGCGGTGGTTACCTTGACCTGGGTATTGTAGGTCAAAGGCCGCACGGTTTGAACCAAGCCTTTCCCAAAGGTTTTTTGACCGACCACCAGCGCCCGGTCGTAGTCTTGAAGGACCCCCGATACAATTTCAGAAGCCGAGGCCGATGAACCGTCCACCAGCACCACGACCGGCATTTCGGCGTCCACCGGATCGTTGGTTGTTTGATAGGATTTGTCCCATTCCTTCACTTTTCCCCGGGTATCGACCACCTTGGAACCCCTTGGAATAAAAAATCCGCTAATCCTCACCGCTTCATCCAACGAACCACCGGGATTCCCACGCAGGTCCAATACCATGGATTTCATGCCACGGGTTTTGAGCTCGTACATGGACTTTTGGATTTCATTGCCGGCATCCACCCTGAAAGCGCTGAGGTTGATATAACCAACCTGTTCATTGAGCATGCCGGAATAGGTGACAGAGGTCACCTTGACCTCTTCTCGTAACAATACCTTTTCGATGGGCTTCGCGACACCCATCCTGGCGATCAAAACCTTGACCTCGGTTTTGGGCTGGCCTTTGAGCAGTTTGGAAACGTCGTCGGTATTCCGACCCAGGACATCCTCCCCGTTGATTTTGAGTAATTGATCTCCAGCCCTGAGATCAGCTTTCTGGGCCGGAAAACCTTCGTAGGGATCGGCAATCACCACCGTATCCCCTACCTTGGCAATCAAGGCCCCGATCCCACCGTACTGACCTGTGGTCATGATTTTGAAATTTTCGACATCCGATTCGGCAATAAAATCGGTGTAGGGATCCAGGCTTTTGAGCATGGCATCGATGCCGGTTTTCATCAGTTTGCCGGCATCCACATCGTCCACATAATACATGTTGATCTCCCGAAAGAGGGTGGCAAAAATCTCAATGTGCTTTGAAATCTCGAAGTAATTGTTGGTTAGAGCCCAACTGGAGGTGGCCAGGACCATCACCAGCACCACGTGGCGAATTCGGCGTGAGACCGGCAACGCGCGGAATCGTTGGGCGGAGAACAGGGACCTTAGGGAAGAATAGGGGCGCATGGTAGGAGGGGACGAATCTTCAAATTTAGGGAACGGGGTCGTGGCCATGACCGCCCCAGGGATGGCAACGCAAAATTCTTTTGGCCGCCAAAAAGCTCCCCTTCCAAGCCCCGTATCGGCCCAAGGCCTCCACCGCGTACTGGGAACAAGTGGGGCTGTAGCGGCATGACGGAGGAAGATGAGGTGAAATCATCCCTTGGTAGATACGGACCAAGAAAATCAAGAAGGCCTTCATAGATCCTGCACCGAGGGAGGTTTTGTCAAGGGGTTCTGCTGTGCCCACCGCTGCATGGCCTTGATGAGGCCAGCGGAGATGCGATTGTAATCCAAGATTTCGTTGGTGGAATAGACCAATACCAAAGAGCCTCCGGAACCCTGCGTTTCCCAAGTCATCCGATGGAGACGGTAAGCCTCGCGCATTCGACGACGCAATAGATTTCGATCAACAGCTTTTTTGAAGCGTCTTTTGGGGACCGAGAAACCAATGTTCAACGGCGAGGAACCGGGGAGATACCGAACCTGGAAGGGAAATTCAAAGAAGTGGGAGCCCTGTTCAAAGACACGATCAAAAGAACCAAAGCCCCTCAAGCGGGGTGGCATGCTCCGAACGAGCATCCCCGTTGTGGTTAGGACTTGTGTCGACGCTCGTCTGATACCGAAAGCTTCTTGCGGCCCTTGGCCCGACGACGGGCTAATACGGCACGACCGTTGGCCGTCTCCATGCGGGAACGGAAACCGTGTTTGTTACGACGCTTGCGGTTGGAGGGCTGAAAAGTGCGTTTCATGGCGTATTTCTATAACGAAGGGTCGCAAAGATAAGGCTTTTGGGTCCCCATTCACCCCTTGACCCTACCTTTGTTGACCATGAATCAACTCCAACAACCCGAAGCGATTTACACCGTTGGCCTGGACCCTGAACGGCCCCGGCACCTGCTTGTGGAGGTTCAATGGCACGTGCAAGGCGCCGAAACCCGGTTTCGACTCCCGCAATGGAGGCCGGGACGCTACGAGCAAAGCCTCTTTGTCAGGAACTTAGTGGCCTTGAAGGCCCAAAACGAGAACGGCGAACCCCTCACCGTTATCAAAACCGAAGCCTCCGAGTGGCTGGTTTACCACTCTGGGTCCACCACCTTGCGGTTGAGCTACCGGTATTTTGCCAATCAACCCGACGCCGGTGCCTGTTGGGCCGATCCCGAATGGATGTACGTTAACCCCGTGCATTGCCTGATGTACCGCGAAGATTTCCTGGGGCAGCCATGCCGACTTTATATTAACACCGAAGGGATGTCAACCACGACGGGGCCCGTTATCGTTGCCACTTCCCTGCATGGCCAAACCGACCTAGGATATACGGCCAGGGATTACCACGAATTGGTGGACAGTCCCTGGATGGCGTCGGCCCAACTGCAGCGATTGGATTGGGTCAGCGAAGGCGTGTCTTTTGTGTTATGGATGCACGGAGTCCCGGCGCCCGATGAAGCCATGCAGGCCCAAATTTGCCGACAATGGGAGGCCATGGCCAAGGTCCAAATCCAAACCCTGGGCCGGTTTCCACAAGACGAATTCCACTTCATACTGGTCGGCCTACCCTATGCCTTTTATCACGGTGTAGAACACCGTCGTTGCACGGTTCTCGCCCTGGGACCCGCCTCCGAGATTTGGACACATTTGTACCGAGAATTGCTCGGGGTTGCATCCCACGAGTTGTTTCATGCGTGGAATGTGAAATCCTTTCGCCCCAAGGGCATGGAATCTTATCGTTACGAGGGATGGATGTACAGTGATTTGGGCTATGTGTACGAAGGGTTTACCACCTATTACGGGGACCTCTTCTTGGTTCGTAGCGGTTGTTTACTTCCGGATGAATACCTGGAAGAAGTCAACGCCTACCTCCTAAGGCACAGCGAAAACTACGGGCGTTACAACCACGGCCTGCGAGAATCCAGCATCGACACGTGGGTCGATGGATATTCCCAAAGCCAATCCGCGCCTCATCGACGGGTTTCCATTTATGCGGAAGGTATGTTGCAAGCCTTGCACCTGGATTTGGTGATCCGTTCCAGCACCATGAACAACGAATCCCCTGCCTCCTTGGATGACCTGATTCGTTACTTGTGGAAGCGATTTGAACAAAGCCCCGAACCCTCCGGCTATACCCAAGAAACCTTGACTCTTTGGTTGCATGAAAATGTTAGCGTCCCATCCACTTACAAAAATTGGGGAGATTATTTTCGAATCCATTACGAACAACCCAACAGTATTGAAGAATCGTTGCGTTCCATCCTCCCCCAATTCGGTTGTCGTCTAACAACCACGCCCAATGAGGACCGAATCAAACACTTGCTGGGGCTACAAATGAAATGGAATCAGGCCGAACCGCGCGTGGAACATTGCGTGCCGGGTTCTCCCGCCGCCTTGGCCGGTTTGGGACCCGATGATCGATGGTTGTCGTGGGAAATTCAAAGCGATTCGAGCGAGCAGTCCCCAACGGTCCTGAACCCTTCGTCGGATGCGGACTTTTTGCGCAAAGCCCTGACTCCCGCCGATTCGTTACGTGTTCGATGGATCACAGCGCTCGGGCATGAACGTCAAGGAGTCTTGCGCACCCACTCGACCCTTCGCTATTACCATCACCACAAAATCGAACTCGATATCCAGGCCGGACCCAACGAACTTAGAGCCCGAAAGCAATGGCTTGGGATCGCTTAGGTTTAACCGCGGTTCATGGACATGAGGAACTCTTCGTTGGATAGGGTACCCCGCATGTGATTTAACAACAACTCCATGGCCTCCTGCGAAGTCATATCAGCCAAGTGGTTGCGCAGAATATACATTTTTTTGAGGGTGTCCTTGTCCATTAACAAATCATCCCTTCGTGTTGATGAGGACGTCACATCAATCGCAGGATAGATGCGTTTGTTGGAAAGTTTGCGGTCCAGTTGCAATTCCATATTCCCTGTTCCCTTGAATTCTTCAAAGATGACCTCGTCCATTTTGGAACCCGTATCAATCAGCGCGGTGGCCAAAATCGTCAACGATCCGCCGCCTTCGATGTTTCGGGCTGCTCCAAAAAATCGCTTGGGCTTGTGAAGGGCGTTGGCGTCCACACCTCCCGAAAGAATCTTGCCCGATGCAGGCTGTACCGTGTTATAGGCCCGGGCCAATCGGGTGATGGAGTCCAAAAGAATAACGACATCGTGTCCGCATTCAACCATTCGTTTGGCCTTCTCTAACACAAGATTGGCTATACGAACATGTTTGTCAGCCGGTTCGTCGAAGGTGGAGGCAATCACCTCGGCATTCACCGAACGGGCCATATCGGTGACTTCTTCGGGACGTTCATCAATCAGCAAAATAATGAGATAAACCTCCGGGTGATTAATGGAGATAGAATTGGCTACATCCTTGAGCAGGAATGTTTTACCGGTTTTGGGCTGGGCGACTATCAAGCCGCGCTGGCCCTTGCCAATCGGGGTGAAAAGGTCCATGATCCGCATGGACAAATTATCGGCCCGATGGGTCAAACGAAGTTGTTCGTTGGGGAACAGGGGTGTTAAATAATCAAAGGGGACCCGATCCCTGATCTGAGCCGGGCTAAGCCCATTGATCGTATCAACACCTGTTAAAACATAAAATTTTTCGCCATCGCGCGGTGGTCGGACCTTGGCCTTCACCGTATCGCCTGCTTTGAGGCTGTAACTCTTGATCAGTTGGGATGGAACATAAACATCGTCCGGTGAGCCCAGGTAATGATAGTCCGAGGAACGCAAGTAGCCAAAGCCTTCGGGCATGGGTTCCAGCACCCCTTCAATTTCGACCACCGTTTCGAAGGAATAACGATCGACCGCGCGCGATTCCTTTTTTTCGCCGTCTTTGTCGCGGGGTCTTTCCCAATCTTTGGGCCGGTTCCCTGGACGCTGGTCCTGAAAGCCGGTGCGTTCCGGGCGTTGATCCCGGGGCTCTCGGTTGTCCCGGGGTTCTCGGTTGTCCCGGGGCTCCCGGTTGTCCCGGGGCTCCCGGGGCTCCCGGTTGTCCCGGGGCTCCCGGTTGTCCCGAGGCTCCCTTTTTT
>JAIXRA010000047.1 GCA_027485465.1 Bacteroidota bacterium | reverse complement strand
TCGCCATAACTCAAGAAACGATAACCCTTGTCCAGGGCGTGTTGGTAAATATTTCGCCAATCCTTGCCGACCAGCGCAGCAACCAGCAACAACAAGGTGCTCTGGGGTTGATGGAAATTCGTAATGAGACCTTGAACCATTCGCGCTTTGTAAGGCGGAGCGAGCATGATTCCAGTTCGACCGCTCAGTTCAGAACATTGATTTTTTTGGGCAAAATCAAGCAGGATTCCCAAAGCATCTTGAGCTGATAAGTCGGTTGTTGGGAGATCGTAGGGATCCCACTGATGCACTTTTGGGAGCGTTATTTTTGAGTTGATGGACTCTGTAGGGGTTGTTTTTTGGTGGATACGGACCGCGGCCCAATAGAGGCTTTCGAGTAGGCGTAAAGAGGTGGTTCCTACCGCATAAACCGGCCCTTGGCTGCGGTAAAGGGCTTCCAGAGCCTCTGTGCGAATCGAAATCCGTTCGGTATGCATGGTGTGTTCGGCCATTTGGGAAGCCTTGACCGGCTGAAAGGTACCCGCACCGACATGCAGGGTGACCTCGGTTGTTAGACCGCCTTTTTGTTTAATTTGTTCCAACAACAAAGGCGTTAGATGCAAACCCGCCGTGGGTGCCGCCACTGCTCCGCGCTCCTTGGCATAGGTTGTTTGGTATCGTTCACGGTCCAGAGACTCGCTGCTGCGTTGAAGGTAAGGCGGCAAAGGAACTTCGCCAACAAGATCCAACAATTCTTCCAGGGTCTGTGGGCTTTCTGGCCCGGCATCCGGATTGGGTTGCCATCCAAAGTGGACTTGCCATTGACCATCCTTGCTTTGTCCGCGTTCCAAATGCAGATTTCCCGATTGTAACACCAGATCAAGAGTGCCACTTTTCCAGGCACGGTTGTTGCCGATCATGCACCACCAGGTAATTTTTTCCCCGTCCCCCGGTGTCGCTGGATCGGGCTCCAAGAGCAAAAATTCCAAGATGGAACCGTTGGGCAAAGGCCAGCGGAGGCGCGCAGGTACCACCCGGGTATTGTTGAGGACTAAATGGACTCCTTCAGGCAGTCCATTTGGTAGGTCCCCAAAGGATCTATCAAAGATGGTACCGCCTCTGTATTCTAACATCCGTGCCTGCTCCCGGAATTCAGTGGGATACAAAGCAATACGCTCCTGGGGCAAGTCGTACCCAAAGTCAGAAATCCGTAAATCGCGGGGATGCACGGAGATGCTGTGCTGGCCGTCGGAGGGGCTGTTTTCGGCAGGCATGGTTGGAAGAATTTCGGGAAAGGTAAGTCTCCGCAAAAAAACAAACGGCGAAAGGCCGAATTGCACGCATTTTTGTTTTCCTATTGAAACTGCTGAAAATGTTGAAAATTTCAAAATTCTATTTTTTGGGCGCCATGGCTTTTCTGCTTGGTAGTTCTTCCTGTCGTTGGGGTATCGACCTAGAGGCCTGTTACCGCCTTCAGGAAGGGGATTGGCGGGGTCTCCTACAGACGGAAGGTGGTGATTTGCCCTTTTTGTTCAGGCTGGAACGTCAAGCAGGACCCAACAAGGAGCGCCCTTCGGATCGACTTTTCAAAGCCCGATTGCAAGACGGTGATACGTGGGTGGAATCAAGCGCAGAGGTCCGGGGGGATAGTTTGTATTGGAACTTCCCGGTCTATGAATCCGTATTGGTGGCCGCTGTAAGCAGCCTGGGCGATAGCCTGAAGGGTTTTTGGGTCAAAACCAAAAACGATACGGCGGTCATGCTGCCTTGGTCGGCTGCCCGCGGTGGACAGTACAAATTTGCATCGCGGACCGCAGGTTTGCCGGCAGAGGTGGGGGCTCAATGGAAGGTGGACCTGGGGCCTGGTACCCCGGCTCTGATGCCATTGACCCAAAAAGGCCCAGAAATCAGCGGTACCCTGCGTACCTCAACGGGGGATTATCGATACCTCAGCGGGATCATGGACGGGGATTCGTTGTGGATGAGCGGAATGGACGGCGGCAGTGCTTATTTGATACGGGGACATCTGGCTCAGGATGGCTCCATGCAGGGTCAGCTTTACGCGGCGCGGGGGCCGGGCCGACCTTGGACCGCGGTTCGGGATAGCGCTGCGACCCTTCCAGATCCTTACGGGTTATCGACCTTGCAAAACGCACAAGCCCCGTTGGCCTTTGAATTCAAAGACATCCAAACAGGTCAGGTCGTTCGCCCCGGCCCCCCCGCCCGCGTTACATTGGTTCAGTTACTGGGGACTTGGTGCCCCAATTGCTTGGACGAAACGGAATACCTATCAGCCGTCTACCCGGAATGGTCACGCCAAGGTGTTCAAATCATTGGCCTTGGCTTTGAACGGACGTATCAACCCGAAAAGGCCATTCAGAACCTCCAAAAACTACGGGCCCGTTACCAAGTGCCCTACCCCTTGGTGCATGCTGGTCAACCGGACTCGGCTTCGGTTCGCAAAGCCATTCCTCAATTGGTCCGCCTCAAGGCCTTTCCCACCACCCTCCTTTTGGACGCAGGTGGCCGCATTCGTTACGTACATACCGGTTTTGATGGACCCGCCACCGGGTCCGCCTTTGAACGCCAAAAGGCTTTGCTTCAAAACAAAATCAACGCCCTCCTGCAGGAGTGAGGGTTTATTCGCGTCGTAACATAACGGTCTTGGATTTGTTAAGGCCGTTAAGGGTAGTCCAATTTGTTTGTACGGCATAGATGCCTTTAGCCCATTCAGCCGAAGGTAAAACCAACTCTTGTACATCCCCGATTTTAACAATGGACGGATTCGCTTGATAGACTTCTCGACCCACTGCGTCCAGGACACGAAGTGAACAGGAAAGCACCGGCTCACTTGTTTTTAGCCGTAAACGCGCGTTTTCATTGGTAGGATTGGGCCAAATAATCAAGTCTTCGGAGGATTTATTCCAAATTTTAACAGAAGGAACGCCTAACCTTGCCATATCATAGGGTATTGCCCAAAAGTTGGCAAGTTCACTAAGCCCTCGAACCTCGATATCTGAAGGCCCGAACTCCTTGGTATCCCCATCCATACAAAGCTCTATCTCGAACAAAAGTTCACCCTCCTTGACGGCGAATTGGTTTTGTGTAAACCAACCAATTCTTAATTCATCCTCCCATTGCCCATACTCCATAATTCCCTCTGGAATCTTGGAATGCACTTTTAAAACCCTTGTTCCCTTGGGTAGCACCATCGCCAAGGATATAGCGCCAAGTTCTTGGTTATCAAGAGAGTATATGGGTAGATGGAAGCGTTTGTTTGGAGCGCTTAGGGTCCCCAATTCCACGAAACTAATTTTAGGAGCCAAGCGGGTCTGTACAGGATTGTACGAGCCGTTAACATCACCGTAACACAATGTTTGAATGTTTTGGGTGATGGTTTGACCGTTTGCTTGAACGATTGGGTTTTCCGAAAGCCATGCCCCTACGTTAAAAGTAGGGACCAAGTTCGAATATCGACGTGTAATGAGGAGGGCATCGGTATTGTTAACGTTGTTGCTTCCATTCACATCAGCAGCCTGAAGCCTGAAGCCTTGCATCAACACATAATTGGTGTAGTGTCGAACAATAGCCAAGGCATCGGTTGCGTTGACGCCGCCCCAGGTTAGGTTAGGTGCGGCTTTTACCCGATAAAATCCGTTGCTGTAGCCAGAAAATGAATAATCCCCAACATTGTTGGTGGTCGTTGAATCCAAAATAGACCCTGCGCTATCCTGAAACAGGATTTTGGTATTACGAAGTGGGGTACGGAGCGTATTGTTGTAGGAGAGCCTACCGTTGATGGCGTTACAATTTTGAACCCAAACATTGATAGAGCCTGAGGTTGAAGTACAACCAAGAGCAGTGGAAACAACAACGGCATAAGTTCCTTGCTGACGGGCTACGAAGGTTGGGTTTGTTGCGTCAGGTATAGTTTGGCCATTCGTCGTCCATTGAAAAGCAGTTCCCAGGTTAGTATTGGCCAATAGGGTTAGGGAATCGCCTAGACAGAAGGTGGTTAAACCGGTATAGGAGATGGTAGAGGTAGGAATAGGGTTGATGTTGATGGCTACGGTTGGAGACCAGGCCTCACATAGAGTCGATAAATCAAGGGCTTTAACAGAGTAGTCGCCTGATTGCGTAGCGGTCCATTGGGTACTTGGGGTACTGGATAAAGGAATACCGTTTAAGTACCACCAAAATTCAAGTGAATTACCCTGGGTGGCCGATGCGTTCAAGAGAACAGGCTGTTCGCAAGTCATTGTGTTGCCCACTGCCTGGACAACGGGATTGGGAAGAGGGTGGTCTGAAATGGTTTGGATTGTGGACCAACGCGTGCAACCGTTGGTATTGGTGACCTTGACTTGGTATAGACCGGATTGTCCAGCAAGGTGACTGTCTCCGGTGGAACCCGTCAAAAGTTGACCATTCAAGTACCATTGATAAGTGTAAGACGGATCTGCAACGGTCGATAAGACCGAAACACCCCCGTTGGGACAAATCGCCTGTGCAGAGGCTGTTAATTGAACGGAAGGTAAAGGATGGATGGTTAGGCTTCCGGATACAAAGGATGCAGGAATGCTTGAAGCCTCTTCATCGCCAAATTCGCAATTACCGGCTGTCACGAGGTCCCAGGTTAATCCTGAGGAGCCTAACCCAACGACTTTGAGTACACCTAACGGTTGTCCGTCAGGGATATTGGCGGGTTGTAGAGAAAACCAAGCCAAACGAATTTCGTTGCCAACTTGGTTTACAAACCATTGATTCGAAACTGTTTGTGGGGCAGAGTTGATCCAATCGACCAATTGCAGGCTGTTTGCATTGAAAGCAAAAACCAAGGATACCGCACCAACTTCTCGGGCCCCAGAAATTACTACGGGTATTTCCAGGGTATCCCCCTCACAACCAACGGATGAACCAAGGGAAACGGAGATCCTTTGTTTAATTGAAATGGGCATTTCTGGACCGTACCAAAAACGACATCCGTTAGAAAGTTCAAGGCGGAATTTAGGGAAAGGTCTTTGGTACGTTAGGCAGTGATAGGTTAGTGAAGGCGTGGATGTTCCCTGATAAGCCCCATTGTCCTGAAGATTATCCCATTGGCCAAGGTTTCCGTTCCAAATTTGCCATCGTTGATTTAACGCGCCCGATGATTGAACGTTTAGATGGATTGAATCCCCGACCTCAACGATGTATGGGCCTTGACTGCTTGATAGAATTGTTACGGTATCAACTAGACTAAGGCTCCCGCCTTCAAAACAATAGTCTAAAATATTCAGATTCAAATCTGCTAATTCGCAGTCACCTTGAACTTGGATATTCCAACCAAAGCTGCCGGGTTGATGTACCACAAACTGATAGTATACCAGGGTGTCTGCTGAATTGCTAATTAAAGGTGTTAGTCCAAACCAAGCCATACGAACTTGACCAGGGGCCGTCCCAATACTGGTTGTTGAAACCATGTCGGATCGTAGGCCGGTATTGCCAACATAAGTCATGGCTTGGTCGTTGTAATTCAGCGCCAATGAAATAGCCGCTACAGAATCCAATCGAGTAGCAATTACCGGCACATTGATGGTGTCACCCTGACACACCTCCATATTCGGAATAAAAATCTTTGGCGAAACTCTCACCGTTACACTATCCACACAGCTGTGTATGCCATTGGAAATTGTTACATAATAGGTCGTGGTCTGCGTTGGGGTTACATTGATTGATGCGGTCGTGTCACCGGTGGACCAAATGGTTCTCATTTGGCTTTGATTTGGAGCGCCGCCATCGCAATTGGTACAAGAATCATAACAATATATCAAGTCAAGACCACGCTCCAAGGTAATAGAACGATTAATATTTCCGCCCCCATCGTTTAAGCCACAACCATAATCGACTAAGGCATTATTAGCAGTTCCTTCATTGTTGCCCCAGTTTCCATTAACAAATTTGAACAAAACAGTTGAACCCAAAGCAGATACAGGGAATTCAATCTCGGTAGACCACAAAGAATTACCTAGGGAGTCTAAGGCGCATTCAGAGCTTGTGGGATTCCAAATACTCATCGGTATACCGTCGATTACGCCACCTAAGGCGCCTAAATTTCCACCTATGCGCATTCCATTGGAGGCTATGGGTCCCGTATATTGGCTCATATTGACCGACAATCTTACCGAGAAATGAGAGTTGCTGTTCACCAAAGCCCCAGGAAATCCCCGGACATTCAAAGTGGTAGAATTGCCTTGGCATATAAGGTTATCATTGGCTTGAGCGTCTGCATTAATTAGGCTTACAAAAACAGAATCTGTAGAGCTGCATACTCCATTTGTAACAATACACTTGTACCAACCTGAATTTCGCACCCTCAAAGTATCGGTGGTTTGACCATTCGACCATTGATAGGCGGAATACCCTGAGCCCGCATTCAATAGAATACTATTTCCGCATACAAAGAGGCTATCGTTGCCCAAAAAATTAGGTGGAATGGAGTTCGGAACCACCTGAACAGTTACACTATCCACACAGCTATGAATTCCATTCGAAATTGTAACATAATAAGTTGTTGTTTGCAGGGGATTAACCGTAATGTTCGGGGTTGTATCTCCGGTTGACCACAAATACCTCGTGGGTTGTTCGTGCTGCATATCGGTAATTTCTGAACGATTCAAGGCACGATTCCAAACCGTTATTTCATCCAGTTTACCTTGGAATGGAACGGTACCCCCTTTGACAGGTGCCCCTATTCTTGTTGGAACCTGGGGAAGCATGTATTGCCAGCCCCCCCAATTGTGGCCGCAATTCACGAACATAAATTGCCCGTCTTTATAAAATTCAATATTGGAATAACTATGATTAGAATTACTGCCTACAACCATGGTGTAGTGATGCCATAAACCATCGTTGGTGATGGTATTAGCGGTTGCAAAGTGGGATTCATTTTTGAATGATAGACCAAGAGCCTGACATTGACCCGCATTAAGCTGGACTCTAAAGTCATGAAAAAACTGGCCGTTAATTTGACAGTCGCTGGGACACGCTTGGCTAAAAATTTCCATATCAGAGCCGGAATTGGATTGAGCCCAAAACGAAATAGAATAGGGGCCGTAACCAGTTAAAACGGGTTGATTGGTTTGAATGTACTGATTGGAACCGTTGAATGACGCTGCACGGCCTGCTAAACCAAAACGGTCCGTGGTGTAACCGATTTGTTCGTAATCGTTGGGTCGATTGATGCCATAAGTACTTCCGGCTTGACCGTTAAAGGGCCAATGGGCAATCATTCCCTGCCTCAAGGAATTGGAATAATTGCCTATCGTTTGGAGGGTTACGGTGGTCCCGGCACAAACCGGCATCGTTGGTTGAACGATTCGGTCTGAAATCAAACTTACATAGAGAGAATCAGTTACTTGGCAGTTTCCAAGGGTGGCGATGCACGTGAACCACCCGCTCCTTTTGGCGGTTAGGTTGGACAGCGTATCTCCCGCATTCCAAAGGTATGAATCGTAACCAGTTCCGATGCTAAGGTTTACCGAATCCCCGCATACGAATAGTGAATCTTGGGGAAACAAGGATGTTGGCAGGGTATTGGGTGTAACATAAACCGTAAAGGAGTCTGTACACGTGCGGTAAGAATCGTTGACGGATAAGGTGTAGGTGGTGGTTTGCGTTGGATTTACGCGGATGCTGGCCGTCGTATCACCGGTTGACCATTGGTATCGAACAGTGGATAGGGGGTTGGCCGCACTACCTCTAACCAGATAAGCATTGTTTTGCGATACCTCGTCAATTAGTTCAGATTGGTCTCCAAAACCGCTGAAGGTATAGAGGTGCTGTAATCCGTTGGTAATACCCCATGGATTGGTGTTCTGGGCATTGAGTACTTCTTGGTCGCTAAGAGCCCTGTTCCAGATGGAAATATAATCAAAATCGCCATCGAAGAGCGCGCTTCCACCAAAAGGAGGATTCGCACCCAATCCAGAGCCAATAAATAGAGGAGATGGCTCTGTTTGGTAATTCCACCCTCCCCAATTATGTCCACACGAAGGGACCGCGCCAGAGCCATGGGATATCAGATTGCCGTTAAGAAATACTCGTGTATCGGAAAAAGCCATGCTTCCGCCTGAACCCATAACATAGGTTAAGGTATTCCACTCATTCATCAAGATGGCTTGCCCCCACGTATTGGCATGGGCCGTCGAAAAGAAACTAGGCCCAGAATTAATAGAAGCACAGTGACCAGACGCTGCTCCGTATCCAACATTAAGATTCATTCCCAAATCAACGAGACCCGGTCCTGTTGCTAAACTACCGTGGGATAAAAAGGATTGCCTTAAATTTTGGTTTGTTTTGAATCGAATTGAATAGGTACGGGGTTGATTGCCAACAGGAACAGGGTTGGAGGCTTGGTAGACCCGATGGCCATCAAATAAACCACTTAAGGTAGGACCAGTTAATGACGCTGATAAACGAAGCACTGAACCCGCACACAATGTGTCTGCGGATGCCACGAGTCGCATACTCAAGAGGTCAACGTAGACACTGTCACTGAGGGTACATTGACCAGAAAAAACTGTACAAGAGTACCAACCGCTACGATTAATGATGCATAATGCCGTTGTATCCCCGGTATTCCACAAATATTGTCCAAGCCCTGGTGTTACACCAATCGTGGTGGAATCGCCGCATAGGAACAAGGTGTCAGTAGCAAATAAACTACGGGGTAATAAGGATGCCGTTACGGAACCGTTGGTCCAATGAGTATTTGGAACCACCAATGCATTGGAATCGCTGTACTCACAATTTCCTGGAGTCTGATTATCAAATACAATGTTATGAATACCAGGGACTTTGGTTATAAATCGAATTTTAAATAAAGTGCCACTTAAGGTTACGGGGTTTAATTGATACCACGCGGCCCTAAACTGAGAACCGGATGCATTGGCATTAGGACCCAAATTGTTAAACCATCCCGAATTGCTTAAAAAGCCGGAGGTTAAGGATGGATTTAAAGCAATTATTCCGGGAAGGCAACGAAGTTTGGTTGAGTCATAATCAATGGCCATGGAGATAGAGGTAATTCCTAGCCCGTTAAAGTTTTGAAGTGTTACAGGCACATCAAGCGTATCTCCTACAGGGGAAAAGCAGTCACCCACATGGGTTAAATCCGTTTGAAGGTTATAGGGGTTGTAGTTGCATTGGATACTGCCATTTTGGTAAGAAACCTGAGAAATTTCTTCGGCCAATTCATCATAAAAACCACAAACTTCGGGCGTCTGCAGATCCCATTGGACGCTCGATGATCCAGGGGTTAAGACCCTAAAACTCAAATTAAAGGCCAATCCACCCAGTTGTACTGGATTTAATTGGTACCATGAAACCCTGAATTGTTTCCCGGTTAGGTTGTAGGATGTCCCTAGGTTGGTAAAATTCCCGCAATTACCGATAAATGGCCCGGATAAGACCGGATTCAATCCGGTGATGTGGTTTAAACATTCCAGTTTGGTGGTATCGTACTCAATAGCCAAGGAAATTGCAGACACACCGATTCCTGGAGCAGATATAATGGTAACTGGGATACTGATGGTATCCCCGGGTTGGCAGCTGGTCGATGTGTAATTTCCAATTTGGGCGGAAACGTTTTGGCCATTTACGGCCTGCGTAGCAAAAAACAGACCCCAAACCAAAAAACAGCTTAAACGAAGGAGATTAATTAGAATTGTCATGAAATTAATATTTAATCAAAACGTATATAAATTATTAAAAATTAATAAGATAGGCAAATATAAACTCTTTAATTCATGTTTTAATAAAGAATTTTTTGTCACAAATTGGATGTATTTTTTTTATAAAAACAATCTTTTAGTTAATTTAAATTGTCTACAATGTAGTTTTGCAGGCGATTTTGGAGCAGGAAGTTTGGAATACCGAGCGATTGTTGGAGGAATACGCCCGTACGGAGCGAATTCTTGGGGGAGTTTCATTTCTTAACCAAAACGAGAAGGTCGCAGGCCATTCTTGTTGGGTTCAGGCCGAAGACTTGGCAGGGTCGGCCCGGTGGTGGATGGCTGCGGCGGCCCAGAAGGCTGGACTTCGAGGTTTGCAGGTGGTTTTGTTGGCGGATCGTGAAGAAGCGATGTACGCCTGTTCCGATTTGGAAGCCTTGCTAGGCGGTGCCCATGTTTCCTTGTTTCCAGGTTCGTACAAGCGAAAATTTGGGGATAGCGAAAAGGACCCGTATTTGGTTTTGCAAAGAGCCGGGGTTTTGGGTCAGATGAGCCTTCGCAACAACGAAGCTCCTCATTGGTTGGTGACCTGGCCCGAGGCCCTGATGGAAGAGGTGGTGATTAACACAACCCTTGCTCGTAACACACTAGAAATCAACAAAAACGAAGCCGTCAATTTGGATTTTTTGATCGAATTGATGAACGAAATGGGCTTTGAGCGGGTGGATTTTGTGTACGAACCCGGTCAGTATGCCATCCGGGGAGGCATTTTGGACGTCTTTAGTTACGCATCGGACTGGCCGTACCGCCTTGAACTTTACCGCGATTGCGCCGAGCGCCTCCGCACCTTTGATCCCGAATCTCAGTTGACCGTGAAGGAGATCGACAAGGCCGTGATTCTGCCCAACCTTCAGGCCGATTTGCTGGAACAGGGCCAACAATCCTTGGTCTCGTATTTTCCAACGCAGACCGTGTTATGGCACAGCAATTGGTCCATGCTCATGGCCTCGGCCGAAGAGCGTTGGAATGGGGTACCCGATGATTTACAGCGATGGTTGACCAGCCCGGACGAGTGGTTTGATTTGTTGATGGGTTTCAAAAGAGTTCTTTTAGAAGCGGACGGAGGACAGGACCCTCGGACCAAAGCGGCCTTTGGACAGGGTCCTCCCTACAAATGGACCTTTCACACCACCGAACAACCCGTCATGCGCAAGCAATTTGACCGTTTGGTTGCCACGGGTCGGGAACTGTCCGAACAGGGTTACCGACTTTTTCTATGCGGCGATAACCCCAAGCAAATGGAACGCCTGGATCAAATTCTGGAGGATCTACAGGCCGGCTTCCACATGCAACCCTTGCCGTTGGGTTTGCATGCCGGCTTTACGGACCACGACCAAGCGGCCGTTTTTTGGACGGAGCACCAGCTTTTTGAGCGTTTTCACAAATACAAGGTCCGGGGACGGACCTCTGCTTCCGAAAAGTTGACCCTCAAGGAAATCCTGGATTTCAAACCGGGCGACTACGTGGTACACATGGACCACGGGGTCGGCAAATACGCCGGCATGGAGAAAATACAAGTCAACGGTCAGTGGCAAGAAACGATACGAATTAGTTACCGGGATGACGATTTGCTTTATGTTAGCATTCATTCCTTGCACAAGGTTTCGCGCTATTCTGGCAAAGACGGAACCCCTCCCAAAATTCACAAACTGGGATCCGACACGTGGGATAAACTCAAAACCAAAACCAAGGCCCAGGTCAAGGACATCGCCAAAGACCTGATCGAATTGTACGCTCGTCGAAAAGCATCCAGGGGCCATGCCTTTCCCCCGGATAATTACCTGCAGCACGAGTTGGAAGCCTCGTTTTTGTACGAAGACACCCCCGATCAAAGCAAGGCCACCGAAGCGGTCAAGGCCGATATGCAAAAAGCCTATCCGATGGATCGATTGGTCTGCGGCGATGTGGGGTTTGGCAAAACCGAGGTCGCCATTCGGGCGGCCTTCAAGGCGGCCTGCGACGGGAAACAAACCGCCGTCTTGGTCCCAACCACCATCCTGGCCTTGCAGCATTCGAGGACCTTTGCTTCGAGGCTCCAGGGACTGCCCGTTCGAGTTGATTACTTGAATCGTTTTCGCACAGCGGCCGAGGTCAAAGCCGTTTTGGAGGATTTGGAAGCCGGTCGCATTGATATTTTGATTGGCACGCATAAAATCGTTGGGTCCAAAATCAAGTTTAAAGACTTGGGATTATTGATCATTGACGAGGAACAAAAGTTTGGAGTCGCCACCAAAGAAAAACTCAAAGCCATGAAGGTCTCGGTGGATACCTTGACCCTTACGGCTACCCCCATCCCCCGTACGATGCAGTTTTCATTGCTGGGCGCCAGGGATTTGAGTGTGATCTCCACCCCACCCCCCAATCGTCAACCGGTGCATACCGAATTGATGGTCATCGACGAAAACAAAGTCCGGGAGGCCATTTTGTTTGAGACCGACCGAGGGGGGCAGGTCTTTTTTGTACACAACCGGGTCCAGGGCATCGAGGGGGTTGCGGATTTGATTGGACAATGGTGTCCTGGTCTGCGTATAGGGGTTGCCCACGGTCAAATGCCGGGGGACATGATGGAAAAGATATTGTTACAGTTTATTGAGGGTACGTTGGATATCTTGGTTGCCACCAACATTATCGAATCCGGGTTGGATATTCCCAATGCCAACACTATTTTGATTAATCAGGCCCAAAATTTTGGGCTCAGCGATTTGCATCAAATGCGAGGACGCGTGGGGCGTTC
>JAIXRA010000044.1 GCA_027485465.1 Bacteroidota bacterium | reverse complement strand
TGGGTCAAATCACCGGCCTGGGAGGATTCGGAATGGTGATGGCGGTGGTGGTGGTGGACGTGGTCACGGTCAGCTTGTTGGCTACGACGGTGCAATGGTGGGTAGGGCGGTGGTTGCTGGCCCGTCCGTACGGGTTCAAGCCCCGCTCCTGAAGAACCCCAACCCGTGATGAAAACGTACGATGTCGTTATTGCCGGCGGTGGCGCGGCCGGACTTAGTTTGGCTTGTGCCTTGGCCGAGCCTCGCTGGGCAGGGCTTCGGATTCTGGTGGTGGATGCTCAGTCCAAGCAGGGACATGACCGCACTTGGTGTTATTGGGAGCGAGGGGAGGGCCCCTGGGACGCCTTGCTAAGCCGACGCTGGGAGACGATGGACTTCTTTGGGCCAGGTGGCAAGGAATTGCCTTTGGACCTGCGCCCCTATGCCTACAAAATGCTGCGATCCGGGGATTTCTATGCCCATGCCGACCGTGTCATCGCTGCTGCACCCCATGTGGATCGTTGGCAAACCCGCGTAGAAGCCTACGAAAAAGCCTCCAACGGTGACGTATTGTTGCGATTGCAACAAAATTCCGAAGGCCCCACCACGGTACAGGCCCCTTTGGTCCTGGCCTCCACCCCTTTGGAGGGTTGGGAAAAGGAAGCCCGTCAAGGATTATGGCTGGAACAGCATTTTGCGGGGTATTTCTTGAGGACGGACGAAGACTTGCCTCGGCATGACCGGGGAACCTTGATGGATTTCCGGGTAGAGCAGGTGGGCGGTTATCCCTGCTTTGTGTATGTTTTGCCCTTGGAACCCCGCTATGCCTTGGTGGAATACACGGTTTTTTCGCCGGATGCCTGGACTCTGGAGGCCTATCGCCCCCGCTTGGAGGCGTATATCCACCAAACCATGGGCTTGAAACCCGGGGCCTACCGGGTCGAAGAGGTGGAACAAGGCCGCATCCCCATGAGCACCTGGGATTTTGGGGCGGCCTGGCGGCGACGCTATCCGGAATTGACCGGCTTGGTTCCCGTCGGGGTGATGGGGGGCCTGGCCCGACCCTCCACCGGCTATACCTTCCGCAATATCCAACGCCACAACCAAGCCATCCTCCAAAGCCTGGCCAAGGCTCTGCTCCCAACGGGGGCTTTGGCTCCTGTTGCTTCCTGGAGAGATCGCCTGAATTACCGTCCTGCCCAACGATTTGGATGGTACGACCAAGCCCTGTTGCGGGTTTTGGTGGAGCAACGTTATCCGGGTGCCAACCTTTTTGAACGTTTGTTTGCCGGCAATTCCACGCCGGACCTGCTGGCTTTTTTGGATGGGGAGAGTCGCTTCAGCGCCGAGATCGGCATTATGAATTCCACGCCCCGCCGGATCATGGCCACCGCCATGCTGGGATTGTAAGGGCCCCTGACTTAGGTCGGCCGCACTTCCTCCACGGCCTCCAGCACCAGCCCTGCAATGACCGCCGCTTCGTCCGTGCTGAGTTCCGAGTGAATGGGCAGGGACAGCACCCTTCGGCACAGGTCCTCCGTGACCGGAAAGGAACCCTCCGTGTAACGCGGGTCCAGATAGGCTTTTTGGTGGTGCAGGGGAATGGGGTAATAAATCATGGACGAAACCTCCCTGGCCGTCAAGGCATCCCGCAGAGCCTGACGATCCAGATCCGGATGCAGGCGCAGGGTGTATTGATGGAAGACGTGGGTGCTGTAGTCCGCCGTTTGGGGCACGCTGAGCCAAGGCGAAGCGCCCAGCAAGCGGTTGTAGGTCGCGGCGGCCGCGGCCCGGGTCCTGTTGTAGCGGTCCAAGTGCGGAAGTTTGGCGCGCAAGACCACGGCTTGCATGGAGTCCAAACGAGAATTGACCCCGATTTCGTCGTGGTGGTACTGAATGGACTGCCCGTGGTTGGCCACTTTGCGAATTCGGTCGGCTAATTCCGCGTTGCGGGTCATCAAGGCCCCACCGTCTCCGTAACAACCCAGGTTCTTGGACGGGAAAAAACTGGTGCAACCAATATCTCCCAGGGTTCCAGCCTTGGAAAGTGTGCCATCCGCGTGGATATAATCGGCTCCGATGGCCTGGGCCGTATCCTCAATCACATAGAGGTTGTGCTCCCTGGCCAAAGCCAAGATCGGCTCCATGGGCGCGCATTGACCAAAGAGGTGGACCGGTACGATGGCTCGGGTTTTGGGGCCTATGGCCGCCCGAACCTGCTGCGGATCCAAGGCAAAGGTGACCGGGTCCACATCCACCAAAACCGGGGTCAAACGCAACAGGGCAATGGCCTCGGCCGTTGCGACGTAGGTGAACGAAGCCGTGATCAGTTCGTCCCCGGGCTGCAAATCCAGGGCCATCATGGCAATCTGCAAGGCATCGGTCCCGTTGGCACAGGGGATGACCTGCACCCCGCCCAGATAGGCCCCCAATTCCTCCGCAAAGGCCTTGACCGGAGGACCGTTGATGAAGGCGGTTTGATCCATGACCTCGGCGAGGCCTTGGTCGATTTGGTCTTGGATGTCCAAGTATTGGGTACGGAGGTCCACCATAGGGCGCATGCTCATCAGAAGGGGGTTAAGGAGTTTGGATTGCAGGAACGGAGGCGTGTAATCGCGCCCCAAAGATACTTTTGGGAGGCCCTGTGTTTATAAAGGCGCATCAAAGGTGTTAGTTTTGTAAATTCTAACGAGTCAATTACTTTGCTTATGAAACTACTTTTGAATAGGCGATATCATAGGTTAATCACGGCGATCATTGTGCTGTTTTGGTTTGCCGTTGGTAGCCGAGCCATGGCCCAGAATTTGAACAATCCCGCCTTGACTCAAATTCGAACTTACTTACAAAACGCAAATATTGACGAAAAAATGTTACTGGATAGCCTTGAAGCCAACGGCCTTAAGGTAACAACAATGACCAGAGAACAAATAATACAGAACCAGAAAGGCATTCAAGAAGTGGTGGAGCGCATCAAGTTGCAACAAACAAACCAGCCCAAGAAGAGCCTTGACGGCGACGTTCAAACCGATTCTGTTAAGTCCAAAAAAGGAACGACCCATCCCGATAGCCTGGACCTAAATCGAGCTCTAAAAGACAAGCTCGAACTGGATACTCCAGGAATCAAAGCAAATCAAAATTGCGAAGTATTTGGACATCATTTTTTTAGGGACAACACCTTCCAGGTTTTTCAGAGCTCCAAGGACCAGACTGCTACCGACTTATATGTATTGGGACCAGGCGATAAAATCAATGTTTTGATCTTTGGTCGCTCACAGGCAGATTTTACTTTTGAAATCAACGCCAACGGTTACATCCAGCCCCAGCAAATGCCCAAAATTTTTCTTTCAGGCCTTAGTCTCAAAGAAGCCAAATCAATGCTATTCAAGAAATTCGAAGCATTTTATACATTTGAGCCCGGACAATTCTCCGTTACAGTTCAGGCCACTCGGAACATTAGTGTTCATGTATTTGGCGAGGTTGTTCGTCCGGGCACCTACAAATTAGCATCTTTTCATTCAGCGTGGGCTGCTTTGATGGCAGCAGCAGGACCCACCTGCATAGGTAGTGTTCGTAACATAGAACTAATAAGGGGCAATGTTCGCCAGAATCTGGATGTTTATCAAATCCTTACCAATCCTTCTGCCTTTTTGGATTTCCCTTTGCAAAACAACGATATCCTCTCCATTCCCCCCTATACCAAAAAGATCGTAGTCCGTGGTGCGGTCAAAAGACCCATGGAATACGAACTCAAAGAAGGGGAAGGGATGAAAGAATTAATTCAATATGCCGGTGGCTTGTTGGCCAATGCTTCAACCGATTGGGCGCAGGTCAAGCGTTATGGCCGCCAAATGATCAAAGTTGAGGATGCGCCGTTGGCGGCCTTGTTGCAGGGGAATGGCGTATTCCCACTCAAGGACGGCGACACCTTAACGGTTCGGGCCCAGGGTGATGACCTCAAGGGTTATGTCAAAGTAACAGGCGCTGTTTACCTGCCCGGCGAATATGCGGTCGAGACCGCCGGTACCGTCAAATCATTGATTTTCAAAGCGAACCTTAAGCCCGATGCCCAAACAAATCTCGCTGTTGTGCTCCGTCAAAATTCGGATCAAAGCACGGAGGCCATCACCGTTCCTTTGGAATCTATTCTGCAGAACACGGGTGAGGATTTCAAACTCAGGGCCGAAGATGAACTTAGGATCATCAGTCGCACAGACTTTGCTCAGAGTTTTGCAATTGAAGTATCGGGCGAAGTTCGAAAACCCTTCAAATTAGAATTGGCTTACGGAAGTACTTTTTCCTTAAGCGGTGTTTTGCAAATGGCGGAAGGATTGTCCCCCAGCGCCTCCAAGCAGGGAATGATCATTCGAAACGATCCATTTAATATTAAGAACACAGAGTACATGAGGGTTTTGCTTGATCCTGTCGCCTCCCAAGATCTCAAACCCGGGGATCGGTTGATGGTCTTTAACAAAGACAGTTTTTTACCTGACTTTACGGTTTCAATCGCCGGCGATGTCTTGAATTCAGGTAAATTTCCCTACCATCCGGACCTGAGCATCCACGATCTGGTCACTTTGGCAGGCGGTCTTAATTGGACAGCGATCAAAGACAAAGTTTATATCTATAGGGTGGAAATTCCGGGAGGAAAACCCACCATCAAGCGAAGTTTTAGCCTAGCCCTCGATAGCAATTTCAAAGCCTTGGATCCAAATTTCCGGTTGAAGCCGTTTGATGTTTTGGTTTTTCGCAAAACGCCCCAGTTCTATTTACAAGAATTGGTTAGTATTCAAGGTGAAGTCAACAGCGAAGGCGCCTATTCTCTACCGCGGAGGTCCTTTCACTTTTCGGAGTTGGTCAAGGAAGCAGGTGGATTAACGAGCGAAGGTGACCTACGCGGTGTGATTTTGAATCGGATAGAACCAATCAAAGGACGTATTTTTTTCGACGGAATCAAAGCGATCCAGAATCCAAGGCAGGTCAAGTTTGACCCCATCCTGCGAAGCGGAGACGTTGTGACGATACCCAGAAAGCTCAATATGGTCATTATTGAAATTTCCAATACAAATTATTCCAACCTGCTCAAGCGTGATTCCATGATTGTAACTTACCAAGGAAGGCTTCATGCCAAAGATTATGTAGAGCAGTTTGCGGCGGGAGCCAAAGAAGTTGATTCCTTGCGCACCCTGTATACGGTGATCCATCAGAATGGTTACGAAGAGAGTAGCCTCAAGACCTGGTTGGGTTATCGTCATCCCAAGGTTTATCCAGGGGATAAGGTGCAGGTTGCTTATGGCGCCAAACCCAAATACCGTAATCAACAAAACAAAAAGTCCATCGATTGGGATAAGATTTCGGCTAAAGCCATCACCTTGCTTACCACATTTGCCCTGTTGCGGGCTTACTTCAACTAAATGGCCCCTTGATGATTTCTCCACGGCAGGATTATACCGTCGCTGAACTAATTGAATCAGCCCGTTCCTTTCGAGCCCAAATCCGGGCGATTCGTTGGCCCTTGATGGCTTTGTTGATGTTAGGAAGTGTAGGGAGTATGGCATGGGCTTGGATGGCCAAACCTATCTATACGGCGCGCGCTAGTTTTATTTTCAAAGAAGACGCTAATGCCGGCCTTATGGCGGGTCTATCTGGACTGGGTGCTTTGTTAGGTGGAGGAACCACCGCGAGTTCCTATAGTTCTTTGGATCGAATTGTAGAGCTCTCGGGTTCAGACTTTATTGTGGGGAGGTCCTTGCTCGAAAACGGGAGCGTGGACGGCCAACGAGATTTGCTCATCAACCATTATATCAAGGCGCATAATTTGCGTCAAACACGCAAGTGGCAAAATGACAGCCTTCTGGTAAAGGCCGAATTGGACACAAATGCTCGTTACGAATCTTTGGACCGGAGGCAGCGTCAAGCTGTGAATTATGTTGGAAAATTAATCAGGGGCACCAAGGCCCTACCGGATGGGATTCTAACCGTGGCCTTTGACAAGAAGAGCGCTATGGTGCATTTGGTTGTCGAGGACACCCACGAAGAATTAGCCGTTCGACTCAACCAATCTTTGTATCAGCATCTTGTTCGTTTTTATACCGCACAGGCCACGAGTGTTTTGGAATCAAGGGTTCGCACCTTGCAGCTCAAGGCGGATTCCATTAGCAATCAATTGAGTCAGACCCAATCTGCCAGTGCCCGCACGACGGATCAGGCCTATGGTTTGATTCGCCAGAGTGATAAGGTCAGCCAAAAGCAGCTCGTTGTTCGGGAGAACATGCTGATTATGATGTATGGAGAGGTTATCAAGAATTTGGAACAATTGCAGTTTCTGCTCCATTCCAATACGCCATCTTTTACCCTTATTGACCAGCCTTATTTGCCTATCAAGCCCACCCTCAAGAAGCCTTGGGTCTATGGACTGACCGGTTTAGCATTTGGAGCGGTGACGATGTTCATAGGTCTGGCGGTGTCCTTTGTGGTTTTTATGACCAGGCCCAACGCTCGGAACTCGTCCAGTGAATCTTAAGTTCCAGGTTCTCTAAGCCATGTATATTCTTCTTCGAAGTTGTGGTGGGCTAGGGAATCAACTGTTTCAGGCTCATTACGCCTTGTTGTTACAGGGCAAAAATTCAAGCTCCAGGATTTTTCATTTTCATTCGACCAATTATTCCAGACATGCTGAATGGGAGCTCCACGGAATGCCCTTTGAATCAGCACCATGGTATTTTAAATTCATCCTTGCCTTTCGTTTACCCCAAGTATTCTATCGATTGGGTTGGTCTAGGACCGAATCCCTTCGTTTTTTTAACCTATTCTTGTTGGACGGTTACTTTTTGGATTCAAAGGAATATTTCGAATTTAGTAAAGAAGAATTGACCTCAACACAATATAGAATCAAAAAGGCCCTTAACCTTGATGCGCCACCGGCCTATCCCCTGTTGTTGCATCTGCGATTGGGAGATTTTTGGGAGAATGCAAATCAAAAACGTCGGTTTTTGGATTCGACCTTTACCCTCCAAGCTCCTTCTACAGAGGGCGCGCCCTTGGAGACCATGACCAACGAGGAAGAATTCGTGGAAGCTTATCTTAGGGAACATAGCCTGGACCGTGTTTGGCGTATTGTGCCCACCCGCGGTTATACCGGTCTTGAATTATTGAGGCGAATGATGTCCTACAAGCTCATTAGGTACAATGGCAGCACCCTGGCTTTTTGGGCGGCGGTATTTTCGGGTGCTTCCCTGCAGTGGCAACGATGCTTGGATGATCATCATTATGTTACCCAAAATTGCATGCTTTTGGATCGGCTCCGTGAAGTTTACGGGGTTGATGTCACGGAAATGAACGATTAATGCTAGTCCGCATAAGGTTTTACGGTCTAGGAATCCTCCTTGCACTGTCTATCGGGAGTATCTTGATTGCAAGTTTTGGGCCGTTTAATCCAGACTGGGTTTCTTATTTATCACTTTATGAAAGTGGAGGTGGATATTTGCTGGAGACCCAAAGGGATCTACTTTTCACCGGATTAATTGCATTATTTCAAAGTTTGGGTGCGGATTATGTTCAGTTTCGTATTGTTATAGCGGTTTTTCTTTGGATTTTTTGTTTGAGGTTGTATGGTGGGAAAATTATACGTTTTGAGAAAGATGCAACGTATTTCTTTTCGGTTTTTTTGGCCATCATCGCGATGTTTTTTGTTAGATCAACGGTTATTATAAGAGAGGGACTTGCCTTGTGTTTTTTTCTGATGGGTTTTGCTAGACTTTATACCTCGAATTCTGATACAACGAGCCTTCCTGGAACCCTTGCTATCAGCACAAGGTTGGCAGGTTCCCTTTGCGCTCTTTCGTCCATGATGGTTCATTCAGGCCTCCTTCCGATGGCGCTCATCTTGATTCTGTCTTTTTGGATTGATTTGACAGTGGTCAAAATCAGTTATTATGTGTTGGCGCTGATTATATTCTTGAGTACGCTGGCTGTTTTGTTGTTTATGATATTTAGTAATTTGACAGGCCTTACCGAATGGCGATTTGGAGACCGAGAACTTGTAAACAGCCAATTCAAAATTGAACAAGTCATTTTATGGATAGCCTACGGTTTGATTACATGGTGGGTGTACCTTCAAAGTCGTTCATTGGAATACGGTAAGAGTCAATCCTATAATTTGATCTTCACTATTCAAATTTTGTCTGTCCCCCTTTTGATAAGCAACCTCCTCATTATCGTAATCCTGCTGGGACTTAGTTTTCCAACCCTAATGGTCAATAGTTTTATTAGGCATTACCACCTGCTTCTGTCTATGATTCTACTCTTTTGGGCCTTTAGGTCAGAGCGCTCCGTTGTGCATGGCCTCGTCTGTGTATTTCTGTTGTTGGATCAGATCAGGTCACTGGTAGCCGCATTGCTTGTTTGATTTGCTTGTGAATACGGATCTCTTGTTGGATGTTCTGGTCCCTGCCTATAACCGGACCGAAGGCCTTCAGGTTATTCTGAATGCATATGCTCTGGCCCCCGGGAATGTGAGGCTCATTTTATCCGACGACTCCACAACGGACGCCGTGGAACAATTGGTTTCCCAACATCCAGTTCGTGATAAGGTGGTTTACCGCAGGAATACTCCATCCTTGGGGGCCATACCCAACTGGAATTCCTTAATGGAATTGGCGGAGGCTCCCTACCTCGTGGTGATGCATCATGATGATGTTCCGAACGAGGTGAATTTTTTTGAGCTGCTTGTTCAGGAGTTGAAGATTGGAGATGTTGATGCCCTCCTTTTGGATATTTGGTTGCCTGGGATATTCCCCAACCGGTTGAGACGGCATTCGACGCGTTTCTTGCGTAGCCTGGTAGTTCAACACTGCCCGGGGTACCTGTTGATTCGAAATCTATTGGGGCCACCCAGCGTATTCGTCTTGAGGTCTAATTTGGCCATCCCTTTTGATCCTGCTATACCTTGGATGGTGGATGTAACTTGGTATGTCCGAATTTTGGAGATGAAATCTCTTCAAATTCGGTTGGTGGCAAAGCCCTCTTTGCGCAGTTATCTTTTCAAAGATTCCATTAGCGGCTTACTCGAAGATAGCCCCATGCAACGTAGGCAAAAAGAATCCAGGCATTTGCTGAATGCAGGCTACAAGTCCTATTTTCTTGGGATGAATGCGGGTTCGAGCCTTGGTCATCGATTTGCTTGGTTTTTGGAGCAATTGATTTGGCCTGTTTTGAGGGCGATACAGTTAGTCGTGCTGAACCTCCAATCCCGTAGGGGCTAAAAGCCTATTATGCCCGTTCCATCGCTATACAAAGATTTGTTCATCTTTTTGGTATCAAGGGGATTCACGGTTATCCTGAGCTTGGTTCTATTTACTTTGTTTACCAACAGGTTGAACTTTGTTGATGGACAAAAGGCTGCTTATTTCTTGTTTGTGCTTGGGTTTGGAACGTCGGCTGTTCGGTTTTTGATGCAAGTCAGTTGCGCGATTGAAGGCCACAAAAAGATTCGCCTCAATATGCCGTTTATTTATCGTGGAATTTCACAATCCCTGATTGTCCATGCTTTTTTGTTGCCGGTTTTGGCCTATGTTTTGTTCAATCATTCACAGAGCTGGACCTTGGCCTTCGGTTCACTTTTGGTTGTTTCGGCTTCGGGTTTGGATGCGGATATCCTCCGCAGCACCTTTGGGAAATCCTTTCTGTCGCCATTGTATTTTGGTGTCGGAACGGTGATGGCCATCTTAGGGGTCCTGATTCTTCCCGAATTAACCTTGGAGAGTGCCTGCTGGTTAACCTTGGTTCAATGGATACCCGTTGGGCTTTATAACCTTGCGGTGTATCATCGATTTTGGCGCCGATTGCACTTTGATTGGGATTTCAAGAGCCTGTTGAATCTCTTGTCCTTGTTGTTTGTGGGGGTTTTTGACGGGTTGGTGCTCAACGGCGCCTTTCTTGGCTTTTTTGTTCTTTCGGGTCATTCTGCTCTTGAAATGGCCGGATTCATGAGAATTTTTTCATCATCGCTCCCTTTTTTACCGCTCGTATTGCATTGGTCCAACAACGGGACTTTGTCCCGATGGTCCACCCAATACAAGGTTTCAATTCAAGTACTTTTTGTTGCATTGCTCTCGATCAGCGGTTTTTTTACAGCCAGCCTATTAGGATCCTTTTTTGTGTTTTTTTCCTCTTGGAGTTTGTCGGTTTGGGTTTATCTCTTGTTGATGCCCTTGATCATTGCGTACAGTGTTTATGCATCAACCGTGCGCTTGGAATTTCAGAATAAGTCCAGCGCTCAAAAAATGCGGGCTCTGTTGGCGCCTTTTGCCATTTTTGTGGCCTGTTCTGTGTTTTTATCAAGCTGGTTTACGGCGGAGCCTTACCGGTTGTCCTTGCTTCAATCAGGAATATTGTTGGCTTCTGGCTTGATGATCTCATCCCATCGCTTGCATGCCGGTCCAATGGGGTCCCCAAGAATTCGATGATATGGACTTCGATGTGTTAATGGTGACTTATGTTCGGGACAACCCGGATTTTCTAAACGAGGCTATCCAAAGCGTTACCTTGAATCAAACCATCAAGCCGGCCCATGTGGTGGTGGTTGTCAATGGCCCCATTCCTCCGCGCAATGAAGAGGTATTGCAATTCTGGATCGAAAGTCTGGGCCCAGACTCTTTCATCTTGGTACGATTACCAGAAAATTATGGATTAGGTTATGCGCTCAATGCAGGCCTCGAATCCTGCAACAGTTCATGGATAGCGCGAATGGATTCCGATGATTTGAGCGTGCCCGATCGATTCAGGCTCCAAACCGAATTTTTGAAAAATCACCCTGAGATCAGGTTGCTTGGAGGGGCAATTCGAACCTTTAGAGGCGAACGGCTTTCAGACCCTTTAACCTATCCAACAGAGTTTGAGGCCATCCGTAAATTTATTTGCAGAGGCTCTCCTTTTGCCCATCCCTCCGTGATGATTCACAAGGAGGTTTTAATACATAACCCCTACAAGTCCAATTTGTTCAATCCCAAAACAGGGAGCAGTAACGAGGATATCGAATTGTGGTTTAGGCTGGTTAGACAACGCTTACCTATGGCCAATCTTTCCGAAGTCGTGCTGCTTTTTAGGGTTACGGATAGCTTTTATAGCCGAAGGTCCCTGACCAAAGCTTTGGATGAGTTCAAGATTTATCTTCAGGGCATCCATTCTATTTTCCGGCTTTCTTGGAGATTAATTTTCCCGTTTGTACGCTTCCTCATGCGTTGTATGCCATCCGGGATTTCCTTTTGGCTCTATCGATTCAGAAACACCTTATACCGGTATTCATCCTAATCTTTGTTCTACAAGACAGCCGCTGTTGAGCGGATTTTGCATCCATAACTCTATGAAATTGCCCCATCGTTTGGAAATCCCCCCCTCTCTTCAATTCCTGAAGGAATATTGGGAAGCCCATCGGCGTTGGCTGGTTAAATTGGGTGGCTTCAAAGACGGCAGTTATGTTGCAGATTTCAACGCAGTCATGCAGTCCAAGTACTTGGTATCCGGTGGAGTAGGCAGCAATGTGCGTTTTGAATCAGATTTTCGCGACCTGCAGCCGAATGTCCAAATGGTTTTGGTGGATCCCACGGTTTCTGTCTTGCGAATGATTGCCAGAGGGCTCTATCATTTTGGACGCAGGCAACAATCCGGTTACAGAAGTTTGAGTGAGGTTTTGAATTACCTGTATTTGCGTAAGCATTTTTCGTTGATCCCGAAGTATCTGGGCCAACATTTTTTGATCTCAGACCTAGCCCAAAACATGGGTGCAGAAATAACAGCCAAGCAGATCTTTTTGAAATTGGATATCGAAGGAGCCGAGTATGCTTTGCTGGACGATATTGTATCCATCAAAGAAGGCTTGACGGGGCTTTGTATTGAATTTCATGATTTGGACTTGCCATCGCATAGGGAACAGCTCCATAGGTTTCTGGCACTGCTTCAGTTTGATTTGATTCATGTTAGTGTTAACGAGGTTTGCCTAAAACCCGGAGGTTTTCCATCTATTCTTGAGTTATCGCTTGCCCCTCCAGCACAGGAACAAGTCCACGGGGGAGCTTTGACTGCAAATACGGATATCCATGAAAGGTATCTTCAGTCTGCCAATGCTTTGGATGGCGAAACATATTACTTGGGATGGGGGAGTTAATAGCCCAAGATGCATTTAATTTTGGAGCGACCCGTCTAATGCCAATGCACTTTCTAGGAGGCCTTCTTTTGAGCATGCTCCTATTTAGGTTCTTCCTGCCTATTGCCCATCGCTTTAAGTTGTTGGACAAGCCAGACTATCATCGTAAAACCCACCGCGAACCAATTCCATTAATTGGGGGATTGGTCGTCGTCCTGTCCGTATTGCTATCGTGTTGGAGCATAGCTGGTTGGCTTACCGATTCTGGGGGCTTTGCCTTTCTGGTATGCTTAATGCTGCTGGTGCTTTTGGGTACTTTGGATGATTTTTTTGATGTGCATGCCAGACCCAAGCTGGGTTTGCAATTTTTGGTATCGATGGTTTATGTCTTTTATTTTATGAATGTCGGGGTCGATTTTAGGGGCTTGTTTGGCTTGGGGGTGTTGAACGAAATGTGGTCCAAGATCTTCTTGTCTTTGATGTTTGTTTTTTTGATCAATGCTTTTAATCTAATCGACGGTATTAATACGTTGCTGGGTGTTTTTGTATTGTTGGCTTTTTTGTTTTTTGCCTGGTTTTTCTGGCAGATTGAGGATTGGAATCGGTATTATATTTCCTTTGCTTTTTGTGGTTCTCTGTTGGTTTTTCTTTGGTTTAACCTGACCCCGGCCCGTGTCTTTATGGGTGATGCGGGGTCTATGGCTTTGGGCTTTGTCCTATCGGATTTTGTGGGCCAATTTCTGTTTTATCACAATCAGGTGGGGGAGAGCAACCTCCATTTTATGAAAGAATACACCCCGGTTTTGGCTTTAGCCTTGTTTTCGCTACCGATTTTTGATATGATTCGGGTTATTGTTCTGCGTCTTCTGGGTGGTCGATTTCCGATGTTACCGGGTCGGGATCATATGCATCATTTTTTGTTGGATAGGGGCTGGACCCATGTACAGGCATCGCTGGCCTTGAACGGGACTTCGATTTCGTTGTTTTTGGTGACTTGTTTGATGGCCTGGGCCGGATGGGATATCAATTTGGTCTTTTGGCTGGTTTTGGGGTTAACCTGGCTGGCTTTTCCCGGATCCGGGCGCTCGTTTTTGGCCCGGCGATGGAACACTTTTCGGTGGCAGAACCAACCAAAGCCCCGGTAGGCTTCCGCGGCAGTCGTTGGGACATCGGAAACGGATCGACCTGGGGTCCCGGTGTTCACAATTGTGTACAAAATTAAATTATTCCACTTTCCGCGAAAATTCACCCTTCGTGGGGACATATTTTGCTTATTCGTTTTATTTTTGAGTAAGAATCTTACTCAATTATGGGGGTGAGGGGGCGAAGCCTTGTCCGTACCCCATGAATTTTGCAACCCCATGCTAGAAACCTTAATTACTTCCAAAACTCGGATTAAGCTCCTTTTGCGGTTTTTTAGCCACCACGGGAATAGCTCCTACCTGCGCGGTTTGGCCGAGGAATTTGAGGAAAGCACCAATTCGATACGGGTAGAGCTGAATAGGTTGTCCCAGGCCGGGTTTCTGCAGTCCTACCAAGAAGGCAAAACCGTCCAGTACAGGGCCAATACCGGTCATCCCATGTACAAACAGCTTAAAGAGCTGGTGGCCAAATATTTGGGATTTGATTACCTGGTGGATGAGGTGCTGGAGCGACTGGGTGATTTGCATGTGGCCGCCATCACTGGAGACTACGCTAGAGGTTTGGATACAGGGGTTATTGATTTGACCTTGGTGGGTCGTCTGCAGATGGACAATACCCGCCTTTTGGTCGCCAAAGCTGAGGCCGCCATCGGTCGCAGGATACGATTTGGGGTGGAAATTCCCGACCTTAGCGGCGGAATTTACGCATTTGAGCGGGAACATCACCTGATCCTTTGGCGCAAAGATTCCCTTTAAAAGCCCTCCTAAAGTTTAAATTTTTATTGTTATGAATAGCAGACCCCCCCGTTCTATCTTGGTTACCGGAGGAGCCGGCTTTATCGGTTCTCATGCCGTAGAGCATTGGGTCAAAACGTATCCGGAGGATCGCTTGGTGGTCTTGGACAAATTGACCTATGCAGGCCATGTTGCCAACCTGGCTTCGTGCAATGGTTTGGGCAAGTGGGAATTGGTACAGGGGGATATCTGCGATGCCTCATTGGTCGGTGATTTGTTCAGCAAACACCAATTCGATGGGGTTCTGCATTTGGCCGCCGAGAGTCATGTGGACCGGTCCATTGCTAATCCAATGGAATTTGTGCAAACCAATGTGGTGGGTACCCTTTGTTTGCTCAACGTTGCATTGCAGGCCTGGGGGGAACATGCAGACCGGGAACGGTACCTGTTTTATCATATTTCGACCGATGAAGTGTATGGTAGCTTGGGACCGGAGGGTCTTTTCAGCGAAACCACGGCCTACGATCCTCGCTCCCCTTATTCGGCATCCAAGGCCGCATCGGATCATCTGGTGCGGGCCTATCATCATACCTACGGATTGCCGGTAGTCCTGAGCAATTGCTCCAACAATTATGGGCCCCGCCAATACCCCGAGAAATTAATACCGGTGGTGGTGCAGGCTTTGGCCGAAGGACGCTCCATCCCGGTTTACGGGGCCGGGGCCAATGTGCGGGACTGGCTGTACGTGGGCGATCATGTGCGGGCCATGGAGGCCATCTTCCACAGGGGTCGCAACGGAGAAACCTACAATGTGGGCGGTAACAATGAATGGAACAACCTGGACCTGGTGCGGCTCTTGTGCCGAGTTTACGATCAATTGCATGGGCGCCCCGATGGCACCGGCGAAGCTCAGATCGCCTTTGTGACCGACCGCAAAGGCCACGACCTTCGTTACGCGATTGATGCCACCAAAATCCGCAATGAACTGGGCTGGACTCCTAAGACAAATTTTGAAGAAGGCCTTCTCCAAACCGTTCGGTTTTACAGCCCAGCCATCTAATCATTTGTGAGTTCTTTTTCTTCATACCCACCCCAAGATTCTTATGAAATGTTCTAAATTTTCCGTTCCGCTCTGTCTTTTGTTGCTAGCGGGCTTGGCTAGTTCTTGCGTCCGCAACCGGGATTATATCTACCTGCAAAATCCCTCGGAACAAGCCTATTGGGAGACCTCCACTCTGCGCGGTCAGCGCTTGAAGAAAGCCAAGGAGAATATGAGATTGGGGGATAGCTCCGCCTACTTACCTTACCAGAACCCCGAAGATTACCTCATTCAGATGAATGATATCTTGAGGGTGGATATCAAGAGTTTTGACGAAAAAGCCAACCAACTTTTCAACGCGTTTAATACCCAGAATGTTCAAATGAGTGGTAACATGGCACTTTCTGGAGGGGATCCGTTTTTTATGATTGGTTATACGGTGGATGATTCGGGTTATCTGGAATTGCCGGTTTTGGGCAAGATACCTTTGTTAGGTCTGACCGTACAACAGGCCCAGAACCGGGTCCAAAAGGAAGTGGACCGCTACTTTACCGAAGCCTTTGTCAAAATCAGTTTGGGAGGCATTCGCTTCTCGGTGATGGGGGAGGTATTGCGACCGGGTAAATTCTCGGTGATGCAGAACCGAGTCACAATCCTGGAGGCTGTGGCCTCGGCCGGGGACCTCAAGCCGGATGCCAATCGCCGCAGGGTTCAGTTGATCCGCCAATACCCCGGAGGCTCCCGGGTGGTGGTGCTGGATTTGACGGACCAGCATTTGTTGAAATCTCCCTATTACTTTGTACGACCCAACGATGTGATTTATGTGGCTCCATTGCGGGTTCGCGAGTTGGGGACAGGCTTGAACGCCCAGCAATCCATGGGTGCGATTCTAACGGCTATTTCTCTTTTGGTTAATTCAATTTTGTTATACAACACTTTACGCAATCTCTAATGGAAGCCAATTCGTCGGCAGCCGCTCCACACCGCGAAGGAATTCCGGTCAACGGGGAGCAGGAACAGGGGGGCACCAGCCCCATGGTTTATGTATTCAAGCTCTTGTATTTCTGGCCCTACCTTTTGGTGGCCTTGGTCATGGGCTTGGCAGCGGCCTTTATTTACAACAGATACGCTCAACCGGTCTACAATATCAACTCCTCCCTCCTCATCCGGGAGGATAAGGGGGCTTCCTCCATGAAGAACCTGGATGCCATGCTCATGGGCGGGGGATTGGGCGGCGCCACCTCCACAACGGACAACGAAATGGGGATTATCCAATCCTATGCCTTGGTGGACCAAACCCTCAAAGAACTGGACTTTGGGGTGGAGGTTACCCGGCTGGGGCAATTCAGCCGCGAAGAGGTGTACCCCCACCAGGTTCTGGTACTGGAGGTGGATAGCTTTCATCCCCAGCTGGTGGAGATGGCCATCGAAATTGAAAGTGCGGGCAAGGGTCGGTACCGAATCACTGAAAACGGCAAAGAAGGCAGTCTGTACGACCCCCTACGATTCAGCAAAATCCAGGAAGACCTCGGCTCCGACGAAGATGAGCAAGTGGCTTCGGATATTCGTACCGGAACCTACGCCTTCGGGCAGTGGCTAGAGGGCCCACACCATCGCTTTCGGGTCTTGGCGGGGGAAATGGAGGCTGAGTCCGGTAGCCGTTACCGGGTTCAGTTTCATTCGCACAAGGCCCTCTTGGATCAGTATTTTGGAAAAGTGAATGTTGAGGCCTGGAAGAAAATGGCCTCCCTGCTTTACCTCAAAATCGAATCCTCCAACATTGCCAAAGGTCGTTGCTACCTTGATAAATTGATGGAGGTATACTTGCGGCGAAACCTGGAGCTCAAGAACCTGACCTCCCTGAACACGGTTCGATTCATAGACCGGGAATTATCGGGCATCACCGACTCCTTGCAGACCACCGAATCCAGGCTGGAGCAATTTCGTTCGGCGAACCGGACCGTGAATATTTCCAGCGAGGGCCAGGTTATTTTTCAGCGACTGGAAGAGTACGAGAAAGCCAGGGCCCTGGAACAGGGCAAGCTCAAGTACTACGATTATTTGCGGGCCTATCTCAACGAGCAGCGGCCAGCCGGGGAGGTGGTATCTCCATCGACCATGGGGGTGCAGGACCCGGTGCTGATAGGTTTGATCCAGGAATTGGGCAAGATGAGTGCCGAACGCAATGCCATGTCCGTGGGGACCCGGCGTTCCAATCCCTTGCTGGAACAATTGGACGAGAAGATTCGATTGACCAATTCAGCCATCCGCGAGAACCTTCGCAATCTGGTTCAGAATTCCCAAATCATGATTCGGGATATGGATGCCCGCATTCGCAGCACCGAAGGCTTGCTGGCCACCTTGCCCAGAACCGAGCGTGATTTGGTGAATATCAAACGCAAATTCACCCTCAACGAAAACCTCTATGTTTATCTGCTGCAGAAGAGGGCCGAGTCCGGCATCGCCATGGCCGCCAACCTTCCCGATGCCCGGATCATTGACGCAGCCAAGAAGGAGAAGCAAATTGCTCCCAACAAGGCCCTAAATTATGCCTTGGGTGCCTTGCTGGGATTGTTGGTCCCTGTGGCGGTAGTCTTGATTCGGGACAGCCTGCAGAACGCTCTGATTGACCGTCAGCAAATTGAATCCGTCACCCGGATTCCTGTGCTGGGGGTGATTGGTAACAATACCAAGAACACGGCCCTGGTGGCCTTGCAGCATCCCAAATCGGTGATCTCGGAGGCCTTTCGGTCTTTGCGTACCAACATGCAGTACATCAACCCCGGGAACCCCAAGCAGGTCTTGCTGATCACCTCTTCGATCTCCGGGGAAGGCAAGACCTTCATATCCACCAATATGGCGTCCATTCTCTCTCTCTCCGGCAAAAAGACGGTGCTGATTGGGATGGACTTGCGCAAACCCAAAATCTTCAACGACTTTGGTTTGACCAACCATATCGGGATGACCAATTACCTGATCGGCAAGGCTAGTCGGGAAGAAATCATTCAGCATACCAATTACCCCAACCTGGACCTGATCCCGGCCGGACCGGTTCCCCCCAATCCTTCGGAGTTGGTCCTTTCGGAACGCTTTGGGGAATTGATTGCCTGGCTGCGTGAACACTACGAACACATTGTGATTGACACCCCGCCCTGTACCCTGATTGCGGATGCCTTTGAGATGATGCGTTTCTCGGATATTAATTTCTATGTGATGCGGCAAAACTATACCCGCAAGGAAATGGTCCGGGTGGTGGAAGGAATGCGCCTGAACGGTCAGCTTCAGAATGCCTGTATTGCGGTCAACGATTATAAAATCGAAACCGCCTACGGTTATGGATATGGTTATGGCTACGGTTATGGCTACGGTTATGGCTACGGTTATGGCTACGGTTATGGCTATGGTTACGGGTATGGTTACGGCTATGGCTATTACGAAGACGAAGGCCCCAAACGCCGGAAGGCTTGGTGGAAGCGTTTACTTCCATAGAAAATTCAACATTAACATTAAATAAACCATGAATACCAACTCAAAACCAATAATAGGCATCATCGGTCTAGGCTATGTCGGCTTGCCCTTGGCAGTTGTGGCCGCTGAGGCCGGATTTGAAGTTCTGGGCTTTGATGTCAGTGGAAGGGTATGCGATGGCATCAATGCTGGAATCAGCCATATCAAGGATATCCCAACCCCCCGGCTTCAGTCCTTGGTCGAAAGGGGCATGATACGAGCAACCACCAACTTTGATGCTCTCAAGGATTGTGGCCTGGTTTCGATTTGTGTTCCCACCCCCTTAAATAAAATCAAGGACCCGGACCTTTCCTACGTGGTATCGGCTACCGAGGCCATTGCGACCCGACTCCAGAAGGGTCAAATTATTATCCTGGAGAGCACCACTTATCCGGGTACCACCCGCGATTTGATGTTACCTTTGTTTGAAAAGACAGGGCTCAAGGTGGGGCAGGACTTTTATTTATGCTTTTCGCCCGAGCGGGTGGACCCCGGGAATGAGAAGTGGACCACCAAGAATACCCCCAAGGTTTTGGGGGGAATCACCGAGGAATGTCGAGTGGCTGGCATGGCGGTTTACGAGCAAATCTTTGACCGTATGGTTCCGGTGCAGAACACCGAAGCCGCTGAATTGGTCAAAGTCTATGAGAACACCTTTCGCATGATTAACATTGCCCTGGCCAACGAACTCAGCATGGTCTGTGATCGCTTGGGCATTAGTGTATGGGAGGTGATTGATGCGGCTGCTACCAAGCCCTTTGGTTTTATGAAGTTTACCCCGGGTCCAGGTCTGGGAGGTCATTGCATTCCGCTGGATCCGCATTACCTATCCTGGAAGATGCGCAACCTCTCCTTCAAAACAAGGATGATCGAAGTGGCTTCGGAAATCAACGGTGAGATGCCGGAATACACCGTTAATAAGGTAGCCCTGGCCCTGAATGAGCAGGGTAAATCCCTCAAAGGCTCGACCGTCCTGCTCTTGGGCATTGCCTACAAAAAAGACATTGACGATTTGCGCGAATCCCCCGCTCTGGACATCATACGAATTCTCCAACAAAGAGGCGCGATCGTGAAGTACCACGATCCATATTGTCCCGTTATTGCTGATGATGGGCATACGGACATTCCTTCTTTGCCGATCCATCACTCCGAATTAAGCGACGAATTACTCCAACAAACGGACGCTGTGGTGGTCGTCACGGATCACAGTCTTCTTCCCTACCAGGCCTTGGCGTCACAGGCTAAAGTATGGGTAGATATGAGGGGGGTTATTAGGTGAATGAACCCTATTTTAAATAAAAGATCATTATATTTCAATGGTTTTTTGAAAAGGTTGGGCTGACTAATAATTTTTAAATTCAATGACTAGTTCCA
>JAIXRA010000033.1 GCA_027485465.1 Bacteroidota bacterium | reverse complement strand
TCAGCGTTTGCAACATGCGCAGGCGGTCAAAACCCAGGGTATCCACCCCTTCCACTTGGCGATCCCAACCAGCCGCGATTGGATCTTCGTCAAAAAGCAAGGCCTTGGATGCGTAGGCAATGAATCGAGGCATATCGTGATTCCCCGATATATTCCCCATGCTGTGCTGATGGCCGTAATACAAAAACGATTCCTCCAGGCTTTGGCGAATCAAACCCAAATCACCGGCATCCGATGCCAGAGCGGAACGGGCATCAAAATAAAAATTGAAGTCAAACTGCGCATCGATCATCCCACTTCCCACATAGGAACCAATCAACTGCCGACTTCCAAAGGTCTCCCCGATTTGGTAAACCGAACGACCCTGCGGTCCTACAATACGCTCTTTGATTTTGCGGGTTAGGGTTCGCCAAAAAACTTCCGGAATATGCTTGGTGGCATCGTGGCGAAAACCATCCAACGGAAATTTCTCCAACCAATACAATGCTGAATCGCTCATGGTACGGTAGACCTCGGGCCTTTCGAGATCCAGGCTGGGCATAAAGGTGTCAAACCAGGTGGTCAACCGATGCTCATCCCAGATTCGAATGTTTTTGCGTCCATCGGGCAGGTCCAGCGTGGTAATCCAGTCCGGATGCTCCCGCAAAAGGGGGTGCTCCTGATGGACATGATTGGCCACATAGTCCAGCAAAACATTAATTCCGTGGGCATGGGCGGTGTCGATGAGCCGGCGCAGGAGGTCTTCGTCCCCAAAACGACGATCCACACGGCTGGACGAAATAGGCCAATAGCCATGGTAACCCGAATACATGCGGTTGGGTTTGGGCCATTCCCGGTACGGTCCTTCGGGGTTTTGGACAATGGGCGAGATCCATAAGCTGTTGATCCCCATCCGATCAAAATAGCCTTCCTGAATTTTGTTCAAGACCCCCTGCAGATCCCCTCCCCAATAGTTGGCTTTGGGGTGAACCTCCGGATGTTGAACCGGTCGATCGTTGGTGGAATCACCGTTCGCAAATCGATCCACAAACACAAAATACATTCGCTGCGCTTCAGCATCGTGCCGGGTAAGCTGGGCAGGATCGCGAACCAGCCGGCCTTTGGTTAACGGTAACAACAAATCGTTTCCGGGACCCTGGGGACCGTAGGTGTAAATGCGTAGGTACGATCGGGCATGGTTGATAGCCTCATCGGGAATTTTCAGGTTCCATTCGGTGGCGGACGCTGTCCCTGCATTCGAATCCGGTTCCAGGCGGGCCAAGCAAAGGTTCTCCCAAAAAATCAAGGCCCCGCCGGGCCTACCGGCCCAGCCAAAGCGCAACATCCCCTCCTTTTCCTCCAGCACATCGAGAGCAGGCGCTGGCCCGCCCCCCGGCATCAACCGTAACAACGAATTCACGCCACCGATGCCGTTATCCCTTCGGGCCGGGTTCGCCGGATCCAAGATCCAACGACCGTTGACCACCAACTGGTACGGGTAGGATCCCGCATTCAAACGCAGTGGCAGGCGCCACTCCCCCCTGGCCTTGTCCCAGCTTAGGGGATGGCTTCGTGGATTCCACCCGTTAAAATCCCCGACCACCGATACCGAATCCACGGTTTCATCCTTGGCAGGCCGGTAAACAAAAACCGCCTCGGAATGCAGAGGCGCCTTCACCGGTAATTCCAGAACTTGACCCCCTTCCAAGTCCAAACCCAAAACCCAAAGCGGACGACGATCCAGCGCGGGAGACGCCTCCTTGGATCGGGCATCGGGATACAAATTTAAAAGCCGACTATCTAGGCTCAGGGACCAAGACCAACCCTGCGGAATCCGTACATCCTTGAGCGAACTTGCCTTGCGCAAATAATCCTCCAAGACCACGGTCGTTGTGTCCTTGCTTTCCCAACCCTTCAGCACCACCGGAGAAGGCCGGCCCGGTAACAAAGGGCCCTGAGGTCCTGCAGCCGTTGCGACCGAAGTCCAAGCGCCCCAAAAAATCCATCCAAGGAACCAAACACCTATGGCCTGAGCCGCTTTACGCAATCCCTCCGCAACACGATACACATCATCCGTGACCAACGGGTTTCGTTGATTGGCATGGGCATGCCAGGCATCCAATGCACGGACCAAACGCTTGGGCCCGATACGCCTGCTCCATTCCAACGGCCCGCGGGGGTAATTGGTTCCGTAACGCATTCCCAAATCAATATCTTCGGCCACAGCCACCCCTTCGTCCAGGGTTCTGTAGGCCTCGTTCATCATGCAGGCCAAAACACGAGCCGTCACCATCCCGCCATGATCCGGACAAAAGACCAACTCTACTCCCAAAGCCCTGCCTGTTTCCCGCCAAGCCTCCTGTACCTCCGGGGCTGTATTTCCCGAAACCATTTCCCAAACACTCGCCTCCAACGAATCCGGCCAGGCATTCCAGGCCGCCCATTGAATCGAAGATGACCCCTCCGCATTCAATCCCAAATCCTTGAATCGTTGTTCAAGCGATGGGCCCACCAAATGCAACATGACCAACCGGACACCCCAGGTCTCCAGCGCATGACAGCGCTCGGCCTGCCCATCCCGGTCCTCCCAATCCGTCACCAAAACCAAATCCGGTGCATCGCCCTGAGGATTCAGGGCCTGGGCACCATCCAACTCGACCACCTGGTGACCCAGGGCGCGCCAGGAATCCAATCGCCCCGTGGGAATCGGGACTCCCCAAACCAAGATATTCAAGGCAGGGTGCTGTGTTAGAGGGTTGGGTTCCATGGCTGTTACAGGGTTGGGTTGAAACAAGGGCTGCTGTTCAGGTTGGGATGAAGGAGTCATGGGCTGAAAATACGAAATACCCCGGCTTTGGCCTTTAAATTTGGTGGCATGCAGTCCATTCAAACCGAACAAGCCCCCAAACCAATCGGGCCTTATTCCCAGGCCGTCCAGCACGGTCAGACCTTGTACATCTCCGGCCAAATCGCCTTGGACCCCGAAAGCGGAAACTTGGTCCAGTCCAGCATCCAGGACGAGACCCATCGGGTCATGCGCAATTTGCAAGCCATTCTCCTAAGCCAAGGCCTGGGCTTTGAAAGCGTCATCAAAGCCAGCATCTTTTTGTCCAGCATGGATTTGTTTGGGCCGGTCAACGCCGTTTATGGAAGCTATTTCACAGAACCCTACCCTGCCCGCGAGACTGTGGCTGTTCTGGGACTGCCCCGAGGCGTCAATGTCGAAATATCGATGATCGCCGCCTTCCCTGCTTAAAAGGATCGCCGCCTTCCCTGCTTAAGTGAATGGGCGCCGTCCTGCTTCGTGCAGGTAGGCTGCTCAGTGCAGGTACACGCTGATCGCTCCGCTATCGGGAGCAATCACCACCTCGACCCGTTCCTGAATCATCGTTGCGAGGGATAAACCCACAAAGTCAGCATGGACGGGGTAATCCTTGTGCGAACGGTCCACCAAAATTGCGCATTGCAATTTGCGGGGCACCGTCTGCATAAACGGCTTGAAGGCGTACAACATGGTCTTGCCGGAATGCGCCACATCGTCCACCACCACCACGACCTCGTCTTTCCATAACATCGGATCAATTCCCGTTGTGATAGCATCGTGCACGGGGTTGTCCTTGTTCATACGGATATAATCCACAACCACCTCCAATTCGGGGGCCATTTTGGCCAATTCCGCTTGGAGTCGATGGGCCAATTCCAATCCGCGGTTCTTGACCCCGGCCAAAAGAATCCGGGTTTCATCAAAGTTGACTTCCCTGATTTGCAAAGCAATACGCGTTAGTTTTCGACTTACGGCATCGCTGTCCAAAAGGAGTGTTTTGAAGGATGAAGGCGAGGAATCAGTCATCGTGAGAATGGTTTATAAGATCTCTGGGGTTACGAATTTCGATGGGAGGGTATCCGGCTTGGATGTTCACCAGGTTGTAGCCTTTGATTCGGTCCCAATTGACAATATGCCGAAAGTTCCAACTGGCCAAAACATCCACCTTGGCAACCGTGGCCAAAGCAATGTGGCGACAATCCTGCAAACTGGTCTCGCCCACCACTTTTTCGGCGATGTAGCGATTCGCCAATTGAATCGATTCGTTGTTAAGGCGAACCCTTTCGAAACAATCCTCGGGGTAGCGATCCAAATGCTCCCTTACTTCGTCCGGCGCGCTCTCCAATTCCAGTTCCAATAGATCCGATAACACAAAAATTAATTCTCCTTCTTCGAGACGCCTAAAGAATAAGCGGGTTATCGACCGAAATTCATGCCCGTAGTACGCCCCAACGATGGAGGTATCAATGTAGACCCGCGGCTTGATAGGGTCCAATCCCGGAAGAAGGTCCTGCATCAAGAAGTCCGACCGCTAAGATCGCGGTATTTGTTACGACGCAAGGCGGATTCTCCTTTGCGCTGGCGAAGATTCTCCTCGTAATCCGCAAAGTTGCCCTCGAACCAATAGAAAGTGCCGTCCCCCTCGTAGGCCAGCATGTGCGTGCACACCCGGTCCAAAAACCAGCGATCGTGCGATATAATAACCGCACAGCCGGGGAAATTCTCGATGGCTTCTTCCAGGGCCCGCAGTGTATTGACGTCAATATCGTTGGTGGGTTCGTCCAACAAAAGAACATTGGCTCCTTGTTTGAGCGTGAGGGCCAAATGAGCCCTGTTCCGCTCACCACCGGAGAGGTCCTTGAGTTTTTTATTTTGGTCCGAGCCCGTAAAATTGAATTTGCTGAGGTAGGCACGGGCGTTCACTTGACGACCATCCACCATAACATATTCCGTACCACCGGAAATCAAGTCAATGACGGTCTTGTCCGGAATCAAATCATCGTGCGATTGGTCCACATACGCCAACTGCACCGTTTCCCCAATGCGGATCGTTCCGCTGTCCGGTTTTTCTTGGCCAACAATCATCCGGAACAAGGTGGTTTTGCCCACCCCGTTGGGGCCGATAATGCCCACGACCCCGGCCGGTGGAAGGCTAAATGTCAAATCCTTGACCAAGACTCGATCCCCGAATGATTTGCAAACGCCTTCGACTTCAATAACCGTGTTACCAAGGCGCGGTCCGGAGGGGATAAAGAGCTCCAAACGAGCTTCTTTCTCCTTGATATCCTCGTCCAGCAATTTGTGATAGGCGGTTAAACGGGCTTTGGATTTGGCGTGGCGAGCCTTGGGGGCCATGCGTACCCAGTCCAATTCCCGTTGCAAAGTTTTTTGACGCTTGCTTTCGCTTTTCTCTTCCTGGGCCAGGCGTTTGGATTTTTGTTCCAGCCAACCCGAATAATTGCCTTGGTAGGGAATGCCTTCCCCCCGGTCCAGTTCCAGAATCCAACCCGCCACATTGTCCAAGAAATAACGATCGTGTGTTACGGCAATAACGGTGCCTTTGTAACGGCGCAAATGTTGTTCCAACCAATCGATGCTTTCGGCATCCAAATGGTTGGTCGGCTCGTCCAACAAAAGAATTTCGGGCTCTTGTAACAACAAACGACAAAGGGCCACGCGGCGACGCTCACCCCCCGAAAGGCGTTCGATGAGGGC
>JAIXRA010000002.1 GCA_027485465.1 Bacteroidota bacterium | reverse complement strand
TTGCTGGACCATCGTCAATTGGATACCCGCTGGAGTATTCGTGTTTCGGTGATGGAGGAATTTGTTCGCAAATCCATTTTGAGCCGGGAGCAATTCCAAACCTTCAAACAAAGCTGGAAAGACCCCAACGATTTTATGTGTGTTTTTGTGGCTGATCCTCAGCAGGCGGCTTTTGTATATTTTCCGTATCCCGTTGCCGAAGGCGGGGAAGAAATTTGAAACCGTGAAGGAAACTCCAAAAACAATGCCCGCACGATCGCCTTCGCTACCTTCTGTTTACCGGTTGGTGTTTCCTCTTTTTTTGTTATTCAAATTGCCTTTGGCATGGATGGCGGGATTGAGGCTGGAGGTCTTGGAAGGTGGGCGTTGCGTGATTCGAATGCGGCACGGCTATTGGAACCGGAACCCCTTTGGCTCGATGTATTTCGCCGCCATGGCCATGGGCGCGGAAATGTCCACCGGATTGCCCGCCTATGTTTATTTGCGTCAAAACCAAAAGAATGTCAGCCTGCTTTTGGCGGGAATGGAAGCCGTTTATCACAAAAAAGCCGTCGGAAGGTTGACCTTTGAATTTGAAGACGGCGGGGATTTGATTCCATGCCTGGAGGCCCTGGCCCAAAGCGGGGATACCTGCCGAACTGTTTTGGTTTCCCGTTGTTACAATGAGTCAAAACAATTGATGGCGGAATTTCGTTTTACTTGGACCTTTAGGCAGCGCTGATACCGGCCAGCCAAAGGGCCTAACCTATGTCCACCCAACGTTTTCTTTTTGCACCAGGCATCGTACTCAGCTTAGGAATCGCCTTGGCGTTGGGAGGCTCCTGGACTTTTTTACAACCCCTTTTTATGAACCACGAATCAAAAGATTTGCAGGCTTTGGATCCAACGGGTCTGCCTCAGAGCTCGGACAGCAGCACGGAATGGAGTCAAAGGACCGACGAGGAATGGAAGCAACGCCTAAGCCCAGAGGAGTTCCGTGTTTTGCGTAAACAAGGTACCGAGAGGCCCTATACCGGGGCCTACGATCAACATTGGGAGGCCGGAACCTATGTGTGCAAAGGCTGTGGGGCCGAACTTTTTCGTTCCGAAACCAAGTTTGATGCCGGTTGCGGTTGGCCTTCTTTTTACGAGGGTATTGCCAAGGACCGTATCCGTGAATTACGCGATATCAGCCATGGGATGATCCGAATTGAGGTGCGTTGCGCCCGCTGTGATGGGCATTTGGGGCATGTTTTTGATGACGGACCACGTCCAACCGGTTTACGGTATTGCATTAATTCCGTCAGCCTAGGATTCAAGAAGGCCGAGCCCTAAAGGCTGCGTGGTTTAGCGAGGGTTAGCGTGGACTAGTGTCCGTGTTCGTGGAGTTCCTGGTCATGGAGTTCCTGGTCGTACAGGCCGCCCAGGTCTTCGCAGTGGTACATGCGTCGGCCGCGGCGGTAGGCAGGGCCGGTGGCAGCCCCTTCGTTTTTGGCGCGTAGGGCCTTGTCCAATAATTTTTTGCGGAGATTTTCCCGAGCCGTTTGGGCAGCTTTGTCGGCTTCGTATTCGTAGGCGGTTCGGCCTTCAACGATGGTGTGCAAGGGATGGCTGTAAACCGAAAGAGGGTGACCGTTCCATAACACCAGATCCGCGTCTTTGCCCAATTCAATGCTACCAATGCGCTGGTCCACCCGCAGCATGCGGGCTGGATTGATCGTCACCATGTTCAGGGCAGATTCTTCGTCCAGCCCACCGTAACGGACGGCTTTGGCGGCTTCTTGGTTCAAGCGACGGGCCATTTCGGCATCATCGGAATTGATGGCCACATTGACCCCCATCCGGTGCAGAATGGCTGCATTGTAGGGAATGGCATCAATGACTTCGTATTTGTAGGCCCACCAATCCGCAAAACTGCTGGCGTTTACGCCGTGGGCTTTCATTTTATCAGCGACCTTGAATCCTTCCAAAATGTGGGTAAATGTGTTGACCTTGAAGCCTACCGAGTCGGCCACCTTCATCAACATATTGATTTCGGATTGAACGTAGGAATGGCAGGTGATGTGGCGCTGGTTGAGACGAATTTCCTGAAGGGCTTCCATCGTCAAGTCTTTGCGGTGAAGGTGAGCCGCTTTCTGACGGTTTTTTTGGTACTCGATGGAACGAAGAAATCCGTCCAAGATGGTTTGTTCAACGCCCATTCGGGTTTGTGGAAAACGGACGGTGTTACGATCGCCCCAGTTGGACTGTTTGACGTTTTCGCCGAGCGCAAACTTGATAAAGCCGGGGGCCCCTTCAAACTTAAGTTGCTCGGGATCGGTAACGCCCCAACGCATGCGGATTAATTGGGTTTGGCCACCAATGGAATTGGCGGAGCCGTGGAGGAGGTGGCTGGTGGTGACGCCGCCGGCCAGTTGTCGGTAGATGTTGGGATCATCGGGATCGAGGGCATCACCGATGCGTACTTCGGAGGTAATGGATCGGGTGCCTTCGTTCACGCCCCTGGTGATGGCAATGTGGCTGTGTTCATCGATCAGGCCCGGGGTGAGGTGGAGGCCGGCGGCGTAGAGGGTTCGGTACGGGGCCTTGGCGAAGAGTTTTTTGGCATCAAGGCCGGTCCCGACGGCGATGATTTTGCCTCCCACAACAGCGACATCGGTGTTTTCGAGGCGGCCTTGGGGCCCACAGGTCCAGACCGTGGCTTCGCGGATGAGCCAATTTTGGGCGGTGGATCGCAGGCTGGCGGGCAGGCTCGGGTTGCTTGGCAGGCCCAGATCGGAAACGGGCTCGATGCGCAGGCTATCCCAGGGCTCGGGAAGGTGGAGGCTTGCTGAATTGGTGTTTGCTTTGGTAGAATCGGAAGCCGTTTCGTTTTTGGTCGTTTGTTCACTGCTGCTGCTTGAACGGGATGAATCGGTGATTCGTTCGGCCCAAAAATTTTGGGGGGCTTGGTTCGCATCGTTGGTGGTTCCGTAAAGACGACCGTCGCGGTACCACACCAAAGCCTGCAGGGGGGAAGGATAGCGGGAATCCTTGTGTTTCCAGGAAAGACGAAGAAAAGTACCGGAAATTTCGGATTGAGCCTCCACGCGGTTGGTGTCGTTCAGGTGCAGGACCAAAACAGGGAGGGAGGCTTTGGGGCCCAGGGATTTGTTACGGATTTCCAAAACCTTTCCGGCGAGCATATCGCCTTGGATACGGTAGCGGCCGCTGGCCATGGTTGGGGTGGCCGGCCAAGGCTTGACAGGATAGGCCTGGCCCTGGATCCAAACAGTGCGAATTTCACAGTCGGCCTTGAAGAGGGTATCGCTGGCCACAATCAAGTGGGCGTATTGGCCGGGGGCAATGGAGCCAAGCACCGAATCCATGCCGAGGAGCCGTGCGGGTGTTGTGGTCAGTGCGGCCAGGGCATCGTCAAACGAAAGGCCGGCGGCGATGGCTTTGCGAACAGCGGCCGCGAATGCGTCCATTTTGTCCAAACCGTTGGAGGTGAGGGCGATGGGGACGCCGGCTTTGCGAAGCAAAGCGGCATTGGCCGGGGCCTGGTCCCAATGGACCAAGGAGCCCAGGCCCATGCGACGGGCCTCGACGGGATCGCTGAGATCGGGAACCT
>JAIXRA010000015.1 GCA_027485465.1 Bacteroidota bacterium | reverse complement strand
TTCGGGTTACCATGGCTATTGGCCTATTTCGTCCAGCCGTGTGGATCGTCGTTTTGGGGACGAAGACCTCCTGCGCCGGCTCATCGACACCGCCCATGCACACGGAATCAATGTTTTGCTGGACTATGTGGCCAATCATGTCCATCAAGAGCACCCCCTTCTTCGGGAGCATCCGGATTGGATTACCACGCTGGACCTGCCCGATGGACGCAAAAACATTCGAATCTGGGATGAACATCGGTTGACCACCTGGTTTGACACCTTTATGCCCAGCCTGGATCTCGAAAGACCCGAAGTCTATCGTACGATGAGCGATTCAGCTTTGTATTGGTTGGAGAAATTTCCGTTGGATGGTTTTCGTCACGATGCCACCAAGCATATTCCGGAAGTTTTTTGGCGAACCCTAACCCGCAAAATCAAAGAGCGTATCGTAGGACCGCAGGGTCGTTCGGTTTACCAAATCGGGGAGACCTTTGGAAGTCGGCAGTTGATAGGTTCCTATGTGGGAAGTGGGATGATCGATGCCCAGTTTGATTTCAATTTTTATTTTGATGCCCGTTCCGCCCTGGCTTCGGATGCCGGTGATTTGGGTTTGATTCGCCAAAGCCTGGAGGAATCGTTTTTGTATTACGGTCATCAGCACAGCATGGGGAATATATCGGGGAATCACGATATGCCTCGATTCATTGCCTACGCATCCAAGGCCTTGCGTTTTGACGAAGACCCGATCGCGGCAGGTTGGGATCGGCAAGTGGAAGGGGTGGATACCCTGGGTTTTGACCGCCTGCGCATGTTGCAAACGTTGATAGCGACGGTACCGGGCGTTCCGGTTTTGTATTACGGGGACGAATGGGGAATGATGGGGGCCGGAGATCCGGATAATCGGCGCATGATGCGTTTTGAGGGCCTTTCCAGACCCGAACAAGAGACCATGGAGCATTGCCGCCGCCTGATGCAGGTTCGCTCCCAGAGCATGGCCTTGTCGTACGGGAGTACGCATTTTTTGTTGGATCAACCCGAGGCTCTTATCATGAGCCGGCGATACCTCCAAGAAGATGTTTGGGTGGTTTGGAATCGTTCGTCCAAACCCCTCGAAACGGTGGTGGATCTCAACGACCCCATCGCGCAGCGCTTGAGGGGGACCTCCGTCGAAGGGGGCGTCAACAGCCACCGAGGGTTGGCCCTTCCGCTGCCTCGCTCGGTGCGGGACCGATTGCGCAGTCGTTTTGAATTGAACCTGCTGGCAGGCCGTGGTCACGTGATGCATCTGGGCAAAGGCCGTTATCAAATCGCCATTCCACCTTACAGCTCCGCTGTTTTGTCCCATCCCTAAGGCAGGCGTACCTTTGTGATATGAGCCAAACCATTCGATTCGCCAACGCACAGCAATTTACCTTTCACCAATCCCTCAAACAGAGGGTCAAGGAGTATTTTGACCAAAAAGGCCTTTCCTCCAACGGGGGAATGCGCATGATTGGCAAGGGTCTGTTTTGGATCCTGGCCTATCTGGGCCCCTTAACGCTTTTGATTACTGTGCCCATGCCTTGGTGGGCGGCCATGTTGGTTTTTGTTTGGCTGGGTATTGCCCTCGCCGGCATTGGAATGGGAGTGATGCACGATGCCTGCCACAATTCGTTTTCGGACAAGGCCTGGATCAATCGTTTGTTTGCTTCTTCTATTTATATGATTGGCGGAAACAAGTTCAGTTGGAAGATGCAGCACAATGTCTATCATCATACCTACACCAACATTCACGGAGCGGACGAAGACATTGCCGGCATGGCCTTGCTTCGATTCGATAAGCACCAACCCCTTCGTCCCGTTCACCGTTTTCAGCACCTGTATGCTCCCTTGCTTTATTCGATGATGACTTTGTCTTTCTACGTCAAAGACGTTCGGCAAGCCATTCGTTGGTCCATGGCCAAAGGGCCTCATTTTGTGTTCCAACAAATGACCAAACTGATCACAGGAAAGCTAATTTATTTTGGAGTTCTTTTGGTTTTGCCATTGATGCTCAGTCCTTTATCTTGGATTACGGTCTTGGCAGGATTCCTGGTCGTTAACTTGGTTGCCGGCTTTATTATGGCCATTGTTTTTCAGTTGGCGCATGTGGTCGAAGGAGCTGATCAGCCATTGCCGGACGACAAAGGTTTGATGGATAACTCTTGGGCTGTCCATCAATTGCAGACCACGGCCAATTTTTCGCCCGGTAACCGTTTGTTGACTTGGTATTTGGGCGGATTGAATTATCAGGTTGAGCACCACCTCTTTCCTAACATATCGCATATTCATTATCCAGCCATTGCCCGCATTGTGCGGGAAACGGCGGCTGAATTTGGGTACGGTTACAATACCTTCCCCAGCATGGCCTTGGCTGTGAATTCCCACTTGCGGACCCTGAAGGCCTACGGTCGCTCCTAGTTTTCATGGCCGGCCCCCCCAGCGTTCTTGATACGGAGGCGGTACGGGTCACCCTGTCCAGGGTCCGAGAGCCCGATTTGGGCAAGGACTTGGTCACGCTGGGCATGATCGAAGACCTGGAAGTCGACGCTAGCTCGAAGACGATTCGGTTTTTGATTCGTTTGACCACCCCTTCATGCCCCCTCAAGGATCGCATGGAGGCGGATTGTCGAACGGCGTTGGCCGAGGATTGGGGGACGGACCTGCAGGTGGAGATCCGCATGGAGGCCCGAACCCTGGGCCGTGCCCAAGGCATGGATTGGTTACCGGAGGTTCGAAACCTGGTGATGGTGGCTTCTGGCAAAGGCGGGGTGGGCAAAACCACGGTTGCTGTGAATTTGGCCAGGGCCTTGGCTGCATCTGGCGCGGCTGTGGGCTTGTTGGATGCGGATTTGTACGGCCCCAATGTGCCGATTCTCCTGGGGGCCGAAGACCGTCAGCCTGGCTTGAAAGATGGTCGCATGATTCCGGTGGAGGTCGACGGCCTGCGTATGATGTCGGTGGGTTTGTTGATTGACCCGGCCCGACCTCTGATTTGGCGTGGGCCCATGGCTTCCAACACCCTCAAGCAGTTTTTTTCGGAAGTGGATTGGGGCGAGCTGGACTATTTGGTCCTGGATTTGCCGCCTGGAACCGGGGATGTTCAACTGACCCTTACTAAATTATTTCCCGAAGCTTTTGGCCTTCTGGTGACCACGCCCCAGGCCATGGCTGTGGCGGATGCTCTCAAAGCGGGTCGGATGTTTCAAACCGAAGGGACCAAACTGCATTTGCTGGGCCTGGTGGAGAATATGGCTTGGTTCAGCCCCGCAGACCAACCTGAACAGCGGTACCATCCCTTTGGAAATGAGGGAACCCATGCCCTGGCGGAACGATTGGGATTGGAATGCCTGGCCAGCCTACCCATGGTCGAAGGGTCTTCCCGAGGGCCTTCGGTGGCCGGCACCTCCATCCCGCAGGCCTACCTCGACTTGGCCGGTGAAGTTTCGAGGCGTATTGCCATGCATCACCATGCTTGACCCCGCCAACCGCGTCTGATGTGACCAGCATGAATCCAGTAAACTCCCTTTTTGACCGGGTCCAAGCTGCGCTTGATACCATCCGGCCTTACCTCGAAGGGGACGGCGGGAATGTGGAATTGTTGGAGGTCAATCAAGCCGGCGAAGTCCGTCTGCGTCTGATCGGCAATTGCGAGCAGTGCAATATCAGTCACCTCACCCTGCGGAACGGCATCGAAAAAGTCATTCGGCAATCGGTTCCCGAAATCACCCTCATTGAATCCATCCCCCCATCGTGCGAGCACCCCTAACCTACCAACGACTGCTGGACCTCATCCAGCAACGCCAGACCATGTTATGCGTTGGACTGGACACCGATCCAGAGCGCATCCCCGCCTGTCTTCGTAACGAGCCCGATCCCGTCTTGGCCTTTCACAAAGCCATTGTGGAGGCCACGGCCGACCTATGCATCGCCTACAAACCCAACCTGGCTTTTTTTGAGGCGATGGGTCCTGCCGGGATGGAATGTTTTGCCCGCACGGTCGAATGCCTGCCCTCCGAGGCGCTTTGCATCGCCGATGCCAAACGGGGCGATATTGGGAACACCGCCGATCGTTATGCCCACGCCTTTTACGATGTCTACGGGGTCGATGCCGTCACACTGCATGCTTACATGGGCCGGGATTCGGTGCAGCCTTTTTTGGGAAGGACTGGTAAATGGGCCGTCGTTTTGGGCTTGACCAGCAATTCCGGGGCCGCTGATTTTCAAGAAAAAACGGCCGCCGATGGGAGGCCGTTCTATCGCCACATGGTGGATGCCGCTCTCTCTTGGGGTAGCCACGAAGACACCATGTTGGTGGTGGGCGCCACAAGGCCGGCGGCCTTGGCTGCATTGCGGGTTGATTTCCCGCAACATTTCTTTTTGGTTCCGGGAATTGGGGCCCAAGGCGGGGATTTGGAAGCTGTGATCCAAGCGGGTTGTACTTCACATAACAACCTAATCATCAACGCATCACGGAGCATTCTCTACGCCTCTTCCGGTTCGGATTTTGCCGAAAAAGCCCGAGAGGCGGCCCAAGATTTATCCAAAAAAATGGCCGACCTGATGACAGGTCGGCCTTGAAGATTTTGAGCGATTTGCGGGCGGTCTTGTCCGCGAATCCCGAAGGGAATCTCCGCGAATCCCGAAGGAATCCGCTAAGCCCGAATAGAATTAGATTCGGTTGCTGTTGAGAACGCGCAGTGGCTTGCCGCTGTTGTCGGTCTCAAAGATGACAGCAATGGCCTGCACGTTGTTCAGGTTAACGGCCGGAGTCAAACCGGAGGGAGCTACATAACCAAAAGTCATTTCGTAGGTCTTGCCCTGTGGAATGGCGGTGTTGTTGTTTTCTAATTTCTCACCCCAGACGCCGGTGATGTTGTTGGATGGCATGGCCGTTGCGCCACCGCGGAAGACCATTTTGTGCTTGAAGTTGGGATCGCTTTGGCCGGCTTGGCTGAGGGCGATGTTGTTCTCGACCAAAAAGACCGCCAAGGAATAGTTTCCGGCAGGAACAGCCTGGAAAAATTCAGCCTTGGTGTCTACATAAATAGAGTCGCCCACCTTGGTACGACGGAGCGCAACACCTGCCTTGACATTCGCAGGGACCGTGCCAATAATGGTGTTGACGGCGGAGGTCCAGGCAGAAGAACTTTGGAGGAAATCAGCACCGGCAACATAAGCAGGGATACCGGATACGCCGTATTGGCTGGCCATGGAGCTGCCTTCGGGGATGGTGAAGGGATCGTTAAGGCCGACTTTGATGCCGCTGAATTTGGCACCGTGGGTGGTACTCAAGTTGTAAAGGGCGGGAATACCGTTGGCACCGCAGGGGCCACACCAGTTGCCGCTAAAATTGATGGCAAAAGCATTCTGAACGCGGGATACAACCAAACCGGTTCCGCCGGTTCCGCCGCCGCCGGTTCCGCCGCCCCCTTGCCCGTTAGAGCCGGGTCCGTAAGGAATCCAGGAATCGTTCTTTTTGCAGGAAACGGCCATTGCAAGGCCGAGCAGGGCGATCCAAACTTTGTTCATAGTCTAGTGGATTAGAATGGTGATAAACGAGTGAAAGCCTAAAGTTAAAGGTTGCACGAATTTTTTCCACAATCGATGGACTTTTTAATCCCGGCTTAAAAGCAAACGTAGGTAAAAGAAAGGATTGCGAAGGCGGTTGCGCAGGCTGATATCATCGAACATGGAGGAAATCAGGTTCCGTAGCTCGCGGTTTCGGGCCGCCTTACCCACTACAAAGTCAAAGAGGCGGGGGTAATTGGTGAGTTTCTGGAGGGTTTTGCCGATTTGGAGCTCACCGCCCAGGTCTCGGTAGACCCTTTGATCGTAGGAACGCATCCAGGCGGCGTCACGGCGACCATTTTGGAGGCTGAGAGCCAGGTGTTCGGCGGCATGGTACCCCGCTTTCATGGCGTTGCCAATGCCTTCGCCGGTAAACGGGTCGATGAGGGAGCCGGAATCACCCACCAAAAGGAAGCCTTCGCCGGACAATGGAAAACGCTTGCTCCCCAAGGGAAGCCCCCAACCCTGCAAGGGGGTGAGGGGTTGGGCATGCGCAAATCGCTCGCGCAATGCCGGGATTTCGCGGATGGCCTTTTCGAAGGCGGTTTTGAGATTGACTTTGCGCTGGGCAATGCGATGCGAAGCCATCCCGATGCCCACATTAAAGCGCCCGTTGCTCATGGGGAAAATCCAGAGATAGCCCGGCAAAATATCCTTGAGGAAGTGCAGTTCGATGTAATTATCGGGATGACAACCGGTGACACCGGTGTAATAGGCCCGCAGGGCAGCGCAATAATGGTTTTTGTCTTTGACGTAACCCGCCCATTCCTTGGCGACCAGGGAACGCTCCCCTTCGCAGCCAACTACATAACGAGCGCGGATGGTTCGACGCTCCCCCTGGTATTCTACCGTAACGTGGTGCTCGCCTGCGGTCGTTGAGGCAGGCCCCGCACCAGTAGCGGATGCGATGGGCCCCGCACCAGTAGCGGATGCGATAGAGCTCTCATTCGACAAAGAGATTAGTTTGCAAGAGGTCCGAAGCCGTTCCGGATGAATTTTGGAAACCAAAAAAGCATCAAAATCCAAACGGGGACTGATAAAACCAGCCGCCGTCAGCCGATCCGCTACTTTGGTTCGAAAAGGAATCGATAGATCGGTTCCGTTGGGAGCCACGAAGGTGATTCCGTAACAAGGTAGAAATTTGCCTGTTAGGGCTTCCATCTCGTTGACGAGGCGGGGGTCCAGACGGGCCAGCACATCAATGACTTTGCCACTGAGGGCATCGCCGCAGATTTTGTCCCTGGGAAATTCGCTTTGGTCAATGACCAAGTGATCGATCCCCTTTTGTTCCAAAAACAAAGAGGTGGTGGCACCGGCCGGCCCGGCACCGACGACCAATACATCGGTGCGTTCGGGAAGCGATTTCATCAAGGAGGGGCTTGGAGATCTTAGTTGGTAACAAAAGGAAACTGCGCCGCCTGAACCATTGTTAAATCGTTGTTACGATTTTGGTGAACCACGGCCAACCATTTGCAATCGTTCCAAACCGGGAGCGGTTGCAGGTTCCCCAGATTGTGTTTGAATTCTATTTCGATCACCCGTCCGGCTCGATAATCCGGAGCGTTCAAGACCATTCCGTTGACCGGCGTTATGAGGCGGCGAACTACATGCCGGTGAACGTATTGAGAGTCGATTCCGCCCCCGTCCAATTGCCAGTCCAAGAGGTTGTTTTGGAGAAGATACAGGGTGAGGTAAAGGGGCGTAAAGGTGGGACCCGGGTTGACCGGTGCGGCAAAGCGCAAACGCAGTCGGCCTTCGGTGCGGTTGGTGGCGGCTGAATACCCGGATGACAACATTTCTAGGCGAACCGATGCGCTGTCGTCCATCAAATCGGCAACATGGCTGGACCATTTTTGGTCTGAAAGAAGCATCAGGTTTTCGCCTGCAAAGCGGGTACGGTTGACCGCACCTGCAGGATAGCCCAATGTTCCGCCCAGCAAAAGCTCCAGCGCGGGTCCCTCAGGAATTCGAAGGTCCAAACGGTTGGCGTAGGGCGTGGCATAAAAACCGGTATGGATTCCGGCGGCCAAAACACGGCCGGGATATTGGCCCTGGAGGGTTTCGATCAGCCGATGCGCCCGCGGGCAATTCACACAGCGAACCCCGGTAAATTCTTCGATCAAGGCGGTGATGGGCGCTTTGGCCGCCGGACTTTCGGTATAAACGGTATCAACCCGCAGGATGTTGAGACCCAGATCCACGGCTGGACCTATTTCACGGCAGGAGCCTGCCAACATCAAAAGCAAACCTAGGAGGATGGAAGGACGTTTCATGAGGTTCGATCAAAAATTAGCACTCATGCTGAAGCGCAATCCGTTAAAAGCGGGCTCTACGCGGCAGACCCCTCCGGTGCATATAACACCCTGTACCTGACGCACATAACCACCCGTAAAGCGAAGGCCGGGCCAATTGAGCGCCGCAAAGGCGGTGTAATAATGGTTGCGCTTGTCGGGGTTGGGGTTTCCGTAATTCCACATATCCATGATGCTGAACGAATAACGGGGAGCAATGTTATATTCCACCAGTCCCCAAAGCCAGTCTCCCAGGTCTTGTTCGGTGGTCATTTGGGAGGCCTCGATGCGAAGGGATTTTTGGCGGTTGATTTTGTAGGTAAGTTCAGCAAAAGGCGTCCAGGCCCGGACCAGGGGGGCTCCAGGTTTGAACTCGTAGAGTTCTTGGTTGTACACCAAATGTTGGAGACCTCCACTAAGGGTGATTTGTTTGTTGAATTTGTGTTTGGCTTCTGCGTAATATTCCCTGTAATACAAGCTGCGATCGGGTCCGTTCACATGGCTCAGGTTGAACAGCAATTGCGTGTTACGGGCAGGGCTGTACACCGCTTCGATTTGGACGGCGTTCTCCCCAACCAGCTGGGTCGCTGCCGCGTAACGCGATGTCAGACGGTAGGTGTTCATCCGGGCCCCCGGTGGAACATAATTGATCAGCCCTTCGTTCAGGATTTCGAGGGGCGAAACCCGAAAGTCAAAATGGTCGGTTCGTTTGTACTGCACATTGATCCCAAACCCATCTTTGGAATACCCCAAATCCGTATAAAGCACCGATCCGGGGCTGTTTTCGAGGATTCCGTTGCGATCCAACACCGCCTCTTGGCTCTTGAGGGCCCATTCGGTGTTGAGACTCCAGGGCCCCCATTGCAGGTTCTGGAAAAACGATCCGACATAGGTATTGTACTTGGGCACAAAACGTTTGGAGGGGTCCAGGCTCTCGATGCTGCCGACCACACTCTGCATGGATTGCCCATCGAGGGTGCGGTTGACAAAGGACCAACCCGGGGCCCAGCTCAAGCCCAGGCGCTCGGAACGAAGGTTGCCCTGCAAGCAGAGGCCTTTGATGACAGGGGCATAGGTATCAAAAAGGACCTTTTGCTTGCCCGTAAAGCCTTTGATTTGCCAATGATCGTTGATTTGGTACTGGCCTGAAAGGCCAAACAGGGCATAATCCAAATTCTGTCCCCGGCCTTCGTAGGCCCGAAAGGTGATCCCATTGCCAAATTGATCGTACAGGTGACCCAGCCGCACCTTTAGTTTGTTGACCTTGTGGCTAACGTACCAAAACCCAATGCCCTGCTGATTGCGAACAACGTACGGATTACGCAGCCCGGAATTGAGGAACAAGTCAAAGCGCAGGCCCGCCTCCAGGTCGCCTTGGCGGTAATTGAGGTTCATCCAGGCGTCGGTGGAACTGAGTTGTTGGTAATACTGGGGTGGAATGGGGTCCGAAAGCACCGAGGAATCCAAAAAGAAGACATTTTGGAACCATTCCAGGTCACCGCTGAACTGCCCGCCTTTGGTTTGGGCCTGGAGGGGCGTACCAGACCAGGTCAAGCCCAAGGTCAATGCAAGGAGAAGGGATAGCCGGGAATTCATTTTTTGGAACAGGGCCACAAAATAAGCCCAAACCGTGGGCATATCTTTAGTGCATGAATGCACAGGTTTTGAAAGGGCTTCTCGCTGTAGCCCTCCTATGGGGGTCCGTGGGGTCCGCCAAGGCCCAGACCCCTTCAACTGTTGGGGCCGATGAGCGATTGTCCGCGGTGGTGCTCCGGGATGTGGATGGCAAAGCGCTCAAGCTAAGCGAGCTGGTCGGTAACGGTCGCCCGGTCCTTTTGACCTTTTGGGCTACATGGTGTACACCCTGCAAAAAAGAGCTGAACAATTACCTGGATCTCTACGAGGATTGGTCCAAGGATTACGGGCTGCAATTGGTTGCGGTGAGCATTGACGATGCGCGCAATTCAGCCAAGGTCAAATCCTATATCAAAGGCGTCCGTTGGCCTTACCGCATTTTGTTGGACCCCAACGAAGACATGAAGCGAATTTTGAATTTTCAAACCATCCCCTACACCTTGTTGTACGATGGTCAAGGCAAAGTGGTTTATCGCCACAATTCCTACGTGGAGGGGGATGAGTTTGTGATGGACGAAAAGATTCGCAATTTGGCGAATACCAAGCCTTAGCGCTTGCTAGCGTAATAGGCGTAGAGGGGATGGATAGGCTTCTTGTGAACACCGCCCTTCCGCAGTCCTTTGGCAGCCAAAACCTCGTCTAACAGGGGTTCAAAATGGTAGGCGATGGACCCGACAAAATGAACCGTTAGATCGTGAACGCGTGGATAGCGCATCACATGAATATCCAAAAAGCGATGAAAGCCTTCGGTGACTACCTGGCGGACATAGGGCTCATCCATGTATTTGGATAAAATACGAGCGAAGGAAGCGAAGTAAACATTCACATCCGGCTTGTGGTAGGCACTCTCAAAAATACCTTCCTTGGTTAGGCCGTATTCCTTTTGGAGTTCCGTTGCAATAGGTTCAGGTAACAATTTGTACAGATAATCGGCCAACATGCGTCTGCCCAGATAAGAGCCGCTGGCCTCATCGCCCAGTAAATGGCCGAGTGCCGGCACGACTTGCGACCATTCATGGTCTTTGCAATAACACGAGTTAGATCCTGTTCCGACAATACAGGCGATGCCTTCCCCATCACCAACGCAGGCAATGCCGGCTCCCAGAATATCATGGTCTACGATGACCTTGGCTCCCCGAAAAAACTCTTCTAAAGGCTTCTGAATAATCATGTTACGTTCAGCGCTGGAACATCCCGCCCCAAAAAATCGGACCTCGTCTACTTGGCCTACCAAGTCTTTGAGAGGGGAGGCCTCTAGCTCGGCAAGCACAAAATCTCGGTCGTGAAAAAAGGGATTAAAACCCCGGGTGGATACGATGGGTTCTTCGTTGTTACGGAATTTCCAGTCGGCTTTGGTGGAACCGCTGTCTGCGACTAATAACATGGGATTAATTCAGGGCTAGGGACAAATCGAGAAGAGGGGTCGTGGGCTTAATAAATTTGTTATAACTTTAAATGGCCAAGATTTTGGAGATACGGTAAAGGTCCAGGTCCATTTGGGTGGAATTCTTGACGGCTTCGTGAATGGGCGTGTAGACGATTTTGTTGTTGATGATGCCAGCCATCACGCGGCTTTGGCCTTGGCGCAGGCCTTCGATGGCGGCGACGCCCAATCGGCTGGCTAGAACCCGATCAAAGTACGAAGGACTGCCACCTCGCTGGATATGGCCCAGGATGGTCACCTTCATTTCGTACCCATCGAATTGCTCGGCGACCTTGCGAGCAATTTCGTAGGCTCCGCCCTCTTCTTCGCCTTCGGCTACAATAATGAGACCTGAGCTTTTGTGGTTGGCTCGGCCTTTTTTGAGAACTTCGACCAAGGCGTTTAGATCGGTTTTGGTTTCTGGAATGAGGATTTCTTCGCAACCGGCCGCAATGCCTCCGTTGAGGGCGATGTAACCGGCATCCCGGCCCATGACTTCGATGAAGAACAAACGGTGGTGGGCATCGGCGGTATCCCTGATTTTGTCAATGCATTCCACCACGGTATTGGTGGCGGTATCAAAACCGATGGTGTAATCAGTACCGTACAGGTCGTTGTCAATGGTGCCTGGTAGGCCAATGACGGATACAGGGAATTCTTCGGAAAAGACATTCGCACCCCGAAAGCTTCCATCACCGCCAACGACGACCAGGGCGTTAATGTTTCGTTTTGCCAGGTTTTCGTAGGCTTTGCGGCGACCTTCTGCGGTCCGGAATTCCTCCGAACGAGCTGATTTGAGGATGGTGCCTCCCCGATGGATGATGTTGCCGACCGAACGCAGGTCCATGGGGCGGAAATCGTCTTGAATGAGGCCATCGTAGCCTCTTACCACCCCCCAAACCCGGTGACCATAGTAGATACCGCTGCGGACCAAGGCTCGGAGGCAGGCATTCATGCCCGGGGAATCGCCTCCGGAAGTCAGAATGGCCAGGTTGTCAAGGCCTTGAGCCGGCTTTTGCAAGGTAGTATCGGGGTGACCGGACGTCATAGAATGAAAAGAATATGAAAACGGGGCTTTAGCGCAAAAATCCGTCCAAATTAGCGATTTTTTATCCACAAAATCACCCTCAATTATTTGGTAATATGGGATTGAAATCTTTATTTTTGCTTAATGGTGATGGTTCAGGCCGAATTTTTAAGCCTTTGAACCCTCGCTCAACACTCATTTTCTTTGAACATATCCGTTTTTGTTAACAAATAAATCAACCTCTAAACCCCTCCAATGAAAAAATTACTTACCCTTTTGTTCGCTGCTGCCCTGAGTTCTGTGGCATTGGCCCAACCAACCGTCACCTTCACCGTCATGGTGGATGTTACCGATTATGTTGCTGGTGGAGCAGTCATTGCACCCAATGGCCTACGCGTTGGTGGCACATTTGCTGACCTTGGCGCAACATCCAACGGAAGGACTATGTTAAACTGGAATCCTACCGACTCTGGTTCCGCCATGACCAACATGGGCAACAATGTATGGAGCAAGTCCATCACCTTCCCAGCCACGGCCGTTGGTCAAAACCTGCTTTTTAAGTTTGTTAATGGTAATTGGGGCACGAACGAAGGCACTGCTGATACAAGCATCGCTGCCGATGGTTGTGGTGTAAACGATGGTGGCGGTAACATTAACCGCCGCGTAACCATTGTCCCCATTCCTCTTACTGTTAAGTATTGCTGGGATAAGTGTTTCCAGTGTGATGGCAGTAGCCCTATCATCACCTCCTCTATTCGCAGCCTGACCCAAAGCATCAAGCCTTTGTCGGTTTATCCAAACCCATTCAACGGCGAGATGAACGTCAGCTACGAGAACACTCGTTCTTCCAAAGTATCGGTTGAAATTGTCAACCTGCTTGGTCAGTCGGTCAAGTCGCTCTACAACGGCCAGCAAGCTGCCGGTCAGCACGAGTTGGTTTGGGACGCGACTTCGACA
>JAIXRA010000097.1 GCA_027485465.1 Bacteroidota bacterium | reverse complement strand
TTCGGGAACCATAAGGCTTAAACCAAAACCCAAAAAGGGCCAAACCACCAGCGCCGTAAATAATAAATGGAGAGATTGCATCATTGGGTCGTTAGGGGTAAGAAATCAGCTTCAAGAGAGTTGGCCAGATAAAACTGTCCGTCGGTTGGGTCAAGAACGGCCAACCATACCCACCCGTTGTACACCCACTGGGCCAAGGCAGGGTTGTTGTTCAAAAGTTTTTGAACAACGTGAGGATGATGCTCCACGACATAAAGCAAGCGAATCGGTTCGTGTATTTCCACCATTTGGGATGGTAGCCCCGGCCTCAGGTCACCATCCACCCCGTTGTTGACGGCGAACAGACCCACGACATTGTGCGGCAGTTTGGTGCCGGCACCCAAACGATGGGGATCGACCCTCGAAAAATAATATTCCAGGTTAATACCACCACAGACAGGAATGGCAGCCGACAAGATTGACTGAAGGAAGACCCCGTCGGGGTCTTGGCTGTAATCGTAATTGTTAATAAAAGGCCTTTTATCCCAGTTATGACCTCGGTACAAGTGAGATGACCCAATGAGCACCAATGCATTATCGGTATGATTCCATTCAGGTCTTGGCTCGTAGAAAGCATAGGCTCTTTGGCGAATGGCTTCAATTTTTTTGGAGTCGGACCATTGCGGATCAATGTTATCGAAACGAGAAGTCCGTTCCAATTTGTTTAGGCGCAAAGCGTTGTGAATTCCATCCACAAAATCCAGGTGTTTGGCCCAGGTATCCGGGTCTTGAAGGCCTGCCGTGTCATAAAAAACCACCGAATCAAGGGTCGTATCGTGCAAACCTGCCACAAAGCGTGTATCATCAGGTATTCGAATCCCGTGTTCTTGCTCCAAGAGAAGTCGAACATCCGACCGATTCGCCATCATGGCCAGAATACGGGCATTCACCGAGCCTGGACGACCGCAGCAAGCCCCGCAATCGTATCCGGCATAATAAGGATTGTTTGCTGAAGAAGCTCCGTGCCCAATGACGTACACCAACGGTGCAAAATCATGGGTTAAACCGATGCTCTTGAGGGTTTGACTCACACGAACCCCCATTTCTTGAACAGTGAACCCTCGTTGCAACCCTTCAAAATAGTCGCCTTTGAATTCTATTTCCAACAAAGAATCGGCATCCATATGAGCCCCGGAATCAGCCATCACCGGCGATGGGGAAGGACTGACCAGATTCAAAAGCAACCTTGCCGTTGATGAAAGGCTGAGATGACCCGCGGTTAGCATGCCCCGTAACAACGATTGGCGGTGAGATTCCATGGAATAGTCTCGGGCCGATCGTTTTTTGCGTTCGGTCTCAAAAATCACATGCCCTGGATGAATGGGAAAAGGGCAACATTTGGTCACAAATTGCCCATGCTCTGGCCTGAAATAAAAGGCAACCCCAAAGAACCCCGGCGTTCCATACGTTGAACACGATGGGATTACAAACTCCAAATGCCGCCTCAAGGAATGTTCTCGGTCATCGATGCAAAAAAGTGCCTGAACCTCAGCGGAAGCGGGTTTTTGGAGCCGACGATCCGATGAGAAATTTGCGGCTAATTTGTTCAATACCTGCCGATAATAAGTCCATTCATAGGCCTCTTGCCAACAACGAAGGATGAACCAATCGCCGGAATACTCTAAATCATTGAACAAATGGGGATAAGGTGGCGTAACATGTTTTGATAATGGATCCCAGCCCTTGGGGAACTTCTGGTCCAGGGCATCAATCTCCAGTAAACATTCGAACCAAACCCAATCATAAAAGGAAATCTTTCGCGTGTCCAAGAGCGCGCCTTCCTGAAATTCTAAGGTGGCTACCATGCCGGACCAGCCGGGATGCTCCAATTGTTGGTCCCACAAATACGCCTCAAAAAACCGGGGATCCCCTACCAAAATTCCAAGCAAATCTTCCAGGCTTGTTTGGGCATTGTGTAGTAAATGATGGGCCCTGCGCTTACCAAAAATCACGCCACCGGTTGAACGATCCAATTGACGGAGGTTCTCCAGCAATCCTGATTCAACAAAAGGAAACCTCCAAGATGAAATACCCTGATCCAAATAGGCGGCCACCATTCGAAGCAACAAAGGGTGAACGGCCTTGTTCAAGTTCATTTTGAGGACATCCTTCCAGCCTTGGCGAAAACCGCCTAATCTCCCTCGGTAGTTATAGTCCGAACGGCTGTTGAGGGCTTTTGCTAGCCATTCCTTGGTCAGATCGGTTATTGAGCCAGCTTCTGTGCCATTGTTGCTCGATTGTTGTTGCTGAAGGGCCCAACGGATCCGCTCCACCAGAATATCCTCGCGAATTCGGCCGCTGGCAAACAAAGCCCGGTATTCTTCCAAGGAGAGGTAGGTAGAATAACCAAAGACCTCGGCTGCTTCAAAACAGGCCTGGTGAAAACTCCGGTCTTGAAAGCCATGCAGGGTGTTATGATGAATAAAATCTTTCAGGGACGCCTGCGATGGAAGGTAGTGCCTGATATGTTCAAGGGCGTGTTCTATTAATAAATGCATGAATTATTCACTTCGAATTAAGGTTAGGAATGAATGGAGGGTAAAGCGATGGCTTTACCATCATGGAACGTATCCAACCCATCGTGCGCATTCAAGCACCCGATGTGGAACCGTTCAAAATCCTGATCCTTACGAAGGAATACGCAAGGCGTGATGCCTCAAGTACAAAGCCGGCGGTACGGCTAAATTCTTTTCTCCAATGCGTGCCCACAGCCCGAGGGCAGCAAGACTCTTCCAAGTATTGAAATCTAAAACACCCGACTGAAAACAAGGCCCAGAGCTGTTTTCGTCAACTTCTTCGATGCCTGCTTCAACGATAATTTCCAATTCCCCCAAGCCGGTTTGTTGCTCGTCCATCGGGAAGGAGTGACGTTGAGCTTGATTTAGGGAAGAGGGTACATTTGCGGAGTGCCTGGCCTCCGAATTGGTAACTTGTGAATTTTCATGAAACAGGCCCCAACCACTGGGCGCCAAAAAGGCAACGGCGAGAAACCAAACCGTGAACCTTTGCCATACAGATGACTTTTTCGTCTTCAAACTCCGGCGTTGAACGCTCAAAAGTACACGAAAATGGAAGTTTCTTTCTACAACTTAAAACAAACTTCCTATTGGTCCGTTATCAGTAGTATTACTACTATCAATATCTTTACAAGCTCAGAAACGCCTGTTTGAATGCTAACTGCCGCCCCATCCTCATCCAAAAACCTTTTTGTCAAAGACCCTTTGAGCTCGGTACTTGGCCAAAAGCTTTTGAAGGAATCGGCTCGTATGCTTGGTGAGGATGGATTTGACGCCTTTACCCTCAAAAAATTAGCCCAAAACCTACAAACGACCGAAAGCTCGGTCTACCGCTACTTTGATAACAAGCACCGGCTCTTGGTTTACCAGATCAATTTATACTGGGGCTGGCTGAACCAACAGGTGGATTTAAAGTGCTGCCAAGCGGGACTTAGCGGAAAAGAAGCTCTTGAGAAGGCCTTTGAAATCATGTGCTTCCCGGAAGCTCATTCATGGCCATCGGATGGAGTATCTTTTGAATGCATGCACAAAATCCTGACGCATCAATCGGTCAAAGCGTACTTCAGCGAACACGTAGACCACGAAAACCAGGACGGCGCCCACCGCGCCCTCAAATCCTTGGTCAAACAAATGAGTGAATGGCTGAAAGAAGGATCCCCGGACTTTGAATTTCCCAAATCCCTGAT
>JAIXRA010000096.1 GCA_027485465.1 Bacteroidota bacterium | reverse complement strand
GCCAGGGGAAGCGAACGGGTGAAAGTGGTTCACAAGGTGACGCCGTACCCGTATTCCATCGCGGCGCAGCGTAATTACCTGGCCAATCGACTCAATACCCGGGAATTTCTCACCTTCGAAGAATTGTTTGTGGATTTCACCGACAAAATGCAAGCCATTTTTACATTTCTTGCCATGTTGGAGATGTTGCAAGTAGGGCGTTTGGAAATCGAGACCCAGGATGAGTTCAATCGGTTTGGGCTTCGCCTCAAGGCCTAATTTTAGGGTGGTCAAAAGAGGATAGAATGCCGCCCATGGACCACGCCTTTTTTTCGACCTATTTTTTGCCGGCCACCCTGGTCCTCATCATGGGTGGCATGGGTTTATCCCTGAGTTTGCAAAATTTCCGAAATGTTTTGCGTTTTCCCAAAGCTGTTGTGGTCGGTCTCGTTGCCCAAATGGTGGTGCTTCCGTTGCTGGCTTTTGGGCTGGCCCATGCCTTTGGCTTGTCGCCCACCTATGCGGCCGGTCTCATGATTGTGGCCTCCTGTCCTGGAGGCGCATCGGCCGGTCTGATAAGCCATCTACTCAAGGCCAATGTAGCCCTGTCCATGTGCCTAACGACGATCAATTCTTTGTTATGCGTGGCCACCATCCCTTGGTTGGTGGATGCCTCTCTGGGGTATTTTATGAAACAAGAGGCCCATATAACCCTTCCTTTTTGGAGCACGGTCAAGGATATTGCCTTGCTGACCCTTCTCCCGACGGGGGTGGGACTTTGGCTTCGTTCCCGTTACCCGGCTTTTGCCAAGGCGGCCGATCGGCCCTTAAGGTATTTGATGCCAATTATGTTAATAGTCGCCTTTGCGGGGGTGGCGGGTGCTGAGCATCGAGGCACCGAATCGCTCGTTACTTCGGTTCGTTTGTTGTTACCGCCCACCCTTTTGTTGAACGGATTGGGGATGCTGCTGGGTCTTTTGCTGGCCTTCGTCTTTCGCTTGGGGCCGATGAGTCGGATCACCATTCCTTTGGAAGTAGGCCTCCAAAATGTATCCTTGGCCATCTTTGTTTCCCAGGTCATGCTTCACAACAACGGTATGGCCTTCGTGGCGGTGGTTTATTCGTCCTTCAGTTTTGGGACCGCTGTCCTCTTTGGATACACGTTGCGTGAAGCCACTCGCCGAATCCGTAGGTTTCTGTATTTTAGGCGGTTGCAACGGTTTCGGGAGGGTTTGAAAGGCCGTCGCTAACCATTCATTGCGCGTCATGGAATCCACAACCTTGGAACCAACAGCCCGGGAATCTGCGCATTCAGAATCCGTTTTGTATTTATTGCCATCCCTTTTGGATGCCGAGTGGGGTGGCGACCATATCGGAAGCAGAGTTCGCGAAATTTTAGCCAATTTGGAATACCTGGTGGTTGAATCGGAGCGCGAAGCAAGGCGTATGATTCGACGAATGTTACCAGGAGTGGACCTGAACCGATATACGCTTGTATTGCTGAATGAGCATCACCGAGAACCTCGATACGGGGATTTTTTGGAACCCATGCAAAGAGGCTATTCCATGGGTTTGATGTCGGATGCCGGCCTTCCGGTTTTGGCGGATCCTGGTTCCGGTCTGGTCCTCGAGGCGCATCGACAGGGTTGGAAGGTCGAGCCTCTGAGCGGACCTTCGAGTTTGATGTTGGCTTGGATGGCCAGCGGCTTGAACGGGCAACACATGGAGTTTCATGGCTATCTTCCAATCCAGGCCTCGGATCGGATTCGCCAGCTCCGCGAAATGGAGCAGCGTTCTCAACGGACCCATCAGACCCAGGTTTGGATCGAAACGCCTTATCGCAACGATGCCCTCTTGGAATCAGCCCTTCGATGCCTCCAACCGAATACCCTCTTATGCGTCGCTTGTGAAATTACCGGTGGTCCCAAGGAATGGATTAAAACCCGGCGTGTTAATGAATGGGTGGAGGCCATGCAACGAGGGGAGGGGCCGTCCCTTCACAAAAGACCTTGCGTCTTCCTCCTGCAATGCCCCTAAAGATTCCCTGGCCCATGGGCCCTGTGATTGGCTACGAAATACAAGCAGGTTTTTCGTAAATTCGTGTTTCGCTCCTTAACCCCAAACCCCCGAGGCTATGATTGGATGGATTTTTTTTGCAGTAATCGCCTTGGGCGGTTTTGTATTTGTTCTGACCAAGTACACCAAGGAGCCGCACGATTAGTCTGCTTGGGGCCGCTTATTGGGGCTTCATAGAGGCTCTTTGGAGACGGTCGTTGATCGCAGCACCCAATCCTGTGTTAGGGACTTTTTGGGCCAAGATGATACCGGCTATTTTTTCGAGGCGTCGCAGGGCCCCAAACAATTGATGAGCAGCTTGTTCCAGGTCGCCTTTTGGACTCAAAATTTCTTGATTCCAAGCCGCAACCCTGGAATCCATCAACACTTGATCAAAACGCAGAAGGGCCGGTGGTTGGGGCTTTTGGTTTAGGGGGTCGTGTTGGTTGAGCCAATCCATAAGAGCCAAGTCGTCCTCAAACAAAAACAGGGGTACCGAGGGGGCGTAATGATGGGCCAAGGTTCCGGGCGCTCGTTGGGCCTGATCCGCTTGTGCGAGACGGTTTGGGCGTTGAAGGGGGCGACCCAAGAAGGCCTCCAAGGATTCGGCGGTGAGTCCGCCCTCCCGAAGCAACAGCGGTTCAGACCCGCTCAGGTCCAGGACTGTGGACTCTACGCCGATACGACAGGGACCTCCATCCAAGATATAAGGAATTTGTTCGCCCAATTGGTCGGCTACATGGTCGGCGGTGGTCGGGCTGGTCCGTCCAAAGAGATTGGCCGAGGGAGCTGCCAGCGGAAAATCCAAGGAACGAAGTAGTTCCAGGGTGAGGGGATGTCGGGGGATTCGGAAACCGGCGGTCTTCAATCCAGCCGAAACTTCGTCGGGTAGAATGGATGCTTTGGGCAAAACAAGAGTCAAGGGTCCGGGGCTGAAGGCTTTCAGTAGGGCATAGGCCGTATCAGGTACATCCACGGCGTAGCGATTCAGTTCCTCCTGACTGGCCAAGTGGACAATGAGTGGATCGGTCAAGGGGCGTCCTTTGGTTTCAAAGACCCGCAGCAAGGCCTCCCGATCGCAGGCATTGGCGGCCAGACCGTACACGGTTTCGGTAGGAATGCCTACCGGCCAGCCGTCCCGAAGCCAGGCCCCCGCTTCTTGGATCGAGGTTCCGATTATCGCCATTGATTTCCCATTAATTCCTTCCAAAACCCTGCAAGTTTAGGGCCTCTACGCCTAAATTGGCCTCCGTTTCGGACAAAGCCCGGACTTCTACGTATGCGTTTTATTTCAATCATTCGGGTGGGGGTCATCGTGGCCCTTTTGGTCGGGACTGGGTTCGGGTCAATGGGTTGGGCTCAGAGCCAGACGCCTGTTGTTCGTTGTGCGACCACGGAGGTGATGGAGCGAATGAGGAACCAGGGATTGTGGGCAGAGACCGACGCACAATTTGAGGCATGGATGGCTCAACATCAGGCAGCAGCCTCGGGAGGCCAGGGTCGTGCTTTATCACCGGGGACCCTGTACACCATTCCGGTGGTGGTCCATATCATCTATCAAAACGAAACGGATGTCTGGAACATATCGGACCAACAGGTGCTATCTCAGATTCAAATCCTGAACGAAGATTTTCGCCGACTCAACGCAGACACGGTGAATACCCCGGCCGGTTTTGCGGCCGTAGCAGGCTATCCCAACATTGAATTTTGCTTGGCCCGCAGGGATACCCTTGGGCAGAATACCACCGGCATCATTCGCCACCGATTTCAACAACGGGCCTCTTGGTCCACGAGCCAATTTGATGGGACCGTGAAACCCAATACTCGTTGGAATCCCAACCTTTACTATAATCTTTGGATTGCCAACCTTAGCGGAGGGGTGCTGGGTTATGCTCAGTTTCCGTCTGGTAGTGGATTGCAGGGATTGACAGGAAGCGCGAACGCCAATACCGATGGGAGTGTTCTCCTTTATTCCAGTGTCGGGCGACCCCCGCACAATCCCTTCCCCGGCCAGTATAATTTGGGTCGGACCGCCACCCACGAAGTCGGTCATGCTTTGGGTCTTCGGCACATCTGGGGCGACGGCAACAACTGCAGCGCCACCGATTATTGTGCAGATACGCCTCCCTCGGATGCGGCCAATTACGGCTGTCCGTTAACCCATGCCTCTTGCGGTGGTCTGGATATGGTGCAGAACTACATGGACTATACCAACGATGCCTGCATGAACTTGTTCACGTCCAACCAAGCATCCCGCATGTGGACGGTGTTACAAAATTCACCCCGCCGTAATTCTTTGCTGACATCCCCAGCCTGCATGCCGCCCGATATCGTACCTGCGGCGGCTTGGTCCCAGAGTGCGGATTCACTTTGCCCAGGTGCCACGGTTCAGTTCAGAGATCAGAGCCTCAACCGTCCAACCCGCTGGCGTTGGACCTTTGCAGGTGGTATTCCCAGCAGCGATACCAACCAAATCCCCG
>JAIXRA010000082.1 GCA_027485465.1 Bacteroidota bacterium | reverse complement strand
TTGTATTACGCCCAATTGCGTTACGACGAAGCGATGCAAGAAATCCACCGCAACCACAAAGACGATTATGCCCAATGGCTACCCGTTTTTGTGGAATCACTGGATGCATCGGTTGCTTCGGGAAGTTCGGCCTTTGAAGAGTCCATCAAAAAATGTTCCAACCTGATTCAGCGCAAAGAACACAGCCGCTGGGTGGACGATGGCTTCTTGCTCATCGGACAATGTTATTATCTGCGACGAGACTATTTTGACGCCATTGAAACCTTTCAATATGTCATCAAAAAGTACAAAGGTCAACCCAACGCAGACCATGCCGCTGCCTGGCTGGTTCGGTCCTACACCGCGTCCGGTCAATACGGACCCGCGCAGGGTGCCTTGGAAAAAGCCCTCGAAAACCCCGCGGCGGTCTCCCGCAGCAGGTCCATGCTTTACCTGGCGGCCGCCGAATGCCAATTGGCCCAAAAGCGACCAGTCAAAGCGGCCGAATACCTCGAAGGAGCTCTGCCATATTCCATGTCGGCAGCCCAACGCCGAAGAACGCATTTTTTGTTAGGACAACTTTACCTTCAGATCGAAAGCCGCAAAGCACCGGTCCATTTTCAGAAAGCACAACGCGGTCGGCCCGATCCCGAACTCCGATTCCAATGCAAAATCAAATCCGTTACCGCCTACACCGATGCCCGTAGCGGAGCCCGCAACGCCCGCCGTATTCTCAACAACCTCATCAAATCCAAAAAATACGTTGCCTACCGCGATGTCCTTTATTTTGAATTGGCCTTGCTGGACCAAGCTGACCAAAAAACCACCGACGCAGAAAAAAACCTTCGACTTGCCTTGGCCCATTCGTTGGAAATCAATGCCCAGCGCAAAAAAACCTGGCTGGCTTTGGCCGATGCCTGTTTTGAAGAAAAACGGTACGAAGAGGCCCGCCTCTTTTACGATAGCCTCAGCACCAACATCGACAAAGAATACCCCCGCTTCAAAGAAATCAAAAACAAGCAAGCCTATTTGGGTGAAATGGTTCGTCACCTCAAAACCATCGAGGTTCAGGATTCTTTGCTGGAATTGGGAGCCCTCCCCGAAAACAAATTAACCGCGCGCCTCAACAAAATCCTGGAGGAGGAACGCAAAGAGTCCGCCCGTATCAAAGCCAAAGCCGAAGATTCGGCCAAGACCGCCCGTTCCGCAACGAATAACAATCAATGGGTCGATCCCCTTTTACTCCAGCGCACCATGGGTAATCCCTCCGTCGCATCGGTGGGAGGAGACTGGCATTTTTACAACAACCAACTAACGGGGAGTGATTACAATCAGTTCATGCAAATCTGGGGAAAACGCGATAACACCGATCATTGGAGACGATCCGCCGGGAGCCAGGGTATGTCGGAGGAAGGTCCTGCGGGGGCTAATAGATCGACTGCTGAAGCCGAAGAAGACCCGCTGCTTGACTCCTTAAACAAACTCCCGAGAACCGTAGAAAATTTGATGTTGCGAATTCCCCGTGACGAAGCATCCCGTAACAAATCATTGTCCGCCGTCCGCAAAGCTCATCTGGCCCTGGCCCGACTTTACAAGGATCGCTTTGGCGACTTTCGAGCGGCCCTGCCCTGGGTGGAGAATCACCTGGAAAGGTTTCCAGGCACTTCGACCGAACCCGAAGTATTGTATCAAGCATTTCGATGTTACGAAGGACTAAAACGCCTGGATCGTCGGGATCAAAGCGCCCGCCTACTGGACAGCCTGTACCCTGAATCCCCCTTCACGGCCATGATTCATGGCAAAGCCTCGGCCTCCTCCGATTCGTTACGCCTTGCCGCCGAAGCCCATTATCGTCGTTGTTACCGACTCTATGTATCCGGACGGTACGATTCAGTGGTCTATGAATGCAAATGGGCCAAATCCCGCTTTGGCTCTGACACGCTCATGCCCTATTTTGGGTTTTTGGAGACGGTATCGGCCTCCCGCAAAGACAGTACCCGCCTCCTCCAGAGTTTGGAGTCTTATGCCGGTCAAACGGCGCAGCCCTCCCTTGCGGTGGCGGCTCAATCCATGCTGGATGCCCTTTTTCCCGAAAAATCCAAAGGACGAACCAACAGCGGTCCGACCAATGAAACAGGCCGCGTCCAAGACCGTTATGAATTCAAAGGGGATTCCCTTCAGCCTCATTACCTGGTGTTACGAATGAACGCCTCCGTCTATGAAAAGCACATTGAGATTGGGGTCAAGATGAGTCGGTTTGCCGAAAAAAACTACCGCCGACTTGGGGTCAAAATTTCCTACCCAATTTACCGTGAGGTCGAACAATTGGTTCTCGTCAAAGAAACCCCCGACCGCCTCTCGGCCCTGCAATTCTGGCAATACGCAAAAGCCGATTCCGAACTGTTTAGAGACCTTCCGGCTGGATCCTTTGATTGGTTCTATGTCGCCCGCGATGACTTTAACAAATTATACAAAAACCTATCGCTCAACGATTACTTGATCTTGTTCCAGCGGGAACACCAACCCTGAGTCTATGCCTTCGCCAACACCCCTCGAAAAAAAACCGAACCCAACCCCGAACTGGACCCGCTGGGTATGGGGCATTTACCTAACCTTGCTCGTCTTTGGTTTGGGTGTTTTGTTCCTGACGGCCGCCGGCGGACTGGGCGAAATGCCTTCTTTTGAAGACCTCGAAAACCCAAAGAGCAACCTGGCAACCGAAATTATTGCATCCGATGGTCAAGTCATCGGCAAATTCTACCTCCAAAATCGATCCTATACCAAGTTTCATGAAATCTCCCCGCATGTTATTCATGCCTTGTTGGCTACGGAGGACGTCCGCTTTTACAAACATTCAGGGATCGACCTGCGGGCCCTGGTGCGTGCGGTGGTTTTCATGGGTCGGGAAGGTGGAGCTTCCACTATCACGCAACAATTAGCCCTCAATCTCTTTAACGGACAGCGTGCTCGTTCCAAGCCGGCCCGCATTCTCCAAAAGGTCAAGGAATGGATCATTGCCGTGCAACTCGAAAAACGGTACACCAAACAAGAAATTCTGGCCATGTACCTGAATACGGTCGAATTTGGGTACAACGCGTTTGGAATTAGCGCGGCGTCCCGCACCTATTTTGACAAAGATGTTCATGCCTTGGATGTCCATGAAGCCTCCTTGTTGGTAGGACTTCTCAAAGGCATCACCTTTTATTCGCCGGTTCGACACCCGGACCGCTGCATCAACCGTCGAAATACCGTCATCGGGCAAATGGTCAAATACCGGTTTTTGGACCAAGAAGTTGGAGACCGTTACAGCGCCATGCCTTTGTCCTTGCGCCTCCGGCCCCAGTCCCATGCAGCGGGAACCGCCACCTATTTTAGGGAATACCTGCGCCAAGAGCTCAGCGAATGGATCAAAACCCAGGTAAACCCCGAGGGCGAACCCTACAACCTGTACCGGGACGGGCTCAAAATCTACACCACCCTGGACTCCAGAATGCAAACCTACGCCGAGGAAGCGGTGCGTACCCAGATGAAATCCTTGCAGTCGCTGTTTGATGAACATTGGAAAGGCCAAGACCCTTGGGGGGAATTCACCCAAATTCTGGACCAAGGCATGCGAAGATCCAAGCGTTACCGACGGCTCAAGGATCAAGATTGGTCCGAGTCGGCCATTCTCAGGCACTTTAACGAACCCACCGACATCAGGCTCTTTACATGGAAAGGTTTTGTGGATACATTGATGACGCCAATGGATTCCATTCGTTATGCCAAAAAGTTCCTGCATACCGGATTTATGGCCATGGATCCTCACAACGGACATATCAAGGCCTGGGTTGGCGGCATTGATATGGATTTTAGCCAATACGATCATGTCAATACCCAGGCCAAACGCCAGGTGGGCTCTGCCTTCAAGCCGCTGGTGTATACCGTAGCAGTGGACAATGGTTTTGATCCCTGCCTCCCCATTCCCAATCTGCCCGTCACCTTCGAAGCCTTTGAAAATTGGACTCCCAAAAATTACGATGGAAAAATCGGTGGTTCCATGAGCATGTTCAGGGGATTGGCCCTTTCGATTAACAACATCGTGGCCTATCTGATGAAACAAGTGGGGCCTGAACCGGTTCTTGAACTAAGTCGCAAAATGGGCATCACATCGCCCATGGAACCCTACCCCAGCCTCTGCCTTGGGAGTTTTGATATGAGTGTTTACGAGATGGTCGGGGCCTACGCCACCTACCCCAACCAAGGCGTTTGGACCAAACCCATGATGATCACCCGGATTACCGATCGTCAAGGCAATGTTCTGATGGAAAATTTTCCTGAAACCAAGGATGTTCTTAGCGAAGAGACCGCCTTTGTGATGACCAAACTTCTGCAAAAAGTCGTGGATGGAGGAACCGCCTCCCGCCTACGTTACCGTTACAACCTGACCGGCGATTTGGCCGGAAAAACAGGGACCACCCAAAACAATTCCGACGGTTGGTTCATCGGCTTTCATCCAAATTTGGTGGCCGGGGCCTGGGTGGGGGCGGATGATCGATCCGTGCATTTTCGGAGCACCAGCCTGGGTGGGGGCGCTAATACGGCTCTGCCCATCTTTGGGCTGTTCATGCAAAAAGTTTATGGAGACAGCCGCTTGGGCATCAAACCAGCGAGCTTCAAAGCCCCCGAAGGCGGAATCTCCATCAACATGGACTGTTCAGGGTATGCCTACGAAAAAGCCCAGGACGAAGACACCTGGGGCGATGCGGCGGACTAGCCTTGTTCCTCCCCGATTCCCGGGCTGAGGACCACGATTTTGTTATGCAAAACCTCCACGACACCGCCTAGCAGGCGTAACCGTGTTTGTTGACCTGTGGCGTCCTTAATCTCCAAAATGCCTGGGTTTTGCAACGAAGCCATGATGGGAGCGTGATCACGCAGTACCTCAAAAGGACCGTCGTTGCCGGGGACCTTCACAGAGACCACCGAGCCTTCGAAAATCTTTTTTTCGGGGGTTAGAACCTGCAATTCCAAGGCCATGGCTTAGGCTTGTTCGGCAAGCATTTTGCGACCGGCTTCGATCACATCGTCAATGCTACCCTTGAGGTTAAAGGCCGCTTCGGGGTATTGATCCACTTCGCCGTCCAGAATCATATTAAAACCGCGAATGGTTTCTTCGATGGGCACCAAGACGCCTTTGAGGCCGGTAAACTGCTCGGCAACGTGGAAAGGCTGGGATAGAAAGCGCTGAACACGGCGAGCACGTCCGACGACCAATTTATCTTCTTCGCTGAGTTCATCCATCCCCAAAATGGCGATGATGTCCTGAAGTTCTTTGTAGCGCTGAAGTATCATTTTAACACGCATGGCGCAGTCGTAGTGAGCATCCCCCAAGATATCGCGGGACAAAATGCGGGATGTGGAATCCAACGGATCCACAGCGGGATAAATACCCAATTCCGCGATTTTACGGCTCAAAACCGTGGTGGCATCCAAGTGAGCAAAAGTGGTGGCAGGGGCCGGATCGGTCAAGTCATCCGCCGGAACATACACCGCCTGTACGGAAGTAATGGAACCACGTTTGGTGGAGGTAATGCGCTCCTGCATCAAACCCATTTCGGTGGCCAGCGTAGGCTGGTAACCCACCGCCGAGGGCATACGACCCAAGAGGGCCGATACTTCGGAGCCGGCCTGGGTAAAGCGGAAAATATTGTCGATAAAGAAGAGAATATCGCGACCGGTGGCGTCCTTTTCGTCCCCATCGCGGAGGTGTTCGGCCAAGGTTAGACCCGAAAGGGCAACGCGGGCACGCGCTCCGGGTGGTTCATTCATTTGACCGAAGACCAAGGAAATCCTGGATTCTTCCAAATCCTTGTAATCCACCTTGTCCAGAGCCCATTTGCCCTCTTCCATTTCGTGACGGAAGGCATCCCCGTATTTCAAAACGCCGGATTCGATCATTTCACGCATCAAATCGTTCCCTTCACGGGTACGCTCTCCAACCCCAGCAAAAACCGACATTCCGTCGTAGCCCTTGGCGATGTTGTTGATTAATTCCATGATGAGTACAGTCTTGCCAACCCCGGCACCCCCAAAGAGACCAATCTTGCCACCCTTCACATAGGGTTCAATCAGGTCAATGACCTTGATACCGGTATAAAGAACATCGGTTGACGTGCTAAGGTCCTCAAAAGCCGGGGCTTTGCGGTGAATAGGCAGACCTACAGTGTTTTCGGCCATGGGACGGAGGCCGTCAATGGCCTCACCGACGACATTGAACAAACGACCTTTGATTTGGGTACCGGTTGGCATTTGAATGGGCTTGCCGGTATCCACAACGGGCATACCCCGAAGCAGGCCCTCGGTGCCGTCCATCGCAATCGTGCGGACCGAGTCCTCGCCCAGATGCTGCTGGCATTCCAAGACCACGCGCTGACCACCGGGGCGGTCAACGTACAGGGCGTTAAACAATTCTGGGAGCGGGTTGCCGCTTTCGAAGGCCACATCGATGACCGGGCCGATAATTTGGGCGATTTTGCCGGTAGAACTCATGGATAAATTTGGTAAATGTGGCCGCAAAGGTAGGGGCAAACAGAGCCAAATAAAAACGCAAATGGACCCAAAGACGGGGCGTATTTTTGAGGACTCATGACCCTTCCCAGCTCCATCCCGTCCCAATATAAATCGTCGTTTTGGTCGATTATTCTGCCTTTTCTGGCCCTTGTTGTGGCTATAGGTGCCCCGACGACCGTCGTTAAGGCCCAAAGTCCCGGTGTCCAAGGCCGCATTTTGATCAAAAACCAAAACAAAGGCCTGGAATTTGCGTCGGTTGCCGTCCTCAAAACCGCAGATTCCGCTTTGGTATCAGGGTCTCTGACCCGTAGCGGGGGTTATTTTGGAATCGAAAAGGTGCCGGTGGGCCGCTACCTCCTGGAGGTGCGGTTCTTGGGCTGTATTCCTTTGTACCGAAATTTTCAGGTAATCCCCTCCGTTCCAATCACCGAATTGGGCAATCTTTATATGGAAGAGGATATCACCAAACTTCAGACGGTCGAAATCACTGAATCGCGGCAAACCACTGTTCTGGCCATCGATCGCAAGGTCTACACCGTTGACAAGGATTTGACCGCGCGGGGTGCCTCGGCCCTGGAAGTCATGCGCAATTTGCCAGGGGTGACCACCGATGCCGATGGGACGGTGCGACTACGCAATTCGGTGCCGCAAATTTTTGTGGACGGGAGGCCCAGTCTCCTCACGTTGGAACAAATCCCGGCTGAGCAAATTGAACGCATCGAGATCATGACGAACCCGTCCGTTCGCTTTGATGCCAACACCACCGGTGGTCTCCTGAATGTGGTGATGAAAAGAGCCACCAACCCAGGTTATCAAGGGTCGGCTAATGCCGGGGTTGGTAGTGGAAACCGCTGGAATACCGGCTTCAACCTGAATCTCAAGGAAGGCGCATCGGCCTGGTCCGCGTCCTATAATTTTAGCGATTTTTACAACCCTTTAACCAACAGCACGCTGCGCCAAAACCTAGCAGCCGGCAAAACCTCCGAAACTTTTTTTCAGTCTTCCGAAAGCATGTTGGGGCGTCGTTTTCAAATGGGTCGACTGGCTTGGGACTATACCCTCAACCAGAGAACCACCCTGACCACTTCTTTTAACCTGGGCGACGGACGGTTTCGTAACACCGATGACCAACCTTATTCTTGGACCAAACCCGGCCCAAACGGTGTGGTGGATACGACGGTACTCGGTCGCCAAACCAACCGTCAACAGAATTTCTGGCGTTACGGCTCCCTTCAACTTTTGTTACGAAAAACCACGGCCCTACCCGGCGAGGAATGGAGCGTGGACCTTAACCTCAACGCCTCGGCCAATGGAACCGAGGCCGACCTGGACAATCTGTCCAATAACCTGTTGACCGACAGCTCATCACGCCGACTTCAGGAAAACCGGGGTTCGGGTCAAAACCGAGTTTTCACCGCTCAATACGACCATACCCGGCCAGCGGCATCGGGCAAGTGGGAATGGGGTCTGCGCAGCAATTTGCGCAGCAATGTTTCCAACCTAACGGTGAACCTGGGCCTGAACGGAAATGTCCCATCCTTTGATAAGGCCTTGAGCAATGAATTTGAGATCACGGACATCGTGAACGCTGCCTACATCAATCGCCAGCTTGTCTGGGGTTCGTGGGGCCTGCAGGCCGGCCTTCGGGTGGAGCAAACCCGCTTTGACGTGAACCTCCCCCTGCTGGGTGATTCTTCGTTTCGGTATCGTTACCCAAACGGAGGACGTCAATGGGGCAATGCCCTCTTTCCAGCTGTTTATCTAAGCCGCAAAAGCGGTCGACACGAATGGCAGGTGAACCTTTCCCGAAAAATTGGGCGACCCGGTTTTTTTCAAGTCCTGCCTTTCATTTTGTTTGCCGATGCCCAGGGTTACCGAATCGGGAATCCCGGACTGGCCCCGGAATTCTTTCATTTGTCCGAAATCAACCATCAATACAACAACGGGATCATCAGCCTAACATCCTCCGTCTATGGCCGATACACCACCCAGGTCATAACAGAATATGTTAGCAGGCTTCCCCAAGACAGCAACTTGTTGGTCAATTCGTACCTGAACGGGGATCGTCAATGGGCGACCGGATGGGAGGAGAGTTTTCGATGGAATCCATCCAAAGCGTGGACCCTGACCACCAACCTGAACGCCTTTTTTACGGAAGTGAATGCCGGGGCTTTGATGAACAATATCAGCCGTGGAGGATGGAGTTGGACCGCCAAAGGTCAGGTATCCTACCGTCCTGATCAGCGTTGGTCCCTCCAATGGAACGGAGAATACGAAGCGCCTCGGATCTTGCCTCAGGGCCGAACCTATCCCGCCTACGGCATGGACCTATCGGCCTCCTGGAATCCCAACAAATCATGGACCCTCGTAGCACTTATTTCGGATGTCGCTAACACAAGACGATTTGGTAACACCGTCCAGACCGAAACCCTGTTCCAGGAATTTATTCGACGTCGGGAAGTACGTTTTGTTCGATTCACGCTGACCTATCGCTTTGGTAATTCGGATGCCTCGCTTTTTCAAAAAATGCGGCGCAGCGGCGGTGGTGGTGGCGGTGGTGGCGACATGGGGTTTTGAGTCAGAGGATTTACCTTTGAACGGCTTATGCACCTTCAAAAGTTTCTAAACCCATGAACCCAAACGAAGCTACCCTCGTGGATCGGGGCGATGAATTGGCTCCCTTTCGTTCCGAATTTGCTTTCCCTGTCCGAACGGATGGTTCCCCATGGGTTTATCTCTGCGGAAATTCCCTGGGGTTGATGCCTCTGGCCGTACCCGCCGCGATGCAGGTGGAATTGGATTCTTGGGCCCGTTACGGCGTAGAGGGGCATTTTGAAGGACCCCATCCTTGGATGCCTTACCACCGCAGGCTCACGGCCCCTTTGGCTCGCTTGATGGGCGCTTTGGAATCCGAAGTTGTTTCGGCCCATACCTTAACGGTGAATCTGCATTTGCTCATGGCTGGCTTCTACCGTCCCCAGGGGCAGCGCACCAAGATTTTGGTAGAGGCGGGGGCCTTTCCTTCGGACCAATACGCCGTGGATAGCCAACTCAAACACCACGGCATCGATCCCGCGGAGGGCCTGATCGAAGTGGACACCTCCGTAGAGCGCTCGGCAGACCCCACCATACCCCTGGTTGAAGCCATCCGTCAAGCGGGAGACCAAGTAGCGATGGTCCTGTTGGGAGCCGTTCAATACTACAGCGGGGCCTTCTACGATATCCCGACGGTGGTCCGCGAAGCCCACAAAGTCGGTGCTTTGGTAGGCCTGGACCTAGCCCATGCGGCCGGAAATGTCCCGCTATTTCTTCACGATTGGGGGGTGGACTTTGCCTGCTGGTGCTCTTATAAATACCTCAATTCAGGGCCGGGTGGTCCGGGCGGACTTTTTGTGCACGAGCGGCATCACCAACGCCGGGACCTGGGCCGATTCGAAGGTTGGTGGGGGCACGAGGAAAAAAGTCGATTTGAAATGCCAAGACGTTTTGTGCCCGCTTTGGGCGCCGAAGCTTGGCAACTTAGCAATGCTCAGGTGATGGCCATGGCCCCTCATGCGGTGGCTTTGGAGATCCACGACCGGGCCGGTATGGAACGACTGCGAGACAAGTCGCTGCGTTTAACCTCCTTTTTGGAACAAATTCTGCAAGATTTTCTTGACCAACATCCCGAACTTGAGGGCCGACTGCTGACGCCATCGAATCCCGAACGCCGTGGCTGTCAACTCTCTCTCAACCTACGTCATCGGGGACGGGATGTTTTTGATCACCTTCATCAACAAGGTATACTGGCAGATTGGCGTAACCCGGATACGATACGGATGGCTCCTGTACCCCTTTACAATTCTTTTGCTGATTTGGAACGTGTTCGAACTGTGTTACTATCTTTTGTATGAGAATTCATCCATTCCATTGGACCTGCCTACGGAGTCTTTTTTGGATTTTCCTGCTATCGACCGCCGCCACAGCCCAGGTCCGTCGGCATACCATCAGCGGTTATGTCAAAGATGCCCATACAGGTGAAATGCTGGTGGGTGCCAGTCTCTGGTTGCCAGAAATCCAAAGCGGTACCTCCACCAATGCCTATGGATTTTATTCCATCACCCTCACCCAGGGTTCCTACAACCTCCAGGTTAGTTATGTAGGTTTCCAGACCAAAACGTTGCGAGTGGACCTTGATAGCAGCCGAGGATTCAACTTTGAATTGCTACCGCTCAACGATTTGCAGGAAATCCAAGTGATGGATGATCGAATAAGCCGCCAGGCGAGGGAGGTTCAGATGAGCAAAATTGAACTGACCCCCCAGCAAATTCAGCAAATCCCCATGTTGTTTGGGGAAAAGGATTTGCTCAAAACCTTTCAATTGATGCCGGGCGTCCAAAAAGGCAACGAAGGCAGTTCAGGTATTTATGTGAGGGGTGGCGGTCCGGATCAAAACCTCATTCTATTGGACGAAGCGACGGTGTACAATGCCTCGCATTTGTTCGGTTTTTTTTCGGTCTTTAATGGAAATGCCATCAAAAATGCAAGCCTGACCAAGGGCGGATTCCCCGCCCGCTACGGCGGTAGGCTTTCCAGTGTTCTCGACATTACCATGAAGGACGGCAACAGCCGGGACTGGTGTACCGAAGGCAGTGTGGGGAATATTTCTGCAAATTTCACGGTCGAAGGTCCGCTTGTCAAAGACAAGGCCTCCATGATTATCTCGGGGCGTCGAACTTATTTTGATTTATTGACGGCACCCCTGCTTCTAAGCGGAGGGGAGGGTCTGGGGGGCTATTATTTTCAGGACCTCAACGCCAAATTCAATTACCAATTGGATGACCGTAATCGCCTTTACTTGAGCGGCTACCTTGGCCAGGATAAATTTTACGCGACGACCTTTGGCTCCAGCCCCCTCGAAAGAACCACCGCCTCCTTGGGCTGGGGCAACAAAACCGGAACCCTGCGCTGGAATCATCAGGCGAACAGCCGAACCTTTGTAAACAGCAGTCTTATCCTAAGCGATTATACGTTTCTGGTGCAACTGAAATCCAACGAAGGCAACGAGGTTTTTGATCTCCGCTACAATTCAACCATCCGGGATATCGGCGTCAAGGTGGACTTGGATTGGCTTCCTGTTCCGGAACACAAAATAAAAGCAGGCTTCCAATCCATTCGCCACACCTTTATTCCAACCGCCTTTGTACTCAAGAATTCATTGGCGCCGGATTTCAATTTTGATAAAGTGGCCCGAGAGTATTCCCTTGAAAGCGGACTTTATGTTGAAGATGAATGGAGGTTGAGCGATCGGTGGCTGCTGCACCCCGGTCTGCGCGTTTCCACCTTTGTAGCCGGAACCAAAACCTATGCCCGTCCCGAGCCACGGATGGCTGCCCGTTATCTTTTGGGAGAGAATCAATCGATCAAGGCAGCCTATACCGAAATGAACCAGTACCTGCACTTGCTTTCCAATTCGGGTACCGGCCTTCCGACGGACCTGTGGGTACCGGCCAACGAAAAAGTAGGCCCTCAATTTTCAAGACAAATTGCCTTGGGCTATTCCCTGGACCTGCCCCAAAAATCCTGGAGTCTATCCACCGAAGCTTATTTCAAAAAAACCAAGGGGAACATTGCTTACCGACCCGGAGCCAGTTTTTTATTGGTTGATCCCGAAGAGATTTTTAATGAAAGCGGAATTCCCAAAATTCAATGGGAACAGCAAGTCATCAGTGGTTTCATGGAATCGGTTGGATTGGAAATTCTTCTCCAAAAACACCAAGGGGTTTGGAACGGCTGGCTGGGTTATACGCTCAGCAAAACCGATCTGCGTTTTGATGAACTCAACGGGGGCCTTCCGTTTCCGGCACGATACGACCGACGGCACGATTTGAGTTGGGTTAATTTTTTTGATCTACGCGCTCCCAAGCCCGGTCGCAAAGGAATCAAGGGTTCGGCCGTCTTTGTTTACGGTACCGGGAATGCTGTAACATTGCCACAGGGGACCTTTAACGCTCCCTTGGTCGGCATCCCAGGTTACGAGGCAAACAACGACTTATTCTTTGGTCCAGGCTGGAATTCAACTGATTACGGGACCCAAAACAATTACCGAATGCGCAGTTACCAAAGGGTGGACATCAGCCTTCAATTCACACGCAAGACCCGCTGCGGCGAACGGATTACCGAGTATTCGGCCTACAACCTTTTTAGCAGGGCCAACCCCTGGTTCATACAGGTCGAATCCGATAACTTGAGCGGTCGCAATCGTCTGGTACAGTATTCACTTTTTGCCTTTGTCATCCCTTCCATATCCTGGCGTTTCAAATTTTGCCAATGTTAACCCGTATTCTTGCGTTGATTTTTTTGTTAGGCCTGAGCGCTTGTCGTCCTCAATTCTTGGACACCGTCGACCTGGACCTACCCTCCAAATTGGTGGTGGGATGCAATTTGGTATTGGAAAGTAACTCGACCCTCCAAAAGGACAGTCTTTTCCTCAA
>JAIXRA010000012.1 GCA_027485465.1 Bacteroidota bacterium | reverse complement strand
TTGTCCTCTCACACCAGGAGATATATAAACCCAAGCATTCCCATTCCAATAGTGCATTTGGCCAATTTGAGTACCATTGGGAAACGAACCTTGAGGGCCTGCTGGACCCTGGGGTCCGACTGCACCATCGTTACCGGCGGGACCAGCAGGACCCTGGGGGCCAACTGCTCCATCGTTACCGGCAGGACCCTGAGGTCCGACTGCACCATCGTTACCGGCGGGACCAGCAGGACCGGCAGGACCCTGGGGTCCGACTGCACCATCGCTACCGGCGGGTCCGGCAGGACCCTGGGGGCCAACTGCACCATCGTTACCGGCGGGTCCAGCGGGACCGACAGGACCTTGCGGACCTGCGGGACCTGGGGTTAGGGACTGCTGGGCAAGGAGGGCAAATGGTACACTCATCAACTCGGTGGTTTGCGTCAAGCCGTACTGACTTCCGCCCGCGATATCAACTTCAGTTTGAAGAAAATAGGGGCCCAAGGCCCAGGAAATCTGCCCAAATTGTCCCAAAACAGCCTGTCCGTCCCCGACTTTCAAAGTCATCAATCCGTTGGCATTGGTCTGAACCTGATGGAGCTCCGAATAAACCGCAGAGCCCACCGCAGAGCCCTGCAAAATCGAAATACGAACACTTACATTCTGATTGGCTACGAGTTGCCCTTGATTGTTCCTTAACACCGATTGATGCATGAGGCGCTGGGGCACTTGCTGGGCGTTGGAAGGCAAGGCAAGGCCTGCAATCAAAACCAAAACACCTAGGAACCGGCGTAGGAAGTAGGCATTGTAGAATAATTTCATCAAGGTAAATTTTAAAACTTAATTTTTAATTTATAGTTATAACAAATAAATAATCAGGGCATTTTTACGATCGATAACATTTCGCGATGGGTCAGCGGCGCAAGGCCCTCTATGGCGGATTTGAAGGTGCTTTCCAAGTGATAAACACCCGCTGCCCATGCGGCCGTTTCCAAGTTCCATTGGAACATGCCGTCTCCCCCGATGACTTCCGATGCAGACCAAACGCGACGACCAGTCGCATCCGTCACCCACAATTCTGATAGGTCGCCGACTTGGCCATGGGCCTGAATCTGAAGACGATCCCCAACAGGATTGGGATACGCCACCAGCGACCAACTCGGTAGTGGCTGTTCCGACAGTCTAAGCGTACTCATGGTCCAATCCTGGTGCGCAGCCCCCCAGGAATCGGCCAATTCGCTTGCAGTTTGATCCAGTCTTACCATGCCGTTGGCTACCCCCTTCACCTTGAGTTCGAAAACCGGATCTCCAGCCTTCACCTCCCAGGACTCATAACCGTACCAAATGACTTGGAGGCGCTGTCCCTCCTGGTGATAGACCAACGGGCCCTCTTGATCGGTTTTTTGGAGGCAGCGGACCCCAGTCACCTCCAGGCCAGCCGGTAAATCCAAGGACAAAGTTGCAGCCCCCAGGTCGGTCGCCTGAAGCAAGCTCAACGGCAGCGTGTATTCCGAGTCTTTGGATCTCATTACACCGTTTTCATGAAGGTTAGACCAGGCAGCACGCTGCGACGCTCCCGGTACATAGGAGGCATTGACATCTCCAGCAAATAACCCCTCCGACAGAAAGGTCTGCACCGATGCAACAGCCAAAGGTTGAACCTGTACCTGGTCCGGCAAATAACGCCAATCCGATGTGGCAAAACCGTTTAGTGAACCGGCGACCCTTCGCATGACGAGCATGGCATCTGCTGAGTTCAAGAGCCGGTTGCCACTGACCTCAGCGGCCTGAGCAAACAAACCCGCAAGTGGCATAGTCCCTACATACGCACGATTAATCAGAAGGGCATCCGTTCCGTTGACCCCAGCCCAAGCCCGATTGTCCTGAAATTGCAAGGCGTAGGAACCCTCCCTAACCGAGCCCAGCGGGACCTCCCCCTGCGCATCGGTTACGCCCGAACCAATCAACCTGTTCAAGCTATCCTTCAACTGAACCACGACCCCCGCCAAAGCGGATGATTGGGTGTTTTTGTACCTGAGCTGAACTTTAACGACAGGCAAGAAGTTAAGAAGTTCAAAGGGTTGCTGTATACCGGCCCTTGAGGATGTTCCCGCACCTATATAGTCACCAGCGACCGTTTCTCCCAAAGTTACCGACAAAGTGCCGAACTGACTTGAAGAGGTATGGCCTCCACCAGCCACCATTGCCGTCTGCGCTAATGCACAGGGTGCGATGCAAAGAGCCCAAAAAGCGATTTTTAGCGCTTTAGAGAACACAACGAATCGATCTTTTTGGACCATGGGCGATGAATTTCCGGTCAAGATAGAAAATTCTACCCAACAGGCCATCAAGATTTACACATTTAAAAATTCAAATACCTTTGCTCGGGCGGTAATTGCCCTGGTTGGAAGGAACGCAGACCAAACCGTGCAAGCCTGTGCTATCCAAATCAATCATGATGCTCCCGGCACAATCGGTTCGAATCCGATATCCTCCACATCCTAAAGGCCTGCCGTGGCCAGGATGGAATAGACCATGGGGATTTGATCGCCCAGGTGGGGAATCCGGAATTTGCCGGGTTCAAATTCCACGGTATTTCGGAAGCAAGGGTAGGGGGAATAGTCGTATTCCCGAAGGGATCGAATTTGAAGGCCGTTCTCGATAAGACTGTTCGTAACATCACCCAAACCGTGGTTCCACATCATGCTTTGCAGGGTCAGGTCGGCGCCGGGTTCGGCGTAGGTTCCGCTTTGGGTTTCGAGGATGGGCCCCGAATTCATGTACCGGTACTGAACCTTGGAAAAGTCGTCGTCGAACATCCAAACCACCGGGTGAAATTCCACCAACAACAAACGCCCTCCTGGTTTGAGAAACCTGGACAGGGTGGAGGCCCAGCGATTCAAATCGGGTAACCAGCCCAGGACCCCGTAACTCGTAAAAACCACATCAAAGGTTTCGTCCAGGTGCCTGGTCAAATCGTACACATCGCAACAGACAAAGCGGGTCTTGGTTCCGCAGAGCTCCGCCAGTTCCCTGGCCTTGGCGATGGCCTTTTCCGAAAAATCCACCCCGGTCACCTCGGCACCCCTTCGGCTCAGGGCGATGGAGTCCTGCCCAAAATGGCATTGAACATGAAGGATGCGCAAACCGCGTACATCCCCCAACTGTTCCAACTCGATGGATTGGAGGGAGCATGCTCCCTCAACGAATTCCTCAACCTTATAAAAATCCGATGCGTAATGAGCATCCACCCGACTGTTCCACGAGCGGCGGTTGATGTCCAGGTAGGCTTCTTGTGGCTCCATTGATTTCAAATTTAAGGAATTTGGGCAAACGGTGACCTGATCCTCAAAACATTCCAAGGCATACCGGTAGGGGGAGGCTTGGAAGGCTGAGAAATTTGTCTTAATTTTGTGGACAAATATCCAAAAGCCTAATTCCCATACCATGACCGCAGCCCAACGAATCGAAGGAAAGCTCAATTCCGAATTGGCGGCCTATTTGAAGGCCAACAAAATGGATGCTCCCCAACGCATGACCTACCGGGAGTTTTTGGAGGACAGGATGCTTCTAATCCAGTCCATACGGCTGGGGATTCCGTACTCTTTTTTTGAATGGATACAGGTTTATGCCCCTTTTTCGGAAAGCGATTGGGCGGATTTTTTGGATATTTCCACCAAATCCCTTCAGCGGTACAAGGCTGCTCCTCATCACCTTTTCAAACCGATCCACTCCGAGAAAATTATCGAGATTGCCGAGGTAACCAAAGTGGGCCTGGAGGTTTGGGGCGATATCGAAAAACTAAAACTTTGGCTTCATACCCCCAACTACGCCTTCGGAAATTTGCGACCGATGGAACTGCTCAAAGATTCTTACGGCAAGGATTTGGTCCTGGGTGAACTTACCCGGATCAGCCACGGAATTTTGGTCTAAGTGAAGGTTGGCGAATGGAGGTTTATCGACTTGCACAGGCCAGGTATGCGAAGGATTTGACAGGCAAAGGGGCGGCGGCCAAAGGCGCTCGTTGGAATTCACCCGGCGTTGAACTCCTTTACACGGCCCAGAACAGGTCCTTGGCGATGGCCGAAATCGCGGTGCATTTTACCTTGGCCACCTTGCCCGATGATTACCGGATGATTACCCTGAAAGTTCCGGATACGATACCCTACCAAAGGTTGAGCGAGGCTGATTTGCCCGCGAATTGGAAGGATTTTCCGCATCCGCCTGCGACCCAAAAGGTAGGGAATGAATTTGTACGCCAAAACCAATACGCGGTGCTTTTCATCCCCTCGGCGGTCACCCAGGGCGAGTACAATGTTTTGCTCAACCCGCATCACCGGGATTTTGCCCAAATCAAGATTTGTAACATCGAAAAATTCCCTTTCGACAAAAGGATTTTCACCTAGGAATCACCGTGCTTTGGGGGGTGGGAATTCAGCCGTGGTATAGGTTTAACCCTGGCCCCGGTCAGCCTGGTTTTAATGATTCAAGAGTACAAAGAGGACAGGCAGGGGTAGGGGTTTTGGTGAGGCCCATAACCTGTTAATTGTGAATTGTTTAGGTGCGTTGGTAATCCAGGTACTCCAGCATGGAGGGATCAACGGGGGTATCCAGGCTGAATTCAAAGTTTACGACGGGAATCGTTGTGTCCGGCATGGTGGATTGATGCACCGATCCCTCAACGACCTCCAGGTCGCCCATGTAATAAAAATCGCGGCCCTCCGAGTCTTCCTTCTTGATAAAGAGCAAGATTCTTTGGGAATGGATGACCTGCTGGATCTCATCGCTGTCCAATTTGCGATTGGACCTGGATTGCCAGCGAAAGGTGTTGGCATTGATTAATTGATCGGCGTATCGGGTGGTGGCCCCGATTTCTTCGTTTTTGTGGTAGGTCACAAAGAGCGGTGTTACGCGATTATTCGTTCGAT
>JAIXRA010000060.1 GCA_027485465.1 Bacteroidota bacterium | reverse complement strand
TTGGGACGCCCCAACGGTCAGCGCTAACAGTTCAACATTCCCAAGAGCGTTTGGGACATTAATCAACGATTAACAAACGGGCCGCCTTGGGTGGCCCGTTTTTTTTGTGAGCTATGAGAACATAGGATCCCGACTCCAATCCCTGTTCCGATGAGGTTCCCTTGGTGTCCAGAAGCAACCAGCCTTGATCGCCCTGAAGCTCTGCCTGCCAAACCCTCCGGCCCCAGGCATCGTATACGATGAAACGATAATCCACGCCTTCATCGACGGCCACTTCAAACGACTGCCCCCTGCGCACCGGATGGGGGCGTATCCGCAAATCGGAGCCTCTCCCTGGGGACTTTAATTCCGCCACCGAAGCGGCCAAAGAGCGATTGCGCCAATGCACCAATCCGCCCTTGAAGAAGCCCAGCAACAAATCCGGGTACAGATCTCCGTCCAAATCCGCCGAGGCTGGCACAATAAAATTGCCATGAGGCAGGGAATCCGATACCCCACCGTTGCTGTTATAACAAAACAAATTATTTTGGGTAAGTGGCGCGGAAAGGTTCAGCCACAACGAAGGGTAGCCAAACACTTTGCCGGATTCAGAACCCACCAAAAGATCGGGCTGACCATCCCGGTTAAAATCGGCAACCCGCGGTGCTGCGAACCCCGAAACCGACTCAGCCACACGAATTCCGCCGAGGCTATCGCTGAATTTAGTCCATACAGGAACCGTCAAAGTCCCTTGATTCACAAAGCAAGCCACTTGACCGTTTCGCATTCCCACCAAAAGCTCTTCCCTGCCATCGCCGTTCAAATCACCCAATTCGGGCGATAATTCCGTGCCGGACCGAAGGCCTTGATAATCAGAACTAAGTGGCTGAAAAACGGGCATGGATCCAGGGGGCGATGGGAGGTTTCGGTAACAAATCAACGTACTGTCGCCATGCCCGATCAAGAGATCTTTGCGTCCATCGCCGTCCAAATCGCCGGCAGCCGGTCGGGGATTCCAGATAGGCAAGGTGTCCAATCGAAGAAACAAGGAATCCGCTAATTCAAACAAGGGCTGCGTACTTGATCCGTTGTTAAGGTACAGGGCCAAGCAAGGCTTAAGGGCTGAATTTTGGTAAGCCACCAGCAAGTCCACCAGGTTATCTCCGTTGAGATCGGCCAGGACCGGCGCTGCCTTGAGGTGATGATGCACCATGTCTTCGAGCATGAACGAGCGGCTCCTCAAGCGAAAGGAATCCACCGAACCCGGTGCCGAACCGCCCAGGTTTTTGTAATGCCAAACATGTTTTTGAAGATTGGAACCGAAGAACTCGTTGGGAGCCACCACCAGATCCTGTACCGGATCACCCACCAAACCCGATGCAGGTAAACGATAGGCTGCAGGAAATTTGGCCATGCTCACGGTGGTATCCCAAAAGGAGGGGTTGGTGGTCTGCGAAACCATACGAGCCAATCGGCGCGTTCCCCCGTTCTGCATATAGGTCAGGAAGGTCCCTTCAACATCGCCCAGTAACAAATCGGGCAGGCTGTCCCGGTTAGGGTTGACCAGGTTGATCGTCGATCCAAGGTGCATGGGGCGGCCGGTCAGGGAACCAGGATAGCTGGTCAGGGGCAAGCCAGGGAGGGTCAGGGGTTGATCAGGGCGCGTCAAGGGCAGGGGGAGGGGAGCCGGCAATTGGCAGAGGCTGTCCAGGCCCAAAATCACCTGCGTATTGAACTGATTTTCAACAAATCGACCCCAGCACAGGGATTCTTGGACAAAATCCAGGGAATCCGAATGACCAAAACGCTCCCTCGAATAATTGCGAAAGAAATTGACTTTGCCGATTTCAAAAAAATCAAAGGCCAAAAAATCCAAATCCCCGTCCCCGTCCAGGTCGGCCAAACCGGGGCGATCAATGCTGTTCACATAAATGCCCGAGCGGAATCCAAACAGCATCATCGCCTGCAAGGAGGCCACCCGCAGGCTAAAACGAGGGGACTGGCCTGTTCCATTGTTGCGGTAAACGGTCACGCCCCCGTTGTTGGAGGTGAACAAGTCCTTGTGACCGTCCCCATCAAAATCTCCGCACTCAACCCAAGAATCCAATCGAGGAAACAAAGGCAAAAAGCGGGGAGCCGGCGTCCATGAATAGGAAGGGCCTGCCCCGGACCTTTGGTAGACCATCAGACTTTGGTCTACCCTCTCAAAAACGAGACGCTCTTCGATCCCATCTCCGTCCAAGTCAAGCGAATGAAACTGAGGACATGCCATCCCACCGACCCAAGGGTGAGCCAATAGACGTCCGGCAACGCGAACAGCAGGCCCCAAGGGTTCGGGCCTGAATTGGATGGGCGGAACGCCTTGAGACCACCCAAGACCGGGGGAGGTGGCGAACAGCGCAAACCCGGCGACGAGGACCTTTAGGGCCATGCACTTGCAAAAATCAAAGGAAGAACGATTCATAACAGAGACCTTGTGGCGAATTTAGACCTCAAATTGACGGAATGACTGATATGCCCTCTCTGCAAGAGGCTGGCTTGGACAACGGCAGGCTCGAAGTGGTTTACAAACGCTTGGTCCAAAACGGGCTGAAGATTTGCACCGATAGCCGAAAACTACAGGCCGGGGATTGTTTTGTGGCCCTGCGAGGCGAACGATTTGATGGACACGGCTTTGTGGGCAAGGCTCTGGAAGGTGGGGCGGCCGTTGTTTTGGCCGAAGAAGTGCCTGCGTCGGTGGATACGGCCCTTCGAGATCGGGTTCTCTTGGTCCGGGACAGCTTGGCGGCCCTTCAATGCCTGGCCAGGCACCATCGCCGCTCCGTTCCAGGACTCCAAGTCATAGGGGTTGCAGGTTCCAACGGCAAAACCACCTGCAAAGAACTTATTTATGCAGTGTTATCCAAACATTATGTTTGCCATGCAACACCCGGCAATTACAACAATCATTTGGGGGTTGCTCTCAGCTTGTTGGGCATCCGGGAGGGTACGCGCTGGGCTGTGATTGAAATCGGAACGAATCATCCCGGTGAAGTGGAGATGCTTTGCCACTTGGCAGAACCGGATTTGGGTGTTGTTACCAGCATTGGCAAAGAACACCTGGAGGGATTGGGGAGCTTGGAAGCCATCCTCCACGAAGAAACCGCTTTGTACCGTTGGTTAAACGAGCGGGGCGGACAGGCATTTGCAAACAGAGATAATGATATGATAATGAGAGGAATAAAGTACTTACGCCCTCCCATTACCTACGGTGTTCATTCGGAATCGGATTGTGTTGGAAAACTGGATAGGACCTTCCCTTACCTCCAATTTCGATGGGATTTCAATGCCAAAGCGTTGATCGATGCTCCCTTGTTGGAAAGTAAAATTTACGGGGATTACAATTTCCCCCATGTCCTGGCGGCGGCGGCCATCGGCCGCTACCTATCGGTTCCCTATGACAAAATTTCGGAGGCCTTAACAACCTGGGAACCCCGCAACAACCGATCGCAATGGCTGGCACACCGGGGCCACGGGGTGGTGTTGGATGCCTACAACGCCAATCCGGACAGCATGCAAGCGGCCTTGGGGCATTTTGGTCGGATGGAGCACCCGCACAAAGCGGTGCTGTTGGGTGAAATGCTGGAGCTGGGCCAACATAGCGAATACGAACATCGCTTCTTGCTCGAAAATTTGCTGCGGTATCCTTGGAAGGTCTGCTGCTTGGTGGGGGCGTCTTTTTGGAGTTTGCGTGCCGAATTCCCGACTTTTCATTTTTTTGAGAGGCCGGAGGATTTGCATGGGTATTTGGAGACCTCTCGTTGGCCTGCTTCGGCGGTTTTGGTCAAAGGCTCGAGGGGTAACGCCATGGAACAATACCTCGATAGTTTGCCCTGGGCTGCAGAGGGCCCTGACCAGGCGGGGGAATCCTCGGTACCCAGCGGGGGCTAAATTTGGTTTAGTCCGGACCCAACATGGACTAAATTCGGTTTCGACGTCGGGCCAAGACCATCACCGATAGGCGAGCCCCACGCCGGATGAGCAGGTTTCCGCATTGTTCCAGCGTTGCTCCGCTGGTCATGACATCGTCCACCAGGAGGAGGTGCAGGCCGTTCAAGTCCCGTTGGTCGGTCCGGTACGGGCCACCGTCCACGGTTCTGGCCTGGACAAAGTCCCTTTTGGCTTGTTCATTGCGTTGATTCCTGCCCAAACGGGCCAGATTGCGGCCCCCTTCGAGCCGCTGGAGGAGGTGCGGGTAGACCGGGAGCGACGCATGGGCGGCCATGCCCTCGGCCAGGAGGTGGGCCTGGTTATAACCCCGGCTCCAGGTGCGGTGGATGGTTGTGGGGACGGGGACCAGGCCATCGGGCAGCGGCGCCATTCGCTCCCGGTGCCGGGCCATGGCCCGGCCCAGGGCGGGGCCCAGGGTTCGCCTGCCCCCAAACTTGAGGGCTTTGTACAGGGCCTCCGCCCTGCTACCCGCCTCCGCCCACCACAGAGCATGGACCGAAACCACCGGCATACGCCACGCCAGTTCTTGCTCCAGCCCAAGGGCATCAACTCGGTCCATCACTCTCAACTCGACACTGCATCCCAGGCAATAAGCATGCCCTCTTTCGGGCGGCTCGCCGCCACAACCCGGACAAGGCTGCGCCGACAACCCCAAAACAAAGTCCGCCAGGCGGCGTTGAGGGTAAAAGGCCCCAAGCATGCCCCAAAACTGCTGAGGCTACGGGCCTTTAGCGTATTTTTGGCATCCTTTGCGAAACAAAACATCCAAATTCCCAACCCAAATTCCCAAAACTCAGACCATGCTCATCAAATCGTCTTCTTTCCGGACCATCCCATCCTTGAGGGGTGCTTGGATTGCCCTTGTGGCCTTGACCGCCTTCGCGTCAACCGCCCTTGCCCAGGATGCCCAAACCGTCGATGCCCCCGTTCTTTTTGAGATTCGCGGAGGTGGCTTGCCCGATGAACCCATTCGAACCGATGAATTTGTAACCCTCTTCAACAAGAATAATTTCAAAAAAACAGCGGCAACCCGCGCCGAATGGGAGGAGTACCTGGATCTCTACGTCAAATTCAAACTCAAAGTCCGGGAAGCCATCCGCTTGGGCATGGATACCACCCTCAAATTCAAAGAAGAGTTATCGGGCTACCGCAACCAATTGGCTCAGCCCTACTTGCGCGACAAGGAAACGGATCAATTTTTGTTACAACAAGCCTTTGATCGCTCCCAAATCGAAATACGTGCGGCCCATATCATGGTGCGCGTTGAAGAATCCGCCTCGCCCGTCGATAGTCTCATCGCCTATAACAAAGCCCTCGCCTTGCGTCAAGAAATTGTGGATGGCAAAGACTTTGCCGATTTGGCGAAAGCCAAATCCGACGACCCCTCGGCTTCCGAAAACGGAGGCGACTTGGGCTTTTTCTCGGCCTTTCGCATGATTTATCCCTTTGAAGAAGCGGCTTACAACACCCCCAAAGGCTCACTCTCCCCGGTGTTCCGCACCCAATACGGTTACCACTTTCTCAAAGTCATCGACCGCCGTGCAGCTCGCGGCGAAATCCGGGTCGCCCACCTGCTGGTCAAAAGCCCCGAAACCGACAACGACACCCTGCGTCAACAAGCCCGCGCCAAGGTTGATACCCTGTACGCACGCCTCCTTTCCGGTGAATCCTTCGAAGAACTGGTCAAACAATTCAGCGAAGACCCCAGCACCTCGGACAAAGGAGGGGTACTCCCCTTCTTTGGAACAGGCCGCATGATCCCTGATTTTGAAGAAGCCGCCTTTGGCATAGCCCGCGATGGGGATCTCTCCCAACCAGTCCAAACCCCCTACGGTTGGCATATCCTCAAGCGCATCGAATACCGACCCGTACCAGACTTCGAAAAATCCAAAGGAGACCTGGAACTCAAAATCGCCCGCGATACCAGGGCCAACCAAAAAACAGCCAACCTCATCACCAAACTCAAAAGCGAATACGGCTATTCCGAAAACAGCCCTGCGATTGAAGCCGTTTGGGCCTCGGTGGTTGATAGCCTATACAGACGCCAAGAATGGAAAGCCCCCACCCAGTGGATGATGAAGGCCCAACCCGGTCGCTGGGATGCCCAGCGGATTTCCAGCGAGAAAACATCCCGCACCAAAAAACCAGCGGTGAACAAACCCACCGAAACCCTGACCGATACCATCGTGCACCGTTACGCCGACCGCACCTTGCGTCAATCCGAACTGGCCCTCTGGTTGGAGCAGGAACAAAAGAACCTCAACGGTGCCGACCCCTCCATCTATGTCCGCCAAGTTTACAATACCAAAACCGAACAAGCATTGTTGGCCTACGAAGACAGCCGTTTGGAAGCCAAATACCCCGCCTTCCGTGCCCTTATGAAAGAATACCGCGAAGGCATTTTACTCTTTGACTTAATGGACCAAAAAGTCTGGTCCAAAGCCATGAACGACTCCACCGGACTGGAAGACTTCTTCAAAAGCCGAGCCGAACAATACCAATGGAAAGACCGGAGTGATGCGACAATCTATACCTGCTTGGACGAAACAACAGCCAAATCCGTTCGCAAAAAAGCCAAATCCGGAAAAATCAGCCCCGAAGAAATTGCCAAAAGCCTGAACAGCCAAAACCCGCTCAATGTGAAATTTGTCAGTGGCAAATTTGAAAGCGGTTCCCAACCCGTTTTGGATTCCTTGCCACGCAAAAAAGGCCTGCAAGGCCCCTTTGAACGGAATAAACAATGGGTGGTGGTCCAAACCCGCGAACTTCTACCGGCCGGCCCCAAAAAACTCGCCGAAGCCCGCGGACCCCTGACCTCTGATTACCAAAACGAATTGGAATCCCGCTGGCTGAACGAACTCCGTTCCACCTACAACGTCACCATTGACCGCAACATTTTTGAGACCCTCCTTCCCGCCCAACCCTAAGGGCCGTTTATTCGGACTCTGCCTGGCCGGTTTGCTTTTGCTGACCAGCCATCAAGGAGACGCTAGACCGCTTCCCGAAAAAACAAAGGAGACCCCTGCCGGTTCTTCAATCAACCTTGCGAACACAAGGTTAGGTTCTACGGTGTCTGACAGCCTTGGGACGCTGCCTGCGGCCTTGGTTTCCGAAGGGATTTTGGCCCAGGTTGGTGACAAGATCATCCTCCGTTCGGAACTTGAATCCGAGGTTCGTAACACCCTCAACCAAGAAAGTACCGCCCCAAATTCCGACGAATCCCAGGTTCGATGTATGGTGTTTGAACAAATGATTTTGGGCAAAATGCTTCAATTGCAGGCGGAGCTAGACTCGCTCGAAATATCTTCCGAAGAAATTGAGAATCAATTGGATCGACGAATTCGATACTTTGCGGGCATGCTCGGTGGTCAAGAAAAAATCGAAGAATTCTACGGCAAAACCATGCCCGAAATCCGAGAGGAATTCAAGCCCCAGATCAAAGACATGCTGCTCTCTCAGAAAATGAGAGATAAAATCACCTCCGACGAACAAATCACACCGGCCGAGGTCAAAGCGTATTTTGAAAAAATCCCTACCGACAGCCTTCCCTTGGTGCCGGCCGAGGTGGAATTGGGTCAATTGGTCATCAAACCCAAACCCGGCCCTGAAAACAGGTCCCTGGCCATCGAGAAAATCCAAGCATTGCGTGAACGTATCCTCAAGGGTGAATCCTTTGCCACCTTGGCCATCCTCTACTCGCAGGATCCGGGCAGCGCACGAGAAGGGGGGCAATTGGGCTTTTTTGGTCGGGGTGATATGGTCCCGGAATTTGAAGCCGTGGCTTTTCGCCTCAAACCCGGTGAAATATCGCCGGTGGTCAAATCTTCCTTTGGCTACCACATCATTCAGCTGATCGCCCGACGTGGCGAACGCATCAATTGCCGTCACCTGCTCATCAAACCTTCGATCGGTAGCTTGGAACAAACCCAAGCCCGCCAGCTCCTGGATTCCGTACGCAGTCTCTTGGTCAATGGCCAAATCAATTTTACGGATGCCGTCCGTAAATATTCGGACGACCCCGAAACCAAAGCCTTTGGAGGAATGTTGCCCCCTCCCCAAGGGGCAGGCATGCGTTGGCCGATTGACCAGCTCACCCCGGATTTGTACTTTGCCATCGAAAAGATGGTCGAAGGCTCCTACTCAGATGTTCAGCCTTACACCGCTGCAGGAGGTGAAACCGGTTATCGGTTGGTTCTCCTAAGCAAAAGAACTTCGCCTCACCGCACCAGCCTCGAATTGGATTACGAAAAAATTCAAGAAACCGCCCTCCAAATCAAGCGTTTGGATCGACTGAACCGTTGGATTGAACAAAAATCCCGGGAGATTTATGTTCGATTAACGGACATGGCCCCGGATTGTCCCACGGTCAAACGTTGGAATTTTGACGCTGAATAACCGCTTCCAGTAATCCCCGCCTCCGCTGTTGTTCGGCGAAAACGCTTAGATTTCGAATTGAATACCCTGGGCCAGCGGCAAACGGTCGGTGTAGTTGATGGTGTTGGTTTGACGGCGCATGTACGCTTTCCAACTATCTGAACCGGATTCACGCCCTCCGCCGGTTTCCTTTTCACCACCGAAGGCCCCACCAATCTCTGCACCCGATGTGCCGATGTTGATGTTGGCTATTCCACAATCGGAACCTGCAGCGGAGAGGAATTGTTCTGCCTCTAACAAATTACGTGTAAACATCGCCGAGGATAAACCCTGGGGCACAGAGTTTTGGATTTGAATCGCCGTTTTGATATCGCTGTAGGAATGGACATACAGAATGGGCGCAAAGGTTTCGTGCATGACAATCGGCGCATCGGCTGCTATTTCGATCACACAGGGCTTCACATAACAACCTGACTCAAAGCCAGTCCCACTAAAAACGCCACCTTCAACCAACATACGACCCCCTTGCTCCATGGCTTTCTCAATGGCATGGTTATAGGCCTGCACCGCCTGCAAATCAATCAAAGGACCCACATGGTGGGCCGGATCCAAGGGATCCCCTATCCGCAATTGACCGTAAGCGGCCACCAGGCTGCGGGTCATTTCGCTGTAAATGGATTCGTGCAATAGGAGGCGACGGGTTGTCGTGCAACGTTGCCCCGCGGTCCCTACCGCCCCAAAGACCGCACCGATGGTGGCCAATTTGAGGTCTGCATCCGCTGCCACAATGATGGCATTGTTACCACCCAATTCCAAAAGCGACCGACCGAGTCGTCCAGCAACCGCGGTAGCGACCGCCTTGCCCATGCGGGTTGAACCGGTCGCTGATACCAACGGAACGCGGTTGTCATGGCTCAACCATTCTCCAACCCTGGCATCCCCTACCACCAATCCGCTGAGTCCTTCGGGGGCCCCGAAGGCTTCCATAACACGGGCCGTAATTTTCTGACAAGCCAAGGCGGTTAGCGGTGTTTTTTCGGATGGCTTCCAAACACAAGCATTCCCGCAGACCCAAGCAAGCATGGTATTCCAGCTCCAAACGGCAACCGGAAAATTAAAGGCCGAAATAACCCCGACAACCCCCAAGGGGTGCCACTGTTCGTACATACGATGCCCGGGGCGCTCGCTGTGCATGGTGAGGCCATAAAGCTGGCGGGACAGGCCCACCGCAAAATCACAGATATCAATAATTTCTTGAACTTCGCCCAGGCCTTCCTGAAGGCTTTTGCCCATCTCGTAGGATACCAATTGCCCCAAAGGCTCTTTGAGTCGGCGAAATTCTTCGCCCAACAAACGGACCAACTCACCGCGCCGGGGGGCAGGAACCGTTCTCCATTCCTCAAAAGCTGCAACAGCTGCGGCCATCACCTGCTCGTAATCGGCATGGGATGCTTGGGTTACCGAACCAATGAGGGCACCGTCCACCGGCGATCTGGATTCGAGCAAGGCGCCCCCTGCATTCAACACTTGGCGGCCCGTGGAGGCTCCCGATTCCAAACCCTGCAGTTGCAAGGCGCTTAACATATGATTCACAGAATGGTTCATGATTTTTGTCTTTGAGTCCTTCAATTTTTGGGGTCCTTCAAGAAGGACAAGGCCTGCAAAAGTACAATCAACTCCTCCAGATTAAAAAATGAGCCGCTGAGGATCCAAAGCGCTGAGATCCAGGGTCCAACTCCAGCGGGCGTACCAAGGAACCTGAGCGTCTGGTGAGCCACTCCCAAAATTCCGCTTCAAGTCAGGACTCAGGGCGGCCAGCCAATGAAACTGCATAAAGGGAGCGACCTTGAGGGTGATACCGGTTTCCCAACTGAGGGCCGGCAAAGGCGCCAGCCATGGATCGTCGTTTGGAATCAAATCAGCGAGGGTCGCCAACGGAGACATGGGACTTTGGCCATTCCAATTATTGCGCTGAACATTGGCGAAGAGGCTGAGAGGCAACTTCACAAGGGACCGAGGAAGTTCAAGTTCGAGGTTCACCGCCAATTGATATTCCAAAGGCCTGGTCATGTGTTGCAACAAAAACTGACTGTAAGGTCCGGCCGGGGTCCTAAAACCTGCATCCCGGAGGAGTACCTGACGCCCACCCAATCCGCGCCATGCCGGATCGTTTCTCCATTGGTCGGCCTGTTCGGAGGTCGTTATCGACTCAAGCTTGACCAAATGAGGTCGGGCCCACATCAAATCCTGAGCAGACCATTCCTGAGCTCCGCCCAAACCGGCCGGACTGTAAAGGCCGGGACCATTAACAAGGCGACCCCCCTTTCCTTCACGATCATCCTGGTAGGCTTCGTTGCCGTAAGCATAGCCACCCCAAACTCGTAAATTCATTCGCCAGCGATGCCGACCTTCTCCCAAGAGTCGGCTCATGTTGGCATAAGATTCGATCCGTGCAGGGTTCGCCGATCCCGGGCGCCAACCATTGGCTCTTCCGGTTTGAATCAACCAACCCCATCCCCTGCTTCGCAACACATTTCCGTCGGTATAGGATCCTTTCAA
>JAIXRA010000022.1 GCA_027485465.1 Bacteroidota bacterium | reverse complement strand
TTTGCATAATAGGGGCCTTCACTTAATTATAAACAACGGTTGAATTGGGTAATATGAACATGTTGACCGGATCATCCGCACCTCTACCCTCCGAGCCCCAACCCTTTTGCGGGGGAAACGTACCTATCCTTTTATTTGCCCCAAGCAGGGCCTGCGACCTTGGAGGTTTTGGACCCCTTGGGTCGGCTGGTGGCCCGAGAATCGTACGATCGGTACCGAGCAGGGACCCAGCAGCGTTTGTGGGATGCGCGTGAGCTCCCCGCCGGATCTTGCATTGTTCGCCTGGTGACCCCGGAACACATTAGCACCCAGCGGGTGATTCATCGCTGAGGTCTTCCCGAAAAACCTCGATGCTTTTGGTGGCCTTGACCAAGTCGGTGAAGCGTCCTTCAAAACGGGTTGCCCTCACCAAATGATTATCAATCCAATGGTAATTCCCGCCCCGTGGCTTGTTCATCAGCAGCCCATGGTATTTGAAGCCCCTGCCGATTAGCCAGGATTCAGTGACACTCCGAAGGTCTTCGGTGCGGCTCGTAAAAAAGGTAATCACGTGCCCTTCGTCGTACCAGCGGTTGCAGGTCTCCAATGCATCTGGAAAATGAGCACAATCGATCATCCGATCGGGTTCCTCGTTGGGCACATCTTCGCAAACCGTTCCATCGATATCGATCAAAAAATTCTTGACCCCGTTTGCGAGGACAGGGCTGGCTTGGCGGCCTTCGGGGTCCGTTGTGTTATGCAAATCCATTGATATTTGGGGTGGGGTTTGGTCTAATTTACAACCAAAAAAGCCCCTTCGCAAAAAGAGGCTTTAATGACCAATTATGAATGTCGGGGTGAGAGGATTCGAACCTCCGACCTCACGCCCCCCAGACGTGTACGCTAACCGGACTGCGCTACACCCCGATGACCGTCAAACGGTCTCCGGCCTAAACCGGGTCGCAAATATAAGGGACTGGGCCAACATCGCAAACGAATACGGCGTTTTACCCGCTGATAAGCGTTAAAAGGCGGATTTTGGCGTGAACTTGCCTAATTTGCGTGGGCTTTAGCAAAACATGTCAACCAAAATCCTCATTACCGGCGCCAATGGACTCTTGGGGCAGAAGTTGGTAACCGCGCTTGCTCAGCATCCCTCGATGAGGGTTCTGGCCACCGGCAGGGGCCCATCCCGACTCCCATTGGGCCATTTGGCCGATGCTGTGAACGAGGGTCGGTTTCTTTACCAAAGCATGGATACCACCAAGGCCGAGGAAGTTGCCCGTATTGTAGGGGATTTTCGACCGGATACCATCATCCACACGGCGGCAATGACGCAGGTGGATGATTGCGAAAAGGACCCCGATGCCTGCTATCGCCACAATGTTTTGGCTGTTCGTAATCTATGCCAAGCTTGTACACCCTACGGTATACACCTGGTGCATCTTTCCACGGATTTTGTCTTTGATGGTGAGCACGGGCCTTACACGGAGGATGCGCTTCCTGCTCCGCTCAGTGTTTACGGCCGTGCCAAATTGGACGCCGAACACGAAATCGCTGCTTATACGGGACCGTCTTGCATCGTTAGGACCGTCCTTGTTTACGGCTTGGCCGCCGACATGAGTCGCTCCAACATCGTCTTGTGGGTCAAGAAATCTCTCGAAGAAGGTCGCAACCTACGCATTGTTGCAGACCAATACAGGACACCTACCTTGGCCGAAGACTTGGCCGAAGGATGCATCCGCATTGCTTTGCAGCGGGCCACCGGTCTCTACAACATCAGTGGAGGGGAATACATGTCCGTTTTGGAGATGTCCCAACGCATTGCTCGTTATTGTGGTTTGGATGCCTCCTTGCTACAACCCGTTACGACAGCCGAATTGGGGCAGGCGGCGCCCCGCCCCTTAAAAAGCGGGTTTGTTATTGACAAAGCTATCAAAGACCTGGGCTACCATCCCCGGACCCTCGAACAGGGAATCGCTCTCATTTTGGAGCAATGGGACCAAATCAAAATCAAACAACATGAGCAATAATCAAGAGTCCTGGGGCTCTCGCCTTGGTTTAATTCTGGCCATGGCTGGTAACGCGGTCGGTTTAGGGAATTTTCTCCGATTTCCGGTCCAAGCCATTCAGAACGGGGGTGGAGCCTTTATCATTCCTTATTTGGTCTGTTTCTTGTTGATGGGTATTCCCTTGTTATGGGTGGAATGGGCTACGGGGCGATTTGGGGGCAAGAAGGGAAATCACTCGACCCCCTTCATCCTGCATGAATTGGATCCGGGTCGGGCCATCTGGAAGTATATCGGCGTCTTTGGGATCTTCACCAATATTGCCGTTGCCGCCTATTATTGTTACCTGGAGAGTTGGACCCTCAACTATGTTTGGATGTTCATCCAAGGCAGTTTTAACGGAATGGGTCAGGAAGGAGTTGCCGATTATTTTGGTTCCTATGTTTCGTTGAGTGGTTCCAGTACAGCTATTTATTTCTGGCTATTGTGCCTGTTTCTCAACACGTATATTTTATCGCGGGGACTTTCAGGAGGGGTTGAAAAAGCGGCCAAAGTAGGTATGCCCTTGCTTCTTTTATTTGGCTTGTTCCTGGCCTACAAAGGAATCACCTTGAAGGCCGGGGAATTTGGGGCCATCTTGGATGGAACGGTTGGTTTGAATTATCTGTGGACCCCTAATTTTGACAGCATTTGGAACACCAAAGTGTGGTTGGCGGCTGCTGGTCAAATCTTTTTCACGCTGAGCGTAGGCATGGGCTCGATTCAATGTTATGCGGCCTATGTTCGCAGTAAACAAGACATTGCCCTCAACGCCATGTCAGCCGGATGGATGAATGAGTTTGTTGAAGTCGTATTGGGTTCTTCCATTTTAATTCCTATTGCCATCGGATACCTGGGCGTTGATCGGGTTGTTGAATTAACCCAAAGCGGTGGCTTGGGCCTGGGCTTCAAGACCTTGCCCTTTCTCTTCACCCAGTGGGGTCCCTTGATGGGGGCTGTGGCCGGTATATGTTGGTTCGGATTGCTATTCTTTGCAGGCATTACCTCTTCTTTGGCCATGGG
>JAIXRA010000114.1 GCA_027485465.1 Bacteroidota bacterium | reverse complement strand
GCCGTCCTTATGTTGGTGCATTTGGGCAAAACCAAGGTCGCTGAACGAATCCAAAACGCGTGGCTCAGCACCATCGAAGCAGGTATTCACACCGCCGATATCTATACCGAAGGCCTGAGTAAACAGAAAGTGGGCACCGCCGAATTTGCCCAGGCGGTCATTCAAAACCTGGGACGGCTGCCCCAGCATTTTAAGCCGGCCCAGTACGCAGGGGACAAACCGCTGCATCTCAAACCTTACCGACGAGCTACGCCCAAAACCAAAACCCTGGTTGGGGTGGATCTCTTTGTGCATTGGGGTGGAAGCAATCCCGAGGAGCTGGGTCAATGGTTGCATGGATTGGATGCGCAGGCCTTGAAACTCAAAATGATCACCAACCGCGGCATCAAGGTCTACCCCGGAGGTTTTCCCGAAACCTTTTGTACGGATCATTGGCGCTGTCGCTTTGTCGGGCCGGACGGTGCGGCCGTGGCCAAAGCCGATGTGATAGCCTTGCTTCAAAGGGCCGAAGCGTCGGGAGTTGATTTCATCAAAACCGAGCATTTATACGCCTTTGACGGTGTCAAGGCCTTTTCGCTGGGACAAGGGGAGTAATTAAGCAAGGGAGAATAAAAAGGATTTCTTCTATCTTTGCGCCGCAATGGCCCCCATACTCCGTGCTATTTTGGCCTTTTTGGCCTTGGTTCTTTTGCAGGGCCAGTTGGTTGTTCATACCAAGCACTCATCAACAGGAGTCCAGAACCAGGAACAGGCTTTTATCCAGGAACAGACCTGGATATCCCCTTCCTTTAACCCTTCATTTTGCGGTACTTTTCGACATCAAGGGGATAGCCCTAGGTTTTCACAATGGATTCATGTTCCGAAGTTTAAGTCGGGATTTTTCGTAAACAACCTTTCTCGGTTGTTCGCTGCTCATCAAACATTTTACCCAGCCTTTCTTGAACACGGTTTTTGTGTTATCCGAAGATTTGGCCCCGGCAAACAATTCCTAAGCAATGTTTGCCTTTGGTTGATTTAGGCCTTCGAAGCCTAAACGAAACCATTCATTTGCCTGCTGATTAGCAGGTTACCTTCATTTTAAATCTTTTTTTTATGGGATCAAGAACCTTTGGGTTCCTGATTCTGTGGTGTTGTCTCGTCAAGAGCACCGCAGGACAGGACACACTCCGGTTGAGCCTGGTACAGACCAAGGCGCTCATGCTCAAACAAAACCTCCAATTGGTGGCTTCGCATTTTGACCTGGAGGCATCGGAGGCCAATCTACTTCAAGCGAGGGCTTGGAACAATCCTTATTTCAACTGGAATCAGGACCTCTACAGCATCGAGAAGAACAAATACCTTAACTACAGAAACCAATTTTTGGTCCAAATCGACCAGGTTTTTTCGATTGCCGGTAAGTACACCAAAACCGTGAAATTGGCCAAACTCGAAAACATGGGCAACCGTCTGCAAGTACAGGATATCATGCGGGCCCTTCTCTACGAGTGTTCCTTGTTGTACAAAGAAGCCCTTTTGTTGCAAGCCAAACAGGCCCTTTATCGGGAATCCGAGGAAAGTTATCGTCTCGTGATTGAATCGGCTCAAAAGCAAAGTGAATTGGGTTTTCTGTCAACCAAAGAATTAATCAGGTTGCAATCCGAATTGCTTGCGCTTCGGACCGAAAGCTCGCAAAACACATCGGCAATGCATCATGCGATCGGGCAAATCAAAATGCTCTTGAATCTGCGCCCGGATGTGGAGCTTGTATTGGAGGAACCCCTTTCATGGCCCCAGGAAGCACCACCACTTCCAACCCTTTTCACCCAAGGGGAAAACAACCGGGCCGACTATTTATGGTCCCGGAATCAAGTCCAGGTAGGTGAGGCTCAGGTTCAATTGCAAAAAGCCAAAGCCATTCCAGACATTACGTTTGGTTATCAGCCCAAGGATCGGGGTAGCAATTATGTAAGGCCCTATTCCGGAATTGAAGTGGGTTTTGAACTACCCTTGTTTCATCGCAACGCCGGCAATATCAAAGCGGCCCAAGCCCAATTCAAAAAGTCGGAAATCGAAGTCCAGCGAAAAGAGAATCAACTTTATAACGAAATCGCCTCTTCGGTCAAATCCTTCGTGGAAACCAGGCAAAGTTTTGAGCGATTTAGCCTTGCTTTTATGGATGAGGTCGAAAACCTCCAAGAAAGTGCCGAACAAAACTACCTCAAGAAAAACATCAATATTTTGGAGTACATCGATCTCAAGAGAATCTATATCCAGAATCGGATGCAATACCTGGAGGTTCGTTCCAAATTATTGGAATCGGCAGGTCATTTGAATTTTGTTGTAGGAACCGAAATAATGCCCTAATATGAAAAGACTCTTTTTGTTTTTGTTATTGGCTTCTTCCTTGCCCTTGTACGGTCAAGATGGATCGCCGAAGGCCAACCATCCCAAGCAAGCTTCAATGACCAGGCCATGGATTTGGGGAGCTCATTTTCAGGCAGCTTGGAACGGTGTTACGGGGCCCCAATTGCCCGGGAACTTTTTTTACAAGCCCGGGGTGGCGGGGGCCCTCCTCGTGGAGTACTATCCCCTGTCTTGGTTGGGATTGGGTACCGGTCTGGGTTATACAGCCCGGGGTCCCGGGAAAATCAACCAGGACTTGGACCAATCGTTGGGCAATCCGGATTCAACCTACCGGGAGCATTATTACTTCCGAACGATGGATGTTCCACTTTACCTGGTTTTGAGAAGTCCTGCCTTCAATCAAAATCGTTGCCGTTTTTCCACGCGAATCGGTGGGGGCTTTAGTCGGAATTTCAAGTCCACCTACATGTTTCACAGTGTTGAGGATGGTTTTCATGATTACAAAGACATGGGTTCCGATTTCTACAAAACCGACTTGTTTACCCATGTTTCGGCAGGATTGGATTTGAATTCCGGTTCCCAAACCATGTTTCAGGTCCACTTGTATTGGCAGAGAGGTCAGAAGAATATTTATCAAACAGGTGGTGTTTACCAGGATTTTACCGGTTACAATCAATCGTATGGATTACAAATCAGTTTCTTTTATTAAAAATGTTATGAAAAAGTCATTATTCGTATGGGCCTTGTGTGCGGCCTTTCTTTCGTGCAAAAGGGATGAGGTTCCAGAGTCCGCTCCTTTTGAGTTAAGCCAAACCATGTTGAATGAAATGGAAACCACCCCTGCCCAAATTCAATCGGTGGAGGAAGACTTAATTCTCAATGGAAAAATCACTTTTAACGAGGATAAAGTAGCCCGTGTTTTTCCATTAACCGGTGGTTTTGTCAAAGAACTCAAGGTCGAATTGGGTGATTATGTCGAAAAGGGTCAAATTTTGGCTTTGGTTCGAAGCCCCGAAGTCGCTGGCTATACCAAAGAAGAAATTGAGGCTATTGCCAACAAAAAAACTGCTGAAAAGAAATTGCAAGTTTCGGAAGAGTTGTTTCGTTCAGGAATTATTTCTGAATTGGAATTAACCGAGGCACGCAAAGATTTGGATCGCGCCACCGGGGAATTCAACAGAATTCAAGGCGTATTGGATATGTACAGTGTATCCAAGGGGGATATCTACCCCATTAAGTCTCCTGTTTCGGGGTATGTGATCAAGAAAGATATTTCATTGAACATGGAATTGAGAACCGAGGATATTAGCCCTGCCTTCGTGGTGGGTAGTTTGTCGGAGGTTTGGGTGATGGCTGATATTTATGAATCCGATATTTCAAAGGTCCAAACCGGTGCCGAAGTGGATGTCAAAACGATTTCCTATCCTGATAAGGTGTTCAAAGGTCGCATTGACAAGGTTTTTAATTTGTTGGATCCGGAATCCAAAACCCTCAAGGCCAGGGTGGTCCTAGCCAACCCAAATCTTTGGTTGAAGCCTGAAATGTTTGCATCGGTGCGCGTTGCTGTTACCGGCTCCGAACAAAAAATAGCCGTACCCGCTCAAGCGGTCATTTTCGATAAAAATCGGCAGGTGGTCATGGTTTTCAAGTCCAAAAACAAAATCGAAACAAGGCCGGTTGAAATTTTCTCCGAAAATTCCAAGTACGCCTACATTCATTCCGGCCTCCAACCCGGGGATCGGGTCATCACCAAGCATCAATTGTTGATCTACGACGCATTGAACGATTAATCCGACGACGATGAATAAATTTGTAAAAGGCCTCGTGGCCTTTTCTCTAAAAAATAAGTTTTTTACTTTTTTTGTCACCGGGCTCTTGGTGGTTTTGGGTGTTTGGAGCTATCTCAAAACCCCCTTGGAGGCCTTCCCGGATGTGACCAATACGCAGATCATTCTTGTCACCCAATGGAATGGCCGGTCTGCCGAAGAGATGGAACGTTTTGTTAGCATTCCCATCGAAGTGGCTATGAACAGTGTCCAAAAAAAGACCAGTGTTCGTTCCATATCGATGTTTGGACTCTCGGTCATCAAAATCATTTTTGAGGACGATGTGGATGATTTTTTTGCACGGCAACAGGTTAACAACCTGCTTCGGAATGTGAATTTGCCCGAAGGAGTTACACCCGATGTGCAGCCTCCCTACGGTCCTACCGGTGAGATTTTTCGCTACACCCTTCAAAGCAATCGCTCCTCCTCCGAATTGTTGGTTTGGCAAGATTGGGTCATCGACCGACAGCTAAGGACCGTACCGGGTGTCGCCGACGTGGTGTCTTTTGGTGGGGCGCGTCGTGTTTACGAAGTCAGCGTTAACCCCGATCATTTGGCTGATTTTTCTCTGACCCCTTTGGAGGTCTATCAAGCCCTAACAGCCGCCAACAAGAACGTAGGAGGGGATGTGATCGAAAAAAACGGACAGGCCTTCGTGGTCCGAGGTATGGGGCTTTTTCGCAGTATCCAGGATATTGAGAATGTTCTGATTTCGAGTCGAAACGGTGTGCCCGTTTTGGTGAAGCACGTGGCCGACGTATCCGTTGGATCCCTCCCTCGGGTTGGTCAAGTAGGTTTGGACGAAAACGACGATAAAGTCGAAGGAATTGTGGTCATGCGCAAAGGTGAAAATCCATCCCAGGTTTTGGCCGCCTTAAAAGAAAAAATTGCGGAGGTCAACCAAAAGGTTTTGCCGTCCGATGTTCAAATGGAAACCTTCTATGACCGCGATCGTTTGATGACCTATTGTCGGGAAACGGTTTTGACCAATCTCACCGAAGGCATCCTTTTTGTGACGTTTATCGTCTTCATTTTTATGTTGGACTGGAGGAGCACGGTCATCGTATCCGTCATCATCCCGTTGTCCTTGTTGTTTGCCTTTATGTGTTTGCGCTTCATGGGGATGTCGGCCAATCTCTTGTCCATGGGAGCCATCGATTTTGGAATAATTATCGATGGTGCCGTTGTGATGGTAGAAGGGCTTTTTGTTTTGTTAGCCCACAAAGCGCATCAGGTTGGAATGCCTCAATTCAATCGATTGTCCAAACTGGGGATGATCAAAAAAACCGGCACCGAACTTGGAAAAGCAGTTTTTTTCTCCAAGCTCATCATTATTACCAGTCTGATTCCGATTTTTTCTTTCGAAAAGGTGGAAGGCAAATTGTTCTCACCTTTGGCCTATACCTTGGGTTTTGCCTTGTTAGGAGCCCTTTTCTTTACGCTGACCCTCGTACCGGTTCTGACCAGTCTTTTGTTCCAAAAGAATGTCAAAGAAAAAAGAAATCCTTTGGTTGATTTCTTCAATCGTGTGGTCTCCAATGGATTTTCATGGACCTATTCGCACAAGAGATGGACGGCGATTGCAACCATCCTCCTGGTCTTGGGGTCCTTGTTTTCGTTCAAATTTTTGGGAACAGAATTCCTGCCCACCCTCAACGAAGGGGCCTTGTGGGTGGAGGCCAAATTACCGATGAGTTCATCGATACAAGAGACCTCCAAGTTTGTTCGAATTTTTCGTTCCAAAATCAATGAGTTTGATGAAGTTGAATCCGTCTTGTCCCAAATTGGCCGATCGAACGATGGTACCGATCCGTCCGGTTTCTTTTATGTTCAGTGTCAGGTCAACCTCAAGCCCAAGAAGCAGTGGAAACGAAAAATCACCACGGATCAATTAATCGAAGAAATGGACCGAAAACTGCGACAGTATCCTGGCGTTGTTTATAATTATTCCCAACCCATCATTGATAATGTCGCGGAGGCTGTCGCGGGTATCAATGCCTCCTTGGCTGTCAAGATATTCGGCGATGATCTGGCGGTCATGAACGCCAAAGCGGATTCGGTTGCTCAGATTTTACGTTCGGTTCAAGGGGTCAAGGATTTGGGTATTTTGAGAAATCTTGGTCAACCTGAATTGGGGATTCAATTGTCGCCCACCAAAATGGCCGCCTTTGGGGTTATGGCGGAGGATGCGGCTTCGGTGATCGAAATGGCCATTGGTGGGAAGACGGCTACTTACTTTTATGATGAAGCCAAAAAGTTCGATGTTCGTTTGCGTTTTCAAAAGGATTATCGTAATTCCATCAACGACCTCCGGCTACTCAAGGTTCCTGCTGCCGGTGGAAAACTTATTCCTCTTCAGGAAATAGCCGATATTGCACCGGTGAGTGGACCTGCTTTTGTTTACAGGGATAATAACAAACGATTTATTGCGATTAAATTCTCCATACGAGAACGCGATTTGGGAAGTACCATTGCCGAAGCCCAACAAAAGGTGGAGGCTTCCGTGCATTTGCCCAAGGGGTACGAAGTGAAATGGAGCGGCGAATTTGAAAACCAAGTTCGAGCCCAAAAACGCTTGGCCCAGGTCGTTCCTGTTTGCTTGGTAATTATCTTTTTTATCTTGTTTCTTGCCTTTGGCAACAGCAAAGACGCTGGTTTGGTTCTCATCAATGTACCCTTTGCCTTGGTGGGTGGTATCCTGGCCCTTCATGTCACGGGGACTATTTTTAGTATTTCAGCGGGTATTGGTTTCATTGCTTTGTTTGGGTTGTGTATCCAAAACGGAGTCATCCTTATTTCGGTCTTCAAAAGGAATCTGGAGCGGGGGATGGCCATGCAGGAAGCTCTTTTTGAAGGGGTCCGTGAACGGACTCGTCCGGTGGTGATGACAGCCCTCATGGCTGCGATTGGCTTGCTACCCGCTGCGTTGAGCACGGGTATAGGCTCCGAAACCCAAAAGCCATTGGCAATTGTGGTGATAGGTGGAATTCTATCGGCCACCGTGTTAACGCTTTTGGTTTTTCCTTTGGTGTATCGGTTTTTTAACCAATCCAACGAACCAACGTTCACGGAATCGGCCTCATGAGACGATTGGGGGTTGTCTTAGGATGGGCTTTCTTGGGGATTTCCTTGGAAGCCTATGCCCAAAAACCAAGTCCTACGCTTTCTATTCCAACCTTTGATCGACCCGGTATCGCGGATGCCCCTTATACGCCGGCACGGGGTTCCTTCCAGGTGGAATTGGGTACGGGGTTATCGGGACGAATCCAATCCGACCGGCATCAAGAAGTCGAACTGCTGAAGCCCGCTGTTTTGCTTCGTTATGCCCAGGCAGCGGGGTTCGAATGGAGGGCCCAATGGAATTATGCGCCACCTCTTGGCTCGTTGGATGATTATTTGACTCGTAATCAAACGCAATTGTTGGCGATGGGTGCCAAGGTCCGTTGTGGAAAGGAGCAGGGTTGGTTGCCTGACTGGGGCTTGATGGGGAATCTGGTGATCGACCCTCCGCACGCATCCAATCAGGAACAAGGAAAGCCTCTGGGTGGCGATTTGTATTTGGTGACCATGCATAATTTGCCCTACGGTCTATCGATCAATACCAACGGGGGCTTGGGTTGGTTTCCGTCTTCGTCCTCCTTGGTTCCAGTGGGAGCGGTAGCCGTTAATTGGGCTCCCGGAGGACCTTGGGGCTTTTTTGGTGAGGTTTACGCTTTTGGTGGTAGGGGACAGGCTGTTCAAAAGGGTTGGGATACGGGTTTAACCTACCTTTTGGACCGTGATAAAGCTCAAATTGACCTTTCATGGATGGATTCGGATCTTTCCCAAAAGGGTGGAGGGGTCCTGCTGGTTGGTTTTTCGAGGAATTTTTCGAAGGCTCCCTAAGGTTGCGTGGGCTGGTTGGGGGATTGACGGCGCGCTGCGCGCTGACCTCATCCCCTTCAATGCAAAAGCCCCCCAAAGGGGGGCGTTGCGGGTTGCGGAAAAAGAGGGATTGACGGCGCGCTACGCGCTTGTACATCCCGGGAGGGGGGAGCCAGCAAACCGTCTACCGAGCCGGAACTTGGTTCCGGCCTTTTTCTATTTTCGGTATTCGCTCAAGTAAACTTGGCTCATCCCGAAAATAAAAAAAGCCTCCCTTCGGGAGGCTCGGTAGACGGGTTGCGGAAAAAGAGGGATTCGAACCCCCGGTAGAGTTGCCCCTACACCGCATTTCGAGTGCGGCCCGATCGACCACTCTGGCATTTTTCCGATGTAAAATTAAGGATGGAATTCAATTTTTGAAGAAAGACGATGCTCCGATGGTCTGGTTAAATTTGCAGAATGGTCCTTGGTCAACGGTTAATTATCATACTTCCGGCCTACAACGCCTCCAAAACGTTGGAGCGTACCCTAGGGGAAATTCCATCCTCCATTGTGGATGAAATTGTCTTGGTGGATGATTGTTCCACCGATGGTACCGCCGAGCTTGCCCGTAGCCTAGGGGTTCGGCACGTCATTGAACACGACCGAAATCGCGGATACGGTGCCAACCAAAAATCATGTTACGACAAAGCCCTGGAGCTTTCAGCGGATTTGGTTATTATGCTGCATCCAGATTATCAATACTCACCCCGTCTTATTGAAAGCATGGCTTTTATGGCAGGTCATGGTCTTTATCAATCGGTCCTTGCTTCTCGCATTCTTGGCAATGGAGCCTTGAAGGGAGGAATGCCTGTTTACAAATATTTTTTCAATCGGATTCTGACGTTCACCCAAAATCTGCTCATGGGTCAGAAATTATCGGAGTACCATAGCGGGTATCGTTTGTTTACCGCCGAAATTCTCCAAACAATTCCCTATCATCAGAATTCGGATGATTTTGTTTTTGATAACGAAATGTTAGCTCAAGTTCTGTTTCATGGTTTTCGATTGGGGGAAATTTCATGCCCGACGCGGTATTTTGAGGATGCATCATCCATTAATTTTTGGCGTAGCATCCAATACGGATGGGGCGTATTGCGCGTATCCATCCAATACCGAATGCATCGAATGGGCATCATTCAAAGTTCACTTTTCAAAAAAAATACACCTAACAATGGCTTTAAGAGATGAATTGAAAGAACAGGGTGATCTTTTGTTCCGATACAGATCCTATTTTCCCATCCTGATGTTAATCCCATTGGGATGGTTTTATATCCAATCCATGAAGGGACCAACGGATTTCCAAGCCTATTGGGAGGCTAGTCGCCCTCTGGAATGGTTGGCTTTGGGCGTTTCGTTGGTAGGGCTGTTCATTCGCGTCCTTGCGGTCGGGTTTTCGGCAGATCATACCAGTGGTCGCAATACCAGTGCCGGTCAAATTGCGGAGAGTATTAACCAAACGGGTTTGTACGCTTGTTTGCGCCACCCCTTGTACTTGGGGAATTATTTTATGTGGTTGGGGCCGGTGCTTTTTACCTCCAATCCTTGGTTTGCTTTGGGTTTCACTGCTATCTACGCCTTGTATTATGAACGAATCATGTATGCCGAAGAGGCTTTCTTGGTGGGTAAGTTTGGCGAACAATATTTGAATTATTCCAAAAAAGTTCCTGCTGTTTTACCTCATTGGGCAGGGTGGATCCAACCCCAAAACACCTTCAGTTGGGTCAAAGTGATTCGGCAAGAAAAAGCAGGAATTTTGAATTTGTTTTTGGTGATTTTTTTGCTAAAAAGTCTGGCCATCTATGTGTATACGGGCACTTGGGGGTACGATTTATGGTGGTTGGTAGCCCTTTGCATGGCTCTGATTTATTACCTGATTATCAAAATCATTCAAAAGGCAACACTTTGGTTGTCGGTGGACCGTTAGGGCCCTTTCGAGACTTTGCAAACGTCTCTAGGATTCGCTTCTTTTCGGAACGAGCCTCTTCGGATTTTCGGGTCTTCCAAAGATGATCCACCATGGGTTTCTTTTTGTCCTTGGGGTCCACAATGGGATGGGGGTAGGTTATACCGGGCTCAAACCCGAACATCAACATCTCTATGGAAGAGAGCTTCCAAGGTTGATGAATGAGTGCATCGGGTAACGGGCTTAGTTCTGGAATCCATAGCCTCGATCGCCAAGGGGCTGTAGCATCTCTAAAATAAAACCTAGAATTCAAACAAATGGAACGATGGTTCGTTTTTCTAAGCATGAAATCCACCAACCGTCTTGTCTTCTACCAACCTGTTTTCAGCCTAATCACCACCCTTCTCTGCGTGGGATTGTTTGGGCTATCCGGCCCAACGGCCTTTTCCCAAACCCCTGT
>JAIXRA010000067.1 GCA_027485465.1 Bacteroidota bacterium | reverse complement strand
CCCCATAACAACGATTTTCGGAATCCGAGAAAGCGGTCGGCAAGCACGCCCCCCAAAAAGGTGAAGGCATAGACAAAGGACTGAATGGAACCGTATTGCAAATTGGCCGCCCCATCCCCCAAACCGAGTTCCGTCACCATAAAGACCATTAACATCCCGCGCATTCCGTAGAAACAAAATCGTTCCCACATTTCGACCATAAATAGGTACCATATCTGCTTGGGGTAGGTTCCGCTGAAGTTGCGGATAGCCAACAAGGATTCCTGCTCCGAGGAACTTAGGCCATCGGAGGGGGGGGGTGGGTTGTTCATAAGTGTTGGTTTAGAGGACGTTGTTCTCTTTCATGACCGAATTCAGCCAGCGCAGCATCAGGAACAGAAGAAGTGCAGCGCCCATGACCAGTCCAAAATTCAAAAGAAAGAAATCCCTCTTGTCATCAAAACTTTCCCAGAGGCTTGATAGCATCCCTGACATTTTGTTGCCAACCGAAACCGCCAAAAAGAATCCTCCCATCATCAGGGCGGTGATTCGTGGCGGGCTTAATTTGGAGACCAGCGAAAGGCCCATAGGCGACAAACAGAGCTCACCCACGGTGATCACACCGTAGGAAGCCAGCAGCCAAAAGGAACCGGCTTTTACACTAAGATCGTTCGTCGCCATAACAGCTCCGACCATCACCAAGGCCGAAAGGGCGGTGATGACCAAACCCAAGGCGATTTTGGTTGGGGTGGAGGGTTCTTTGCCGCGGGAGCGAAAAAAGCCCCAGATACCAACCATTACAGGCGTTAACAAAACGACCCAGAACGGGTTCATGGACTGGTACAATTCGGTGGAATAAAGCCTCAGGCTTTGTCCGGTGGGTGGGATCTGGTCCTTGGGTAGGTTTTTGAAGTAGGCCCTGGATTTTTCGACCTGCGATACGATTTCGGAGTAATCAGCTTTGGCTTTGAGTTCTTCGGCCGTCGTGCCGGGCATGGCGTTTTCTTGGGAACGCATCATCTCCATCGCAATTCCAAATTCCTCATCGTTCATTTGAACCAATTCATGGTTGGTCACCACCTGCGCCATTCCAAAATTTTCGGCGGCGGGGGCAATAGCAGCTGGCATTTCACGATCGGTAAAATCCTCGGCCCAGACCGTTAGCGCGTCACCGTTTTGGTGAAAAATCGCAAAGAACAATATAACACAAGAGAAGACCGCCAAAAGGGCTTTGATGGCGCGGCGTTCTTTGGCTTCGGCCGTATAGGCTAAATAGATAAAAAAGGCAATGACGGGTAAACAGCCGATGATGAAGGCGTCGTTGGTGTCGGTGCCCAAGAGATTCCCAGGGATGGCATACCCGATGGCCCCAAAGACGAACATCGGTAAAAGGGTCATGGACAGGATTTTGAGGGTTGACATATCACCATCCTTGAGCGGTTTGACTTGATCCACATGTTTGATATGGGGCATCCCTATCAGAAAAATAACAACCCCAATCAACATCCCAACACCAGCCGCCGCAAAGGCGTGGCCCCATCCATAGTTAATACGCATATAGGCCGCCACAAAATTGCAGATGAAGGCTCCCACGTTAATTCCCATGTAGAAGATGTTAAAGCCAGAATCCTTTTTGTTTTTGAGCGCGTCGGTATTGTAGAGGTTACCCACCAGGGTGGAGATATTGGGCTTAAAAAAACCATTGCCAAGGATGATCAAAGCCAACGCGGCGTAGAAGGTTTCGATGCTATGGACCGATAACAAAAAATAGCCGGCCGCCATCATCAGGCCGCCCAGGATAATGGATCGTCGGTACCCCAGCATGCGGTCGGCGAGGAGACCGCCAATAAAAGGCGTCAGGTACACCAACCCCAGGTAGGTGCCGTAGATATCGGATTTTGTTTTGGAGTCAAAACCCATCCCCCCGTTGTTCCAGCCATCGAGCATGTAAAGCGAGAAAATGCCAAGCATGAGGTAATAGCCGAATCGTTCCCACATTTCGGTGGCAAACAGATACCATAAACCGGTCGGGTGGCGGTCAGAAGCAGAGGATTTTGAGGAGCTCATAAGGTGGTTTGGAAGTGAAACAAGGCCCCCAAGGGGCACGCGGTTGTGAAATTAAGCGAAAACCCGTCAAATTGACCTTTTGAGGACCGTCCTGGGATAGGAATAGGGCCTGCAGCGATAGAAATAGGTCGTTTAGAGGTTTTTTTGAAGGAAACCGGTGATTTTGGTAAACAATTGCAGGCGGGTTTTGCCCCCGCTGATGCCGTGGTTTTTGTCGGTGTAGGTGATGAATTCAAAGTCCTTGTTGAGATCTACCAATCGTTTGGCCATGACAGCCGCATTTTGGTAATGCACATTGTCGTCGGCGGTGCCATGAATAAGGAGGTAATTTCCGACCAGTTTGGCTGCGTGGTTTTCCGGTGAGTTTTGGTCGTAACCATCGGGATTGTCTGCGGGGGTTCCCAAAAAACGTTCGGTATAAATCGAATCGTAAAAGCGCCAGTTAATAACAGGGGCTACGGCCACGGCGGCTTTGAAAACATCGGCGCCCCTGGTTATCGCCAAGGAACTTAGGTATCCCCCAAACGACCAACCAAAGATTCCAATCCTTTGGGCATCCACCCAGGGTTGCTTGCCAAAGTATCGGGCCGCCGCAATTTGATCATCGCATTCCAATTTGCCCAATTGCCGGTAGGTGGCTTTTTCGAAAGCCGCCCCTCGGTAACCGGTGCCCCTTCCGTCCACCGAGGCGACCACGTAGCCCAAGGTGGTGAGGTATTGAAACCATAAATAGTTTTGACCCAGCGATGCATCCACGGTTTGGCTTCCAGGCCCTCCGTAAACGAACATCAAAAGGGGGTAGGATTTTTTGGGGTTAAAATTCTGTGGTTGAATAACATAGGCATTTAGCAGGGTGGAATCGGCCCCGGGCACCTGCATCAGAGTTTTCTTGCCAAGCGGTGCACTGCGTAGTTTAAGCACAAGGGCTTGGTTGTCTTGGAGGACCCGTAGTTCTTCGTCCCTTCGATGAAGGCTGACCCGAAGCGGTTGATCTATTTGGGTGTGTTGCAACACATGGTAATCATAGGTTGGGCTAAAGCGGGCGGTTGTTTTCCCGCTTTCTCGGCTCAGCATGGTCGCGGTGGGTACCGGTTGGGTAGGGGCTGATGTGGTTGGTTGCAATTCGGGGAGCTTGGCCCGGAACACTTGCCTTTCCATGGGGGTTGGAGCCGCCAATCCGTAGTAAATTTCATTGCGTTGGGGATCGACTCCGTAGAAATCGGTCAGTTCTTGGCCATCGGGCGTCAGGGGCGCCACCTCTCGGCCCTGCATGTCGTAGAGGTAGAGGCGTTGAAAACCACTGTGTTCGCTCGAATGAATGAAATAACTTCCATGGTCCAAGAAGACCAAATGATCGTGAAGGTCCACCCAGGTTTCGGATTGTTCCCGTCGTAGCAAACGGCGTTCACCGCTTTCGCGGTTGATCAAGGAAAGATCCAGCCGATTTTGGGCCCGGTTCATGGTTTGAACCCAGGCCAGACCGGCGTCTTTGGTCCAGCCGATGCGGGCCAAGTAATGGTCGGCATCATCCCCGGTCCTTGGATCTTCGGCAATGATGCAGCGAGGCTTGGCCTGATCCAATTCAAACATCCACAAGCTAACCGCCGCATTGGGTTCCCCGGCTTTGGGGTATTTGAATTTCATTTCTTGGGGGTAGAGGTTCCCCTCGTAGATTGGGATACTCATTTGAGGAACTTTGGATTCGTCAAAGCGCAAGTACAGGAGGGCTTTGCTGTCGGGCGACCAGGCAAAGGCCCTGGTTAATTCCAATTCCTCTTCGTACACCCAGTCTCCGTGTCCGTTGATGATTTGATTGACTTGGCCATCCCGAGTGATTCTCCGCAATTGCTGGTTTTGCAGGTCTTGGATATACAAATCGTTGGAATAGACAAAGGCAAGGTAGCGGCCGTTGGGGGAAAAGGCGGGAGCCATGATTTTGGCACCGTCCATCAAAGGAACCAGGCTTCGGTTGGATCGGCTCCACACATAATACTTGGCTTTGGAAGAGTACCGATAAACGGATTCTGCATCGGTCGCCAGCAAAAGCACCGATTCATCCGGGGAGAGTTCTACGTCTTCCCAGGCCAAACCTTCGGGGTAGTCCGGGCTGCGTAACCAGGAATCACGGAGCAGGGTATCGGTGACCTTCCCGTCTTCGTAGGCATAGATAAGCAAGGCGTTTTCCTTCAGTGAATCACCGATGCGTTGGTTGTTATAGTAATGAATTCCGTCCTTGAGCGATTCCATAACACCGGCACCTCGTTGGGCATATTTTCCGGATGCAAAGATGGATTCCAGGCTCAGTTGGTCTTCAGTGGTCGGGGCATCAGGGATGTTATTTTTGCTTGTTCCACTGGAAGCTCGTCGGGATTGAGCCCAAGCGGGATCCGATGCCAGCCCCAGGGCTAGGATTAGGTAGAAAGAGAAGAAGGTGAAACGAAGAAATGGGTTCAAGGCGTGGGGATTAGGTGAAAAGCGAGGGGAGGTCAAAGATTCCATTGGGCCTGGAGGAGGAAGGCTCGAGGTGGGCCCAAGTTACCGGGGACCACGGCGTAGGCCCGGTTGAAGGCATTGCGCACGAGGGCCGAGATTTTGAATTGTTTCTGGAGTTGATAAGCTGCGCGCAGATCGACGATCCAATCGCCCTGGTTGTTTTCGTCCCGAAAGGCCTGGGTCCCGGGGATAAACGAATAAAATATATCGTCGATTTTGAGCATAAAACTATTGTAGCGGAGGTTGATCCCCGCCTGCATTCGCCCTCTTTCCCATAACAAATCGGAACGCCACAGGTGTCGGCTACGGTATTTGAGGGTGTCTTTTACGATATAGTCCGGTTCCGCAGGGATGGGCATCGCGTATTGGGTCGGTTGGGTGAAGGTATAGCCCATCATCCAGCGGAGCGTGTGGGTGCCGATTCGGGCTTGGCCTTCGGTTCCAGCTTCAAAACCCCACATGACGGCTTTGGTGTTCAAGAGATTGATCGCTTTGAACCCGTCACCGTCCGGCCATAAACGGAAACTAAATTCGATCATATCCGTATAGCGGGTATAAAAGGCAGCGATATCCAAGCCGCCCACCAGGGAACCCCTTTTGTATCCCTGGCGCAGTCCGATTTCGCCGCTCCATCCTTGTTCTGGTTGCAAGGTTGGGTTGGGAAGGACCTCGACCGCCCCACCGACAGCCCGAACATACCGTTCGGCCACCGAAGGGGCACGGAAGCCTTGCCCTGCCGATGCGCGCAGGTGGGTGGCCTTGGCGAGGGCGTAGGTCATGCCCGACCGAAAAACGGGGAATCGAATCAAGGGATCGGATTCAATGCGGGTCGATTCAAAACGGCCCCCAAGGGAGAGTCCCAAGCGCCCGGCCTGTACATCCATTTGGGAGTAGAAGGCGATGGATCGGCTGTTCCGGTCCCCGTACAGACCTTGGCTTTGGACATTGTTATGAAGATAGGTGACGCCGCTGTTGCTCACCCAGGTCGATTTGTGGGGGCCCACAAAGCGTCTTTGAAATTGATATTCGTGGTAACGCATCAACCCTCGTACATTTCGATCGCTGTCGCCCATGTTTTGGGTGAGGTACCAGCGGTTTTTGAGGGTGTGGTTATTGCCCCAGGGGTCGGTGTAGCGCAAAACAGGATCTAGCATAGCTCGACGGCTGAGCAGGGTATCGTTGGTCCCTGAGGCCGGAAAATGCGCTGAATCGAGGTTGTTCCAAAAAAGAAAATTACCGATTTTTTCGGTCATGAAATTACCGGCCACGCTGAGCATGAGTTGGGGGCTGAGTCGGTAACGAAGGGCGGTATTGGCTCGGATTCGGTTGCTGAATTCGCCAATCCTGAAGCCAGGGTCTGTGAGGGCCATGGCGCCGACGGTCCAGTCAAGACGACCGGAATTTTTTTGGTAATAACCATTGATACCGCTTTGGAGGGGCATACGACCGGGGTAGGGGTCGGTGAACCGGGACGGGGGATGATCGTAACCCAGGGCATAGGTTTGAAGCATACCGCCGGGTTGAGTCCCTGGCCATTGGCTTCGTAAATGAATGGCACCACCCAAGGCTCCACTTCCAAACAGCACCGAGGAGGCTCCCTTGATAACCTCGATCTGGGAGAGGATTTCCATGGGCATGAAGGCCCATCGAACATCGTTGGCATCGGCGCTCAGCAAAGGCATTTCGTCCAAAAGAACCTGAACCCGGCTCCCTGCTCCGTAGCTAAACCCGGAAGTCCCTCGAATATTGGCCTGACCATTCACGATGCTGACGCCGGGGACACGATCCATGGCATCATCCAAGCGGGTTAAATTGTTTTGTTGGAGAAGTTCCGGTTTGAGAATTTGCATGGACACCGAGACTTCGCTGAGACGTTGCTCAAAGCGGCCCGCACTGATGACGACAGCATCCAGATCCAGCGTAACCGGTTCCAATACAATATCCAATCGCTTGATGGCCTCGTTCGACGTAGCGGCGGGCAACAAAATCCATCGGGTTTGGTAACCAATGGCACTAACCCTCAGCGAACAACCTGGGAGGACCCGAAGTTCATAGGTCCCGTCGCCCATGCTGGCGGTACCCGCGGTGGATGGTGCGGTCGTAAAGTCCTTGGCAGGGCACATCCATTGCAGATTGGCCCCGGGAAGGGGGCTTTTCAACACGCGATCCATGACTTTGCCACGAAGCACGCCACCCGGCTCCTGGGCCTTGGTTGCCAAGGAGGCCAGTCCCAACAACAAGGCGGTCAGCAGGGTTAGCCGTAGAGATTCGACGGCCCATGGGCAAAGCGCGTTCAGAGTTGTACGGTCCATTGAACTTGAAAATTACGTTGTTCCCCGATATTGCCCGGTACGGGCATCCAACTCCTGTTGAGGGCATTGCGGACGATGAAATTAAAACGGTAGCGTCCCCGATACCCCGTCCAACCAAGCCTTAGATCCACCATCCAATCCCCGTGACGGGTTCGGATGCGGTGGTCCAGCAGTCCCGGTATAAAACGGTAATAGTCCTTGTCAATATTCAAGGGAATGGAATTGTATCGAACTTGGGTTGTCCAGGTCCAGGGCCCTTTATGGACAGAAAATTCAGCTCGTAACAAATGACGGTATCGGTATTTCAAGAACCTCATCAAATCGGTCAGGGTGGAATTGTAGGTAGAATCAAAGGCCGGTGGACGCAGATTCAACGGGTTGCTGAACGTATAACCCAGCCGGTATTGGAACATTCCTTTGGGCAGCGGAAGGCTGCCGCTGAATTGAGCCTCAACGCCTTGAATCATCGCCTCTGGTACACCCATCGGTTTGAAACGGGCGTATTTTTGGAAGAGGCGGGAGTTTTTTTCTTCGGTGTTAAGGCTGGGGTCATTGAACCAAGCGGAATCCTGGGCATCGTAAACCGCCGGTAGGGCCACTTCAAAATTAAATTCCACCAGGTTGCGATAAAAGGAATGAAAAAAAGCAATGTCCAATTCCGGTTGCAGTTCGCTACGACCAAAGCGATGCATATAGCCCACCTCAGCAGACCAGCTTTGTTCAGCATCCAAGGTGCTATCACCCAGGATACGAACGCCTCCTATCTTGGAATTGGAATAAAGTTCCGCGATGCTCGGTAAACGGAAGCCCTGACCAATCGACGCCCGCAGGAATCCACCCCGAGCCGGGTTGGGCGTTGGATCTATCCACAACGGCATAATTTGAATCGAATCGAAGGCAGGGGGTTGAAACCTTTTGTTAAAACGACCGGGTTTCACAAGCTGATAATTCAACGAAGTCCTGATTTGAGGCAAGGCCATCCGTTCCAATCCATTCGTAACATAACGCTCCATACGCATGCCCGCTCCCCATGTCCAGCGTTTCTCTTGGTAATCGGCTTGGGCATAGACCGCCTGCTGGGATGAGCCCTGTTGGCGGTAAAGGTTTTTGGAATCAATGGTATTTTGTTGATATACAGCGCCAAGCATCAACGAAACATTCTGGGATGGTAGAATCCAACGCAGGGTGGGCTCGCTGTAAGTCATCAAGGCCAGCGCAAAATCTTCGTTGTTAAAATTATTATAGGAATAATAGGTGCGGTTGAGCCATTTGAATTGAAAACGGGCACTTAGGTACGTGATCGAAGGGTCCACAATCCATCGGCGGTTGATTTGGGGATTGGTGGAGCCATCGGCAGGAACAAAGGCATCGGTATCGCTTTTCCAAATCGAAAACAAGCGCATGGAGTCAATCAGGAAATGCCCGGCTAGCCCAGCAGTCCACCCTCTTCCCATGGATCGTCGGAGGTTCAAGCCACCACGGAGGCGTTTGCTGGTTTCACCGATGCGAAAGCCTTGATCCGCGACGGCTTGGAAGCTGCCGGTGACTTCGGTGTTCCCGTACCGCGCACTGTGCAGGTAGGATAGTCCGTTAAAGGTCGGATAATTGGAACGGCCCCATGGGTTGCGATGAAACGAGGGGGGATCGGCGTAGACTCCGGTGAAGCCGCTTATCAAGTTCAGCGGTTCAGCGCCGGGCTTCCGGGTTCGAAAATGAACCACCCCGCCCAGAGCGGATGAACCGTAGAGGGCGGATCCGGCGGTTTTGAGAACCTCAATTTGTTCCAATTGTTCGGTAGGTAGGAGTTTCCAATGCACCTCGGCCGCATCCGCCGAGAGCAGGGGTAGCCCGTCCAAAAGCATCAGGGCCCGGCTTCCTGCATTGAGTGTAAAACCTCCGCTACCCCGTATGCTCAGTTGGCCTCTTAGGCTGTAAACCCCGGACATGCGATTGAGGGCATCCTCGGGGGTGAGGCTGTTGAAGGCCTCGGCATCTTGTCTGGTCAATAGGCCCAAACTGGCCGTGGAACGTTCGGGACGTTGAACCAACCGGGAGGTGGTGATCACCACCGGTTGCAAGACCCGTAGGTGGCCGTTCCAAACCGTGTCTCTGGTGGGCAGGTTGGAGGATGTCGTGGTTGGACTGTCTTGGGCGACAAGGCGCAATGCACCGAAAATCAGTGCCCCAAGGAAACCCCAAAAGGAAAGTCGAATTATTGAAAACAAAGCCGGACTTCAAAAACCGAATTTAGCAATAAAACCGATGAACAAAGACATTCAAACGGGCTTGTGGGCCCTCTCGACGCTGCCGGGTACCGGACCGGTGGCCATGAAACGTCTGCTGGAATGCATGGGGAGCGCAGAGGCCTTGTTGGGAGCGGACACGGCGGCCTTGAGTCGTTGCGGCGCTTGGGGAATGAATTTGTCGCGTGTTCTATCCGGGCGTGATGGACCACGCTTGCTGCAAGAGGCCAACAGCATGGCCCGCCGTGAATGGGAATTGGGGGAATCCATGGGGTTGAGGTGGGTTTCTTTGGTGGACCCCGAATATCCTGAATACCTCCGCGAATGCCACGATCCTCCGGTGGTTTTATTTGTCAAAGGGCATCTGCCTCTGGATTACCGCTATGCATTGGCTGTTGTTGGTACCCGTAACATGAGTCAATACGGAAGTACCATTCTACGGGCCTTCATGGAGGAATTGGCGCATGCTTGGATCCCTCAAAACACAAAACCCATCATCGTTAGCGGATTGGCTCTCGGCGTGGATGGACATGCCCACGAGTTGGCCTTGGAAATGGGTTTTGGAACCATGGCTGTGACAGCCAATGGATTGGGAACGCACTATCCGCCTCAACACAAGGGTCTAGGCGAGCGAATGGTGGCGGCTGGTATGGTCATCCTGACCGAAACCAGGGCCTTGCAGGGTCCGGATGCCCGTCTATTTCCACGACGCAACCGCATCATTGCGGGACTTTGTCCCCTTGTTTTGGTGGCAGAGGCCGCAGCCCGAGGGGGTGCTTTGATTACGGCCCGTTTTGCGAATGATTACGATCGGCAGGTCTACGCCTTTCCGGGGCGGGTGACGGATCAGGGCTACCGTGGTTGCCTACGCTTGGTCTTGTCCGGGCAGGCTCAGCTTTTGTGTTCGCCCTACGATCTCAGGGTTTGGCAAAATTGGCCTTTGAGGCCTCGCCTTGAAGACAGCAGGGCCGATGCCCATCGTTTGATTGCGGGTACCGCTGTGGATGCCCAACTTCAAGGTGTCAAAGCAGCGCGAGGAGTCCAACAGACCCTGGAAGGACTGCCCGCTTCAGGTCGGATGCTGAGCGAAGGAGCCCAGCGAATGCTACGTGGCTTGGCGGTTTTGGAAGAAGCTTCGGCCGATCGACTTTTGGAATTGCATCAGGGGGATTATCCGGGCTTTGTGCGCTCTCTTTTTGCTTTGGAATCGGCCGGACTATTCCAAAGAAATGGATCGGGCACCTGGATACGCAGGGCTTAGGAAGGGATTGTTTAGGGCGGATTGGATCCCAAATCAAAAGCGGCGCTACATAGCCGGTATTCATTGGGGTCGTTGGAGGCCATCGCCCAGACCCTGCCTGCAATGGAAGAGGACAAAAGTTGTTGAAACCAAGCCTGGGCCTCCCGGTCTAAGTGGCTGTGCGGCTCATCCAAGAGGAGAATGGGGGCATCGGTCAACAACGCAAGGACCAACTTAACCTTCTGGATCATTCCTGAACTATAATGTTTTAACAACAGATTGGAGGAAAGGTCCAGATGACAAAGACGTAATTGCAAAAAAGGATCGGCTCCGGATTTTAATGGATTGATGCTAAAATGAAAAGTCACCAATTCGTTTAAGGTGTATTCGGTGGGGATATCCAAATAGGGTGCGGCCAGGGAACAAGCAGGTATTTGTTCCTTTTCACCACCCCACGTGATGACGCCGGTATCGGGGCGAATCAAGCCTCCGATGCATTGCAGCAGGGTGGACTTGCCACTACCGTTGGCTCCGGTAAGTGCAAGACCTTGACCCGGTTCCAGCACAGCATTCCAGGAATGAAAGAGCCATTGACCTTGGTAATGTTTCCCAATACCACAGGCTTCCAGAGCCGGCGTTTTGGGATTCGTTGTTGGGTCGAGGCTCACGGAACAAAATCAAAAAAAAACTATTCAAGCATGCCCCGAATCACCCCAGCGCTGGAATGTCGAACAAATTGAAGAATACGGTCCCTGAGTTTGGAAGGAGCCACATCGATTTCGACCTGCTCAAGGGCCCGTGTTATGTTATAGCCGCGGACATAAATGATCCGGTACACATCTTCAATGAGCCTGATTTCGTTTTCGTTGTAGCCTCGGCGTCGCAGGCCGATTACATTGACCCCGGCAAAAGAAAGGGGCTCTTTGGCGCATTTGACAAAGGGCGGAACGTCTTTGCGCACCAAGCTGCCTCCGCCTACAAAGCTATGTTCCCCAATCGTTAAAAATTGCTGCACAGCCACCAATCCCTCAAGAATGGCCCAATTGTGAACAGTGATATGCCCAGCCAAGGTGGCCAGATTGGCCATAATTACATGGTCCCCCAACAAGCAATCATGGGCGACGTGGGTATAGGCCATTAACAGGCAGTCCCTGCCCACCACGGTTTCGTTGCGGTCGGTGGTCCCTCGGTTAATGGTCACGCATTCTCGGATAATGGAACGGTCTCCAATGCGTGTGAGGGTTGGTTCGCCCCGGTATTTGAGATCTTGTGGAGGGGCCGAAATAACTGCGCCCGGAAATACCTGGACCTTGTCTCCAATGCGTGCCCCGTTCATCACGGTGCAGTTGGGGCCCAACCAGCAATTTTCCCCGATAATGACATCCTCTTCGATGGTAACAAAGGGAGAGATATGCGTTCCCTTGCCAATCCTGGCCTTGGGATGAATGTGGCTGAGTGTGCTCATGATTTGCGAACCAATTGGGCCATTAATTCGGCTTCCACGACCTTTTGGTCCTCAACATAGGCAGTCGCTGCCATGCGGCAAATTCCTCTTCGAATGGGTTCCATTAGGTTTAACTTGAGTATAAGGGTATCGCCTGGTAGGACCTTGCCTTTGAATTTTAACTTATCAATGCGCGTAAAATAGGTCCAATAACCTCCTGGGTCATCCATCAAGTTGAGGCAAAGGACACCTCCGGCTTGGGCCAAGGCTTCAATCGTCAAAACACCTGGCATGACCGGGTTTCCCGGAAAATGTCCCTGAAAAAAGGATTCATTGATACTTACATTTTTGATGCCAACAACATGCGTATCCGAAATCTCTGTAATCTTGTCCACCAGCAGAAAAGGATAGCGGTGTGGCAAAAACTGCATGATTTGGTTGGTATCAAAGACCACCTTGGGTTTGTCTCCCGATGGGTTGACAAGGGATTTGGGTGAGCGCTTGATGTGTTCCCGTAGGGCCAGGACAAAGGCCACATTGGATTGATGTCCGGGTTTGTGAGCTACGATATGGCCTTTGATTCTTTGGCCGATCAAACTAAGGTCCCCGACCATGTCCAAAAGTTTGTGCCTGGCGGGTTCGTTGTCAAAGTACAAATGTTTGTGATTCAGGATACCCGCGGATTGAAGCTGAAGGTCTGGATGCCCAAACAAGCCTTTGAGGGATTCCCATTGATCATCGGCTACCGGGTTTTCGATAAAGACCAAGGCATTGTTAAGATCCCCGCCCTGTATAAGATTTTGGCGATGCATTTCTTCAAGCTCGTGAAGGAAACAAAAGGTCCGGCAGGAGGCAATTTCTTTGTCAAAATCACGCAGGTCATCCAATCGTGCGTGTTGGGGTCCCAGGGCCTTGGAGTCAAAATCGATCATCACCGACAATCGATAATGCGAATCCGGCAAAAGGGTGATTTCACTGCCTTTATCGGCATCCTTGAAGGTGAAATGCTCCTTTAACTCAAGGTAGGTTCGTGCCTTGTTTTGGTTTTGAAGACCGGCCTTCCCAATGGCGTCCATAAAGGGACGGGCGCTTCCGTCGCCGATCGGAAGTTCCGGGGAATCCAATTCAATGATGACATTGTCCAGGTCCGAAGCAGTCAGGGCTGAAAGAACATGTTCCACAGTGAGAACTCGGACATCGCCAAGTCCTAGGGTGGTACCACGACTGGTTTCAACAACGTATTCGGCCAAGGCCGGGATATCAACAACGGGTTGAAGATCAGTACGACGAAAAACAAAGCCCGTGTCTTCGGGAGCGGGACAAAATTTGATGAGAACCGGGGCTCCGCTGTGCAGGCCTACGCCTTCCATCACAACAGGTTGAGCCAGCGTTTTTTGGTAATCCAATGAGGGCATGGGGTGATCGGGGTTTAAAATTTTTTTGAGGGTTCAGGAACCGGATGTTCGTAGGGCTTTGAGCTCCTCCACTTCTTTTTGAAGGTTGATTATTTGTTGCCGAAGGTCCGCCTCCAGGTCAGGCAGTCGCCTAAAAACGGCGTTGGAGCGCTGGTTGTCCATATAAGACATCAGGGGGGTTCCGTTCCATTTGCGATTCGGTTCGACAATGGACCGGGTCACGCCGGTTTGCCCGCCAATCTGGCTGCCTTCGGCTACCGTGAGGTGACCTGCAACACCGACCTGACCTCCAAAGACACAGCGGGCCCCAACACGGGTGCTGCCTGATACTCCGGTTTGGGCTGCGATGACGGTGTTTTCGCCAATTTCTACATTGTGGGCCAAATGGACTAGATTGTCAATTTTGGATCCGTTGCCAACAACGGTGGCCCCCATGGTGGCGCGATCAATGGTGGCATGGGCTCCGACTTCGACGTCGTTCCCCAGAATTACCCGACCCACCTGGGGAATTTTGGAATAAACCTGGGAAGCATTGGGGGCATAGCCAAATCCATCCGATCCGACCACGGCATTGGCGTAGAGTATACAACGATCGCCAATTTCGCAGTCATCCATGAGCCGTACCCCGGGATGAAGGATGCAGTCCCGTCCAATTTTGACCCGGGATCCCACATAGGCATGGGCCGCGATGCGAGTGCCATTTCCGATAACCGCTCCAGATCCCACCGTCGCGAACGCACCCACTCCTACGCCTTCGCCCAAGACCGCTTCGGGGTCCACCCAGCTCTGGGGGTGGAGACCAGGGCTGTAAAGGCGCTGTTGTTCAAAGGCCTGCAGGATGAGTCCAAAGGCTCGGTAGGGATCCGCCACCCGCAAGATGGAGGTGGAGACCAGAGAAGGGAGCTCTTGGTTTGATTCCACCAAAAGCAAGCCCGCACGGCAACGATCCACATACGGAAGGTATTTGGAGTTGGCCAAAAATGTAACCTCGTTGGGCCCCGCCTCTTCTATTTTGGCCGGACCCAGAATGCTTCGATGGGGGTCGCCTTGCAATACGCCCTCAACAAGGGTGGTGAGCTCTTGGCAGCTTAACTTCATGAATATTGCGCAAATATCCACCATTTTGGTGGACGAGGCTTCTAGTTGGGCCCTAATATTTGCCTAAGGGCGGTTTTTGGGGCGGTAAAGGGCATATCGCTCGTGCTTGCTATGCAAATCCACCACCTGAATATGATCCGAAAGGGCGTCCAAGGGGCTGACCACGCCTTGCCGATCTTTGATCAAAATGGGGGACTCTGCCCCCGAATACACGGCTTTGCGGACCGGCCGGCAATGGGCCAGATAGGCCAAGGCCTCCTCTCCCAAGCCCAAGCGATGAGCCTCTTCCTGGGCCAAGCCTTGGACCGTGTCCAGAGAAACAGGTTCGGAGGACCAGTCGACGGCGGCCAATCGGCGAGTCATTAATTGTTGGCTGAGGTGCTCCAGGATGGGTTCGGAACGCCGGGCCCAGGTCTTGACATGAACCATGATTTCGGAATCGTCCAAGCGGGCATAGGCTTCTCGGAGTTCAGGGTTGCTTCTAAATTCGTCGCCACGAACCGGTTGCCTTAGAAATAGGCCCAAATCCGGGGAAACAAAGAGGTCCAGGCCCTGCTCGAGGACACGACGGGCACGGTTCATGATATGCCCCATCAGGTACTCCGCCGACAAAACTGTTTTGTGCAAATAAACCTGCCAATACATGAGGTAGCGGGCCATCAGGTATTTTTCGATGCTATAGATGCCTTTGCGCTCGACCACCAGGCGACCCTGGTGCACATCCAGCATTTGCAAGATGCGATCGACCCCAATGATGCCCTCTGTGACACCCGTAAAAAAGCTATCCCTATTGAGATAATCCAATCGATCCATGTCCAATTGGGATGAAACCAATTCGTGCAAAAAAGGCAATTCATGGGATCCCCTAAAAACATCCAAGGTGGTTTCCAATTCGCCGTCGCACCATCGGTTCAAATCCTGCATCATCAGCAAGGAAATATCTTCGTGCGGCATGTCCTGAACGAGGAAGCCCTCCAGGGCATGTGAGAAGGGGGCATGGCCCAGATCGTGCAGTAGGATGGCCATCAGGCAGGCACTACGGTCATCGGGGCTGAGGCTGTAACCCTTGTGGGCCAATACATCCAAGGCCTCTTGCATCAGGTGCATGGCACCGAGCGCATGGGCCAGCCGCGAATGGGTGGCTCCTGGATAAACCAGGTAGGTCATGCCCAACTGACGGATATAGCGAAGCCGCTGGAAGAGGGGATGATCTATCAGGCGAAGGATCAGCTTGGACTCCAGTCGTATAAAGCCGTACAGGGGATCGTTGAGGATTTTGTTGGTCAAGGGGCGGGGTGGTCTAGGAAAGCGTCGGTAATTTAGACCAAAATTAGGTTTCGGCCGTTATCAATCACCTAAACCACTTATGGCCAATCTTTCAATTCTTTGGGCTGACGACGAAATCGATTTGCTCGCGCCTCATTTGTCTTTTCTGGAAAGCAAAGGCTACCGTACCACTCCGGTCAACAACGGACTCGAGGCCTTGCAACGTGCGGCGGACGAGGATTTTGATTTGGTGTTGCTGGACGAAAACATGCCCGGATTGAGTGGCCTGGAAACCCTGTCCCGCCTCAAGGAGATCAAGCCTTTGATGCCGGTTATTATGGTCACCAAGAGCGAAGAAGAACTCCTCATGGAAGAAGCCATCGGCTCCAAAATCGCCGATTACCTTATCAAGCCGGTCCACCCCAAACAATTGTTATCGGCCATCCTCAAGGTAACCGATCAAAAACGCCTGGTTGCTCGCAAAACCAACGAAGCCTATCGCGATGATTTTGGCGAATTGGGCATGAGCATGTCTGATCAACTGGATGCAGCTCAATGGGCCGAATTGTATCAGCGACTCGTGCGATGGGAATTGGACTTGGAAGAATCGGGAGACGAGGGAATGAAAGAGGTTTTTGCGATGCAAAAGGCCGAGGCCAATCGATTGTTTGTTCGATTTATCAAGAAGAATTATGCTAGTTGGTTTGCCGGAACCCTGAACACCAAGGGTATGGCAATCCCCGCAAAACAGCCGCAAAGCGTACAGGGTGCGCCCACCCTTTCGCATCAGCTTTTGCAACGAAAATTGCTTCCGATCCTGGACCAATACCCCAAAGTCCTCTTGTTGTTGATTGATAATTTTCGTTTGGATCAGTTCCGTGTTATTGAGCCAATTTTGGGGGAATTTTACAGAGCATTGGAGGTAGAAACCTATTACTCCATCCTACCAACCAGCACAGAATATGCTCGTAATGCGCTCTTTGCGGGCATGCCCCCCGCCGAAATCGTGAGGCGTTACCCCGACCGCTGGTGGTCGGATCAGGACGAGCACAGCCACAACATGCACGAGTCTTTTTTCTTGGGGGAATGGCTCAAGCGCAACGGGCGCAATCCAGCCCACGGTTACCAAAAAATTACCTCCCTGGCACAGGCGAAACAGAGCCTCGAAAATGCAAACGGAGGTTTGAGTCAACCCTTGGAGGTCTTGGTTTATAACTTTGTAGACATGCTGAGCCATGCTCGGTCCGAAATGAATATCATCAAGGAACTGGCCGAAGATGAAGCCGCCTATCGTTCCATAACGCGTTCTTGGTTTCAGCATTCCCCCCTCTTGGATTATTTACAAAAAGCCGCCGCTCGGGGTTATACCCTTGTTCTAACCACCGATCATGGGATGATCAAAGTGCAGGACCCCGTGCGCATCAGTGGTGATCGGGAGATGTCCAACAATCTTCGTTATAAAGAAGGCCGGAATTTACAAATTCAGGATGACTTGGTCTACACCATTCAACAACCCGAGCAGGTTCAATTACCGCGCAAGCACCTTAATTCGGTCTATATTTTGGCCGGTTCGGATCAGTTTTTTTGTTATCCTAACAATTTTCATCAGTATGCATCCCTCTACAGGGATTCCTTTCAGCACGGAGGTATTTCACTGGAGGAATGCATTGTGCCTCTAGCGGTTTTTCGGCCCCGAGAAGGGGTTTAGGGGTTGGGTTTGGGTTTGAGGACTTTGGTGTAGTTTTGCGGAATGCAATCCGGCCTTCATCCCCAAAAGCCTTATATCATTGGCTTGGTAGGGGGGAGTGCATCGGGCAAAACCACTTTTATCAAGGCCCTATCGGCCCGTTTTGCGCCGGAGCAGTTGGCTGTGATATCGCAGGACCATTATTACCACCCGATCGAAATGCAGGCCAGGGACCCCAGGGGCGAGGTCAATTTTGACCTACCCGACGCCTTGGACCGGGACCGTTGCCTGCAGGATTTGCAGACCCTCATCGAAGGCCGTTCGGTTCGTATCAAAGAGTACACCTTTAATCGTCCAGGGGCCGAGCCGGCTTATCACACGGTACAACCCGCTCCGGTGTTGGTCATTGAGGGACTCTTCGTCTTTCATTACCGAGAAATTGCGGACCTCTTGGATCTTCGAGTTTTCATCGATGCCCCTCAAGAATTAATGTTGGCCCGCAGGATTGAGCGGGATTTGGCCGAGCGAGGGTATCCCGAGGACGTTGTTCGTTACCAGTGGGATCATCATGTGGCCCCGGCCTACAGGGCCTACCTGGAGCCCTATCGGGATTCAAGTGATTTAATCATAACCAATACCCAGGGTTTTGGCCCTGCTTTGGAGGTCTTTGCTTCTCATATTCAATCTTTATCATCATGGAAAACCGTTTCGGTGTCATCGGATTAGGTCGCTTTGGAACCACCATTGCCAGGACTCTGGCGCAGCGGGGTGCCGAGGTCATAGTTATTGATAACGATGAACAAGCGATCAACGCTTTGCGTGATGATGTTGCCTTTGCGGTTCGAATGGACGCAACCAACCTCAAGTTATTGCGCGAACAAAACGTGCAGGATTTGGATGCGGTTGTTGTGGCGATTGGTCAGGATTTTGAAGGTCTCTTGTTAACAACCGTTACGTTGCTTGAATTGGGTGTAAAGCGTATCATTGCCAGGGCCTCAACCGATCAACAACGTCGTGTTCTCGAAAAACTCGGTGTTACCGAAATTCTCTCTCCGGAAGATGAGGTGGGTATCTCAGTAGCTGGTCGTCTCTTGAACCCCAACTTGGTAAATGTTTTTCAATTACCGGATGACTATCAAATTGTGGAGGTCAAAACCCCTGCAGCGGTTTGCAACAAAACAGTTTTGCAGGTCGAGCTAAGAACCCGTTACAAGCTCAATCTGATTACTTTGCGGCGTTCCTACGAGGTTTCCAATGATCAAGGTGAGCGGCGTGATGAGTATCATATTTTGGGCGTCCCCAGTGCAGATACGATTTTGTACAGCTCTGATTTCATGGTTTTGCTTGGTAAACGGGAGGATATCGAACGTTTTGTCGAGGTGAACCGCTAAAGGTTTTAGGATCGTCCTCGATACCCCGATTCCTGAAGGATAAGTTCTGGCTGCCCCAGGGCTTTGATCCAACCCTTACGGGGCTTTTGGTTGGCTAACCACTGTTGCATAATTCGGTCCCCCAAAAATCGACCCAGGGCAGGAGGACTGTCCGTCGATAAACCCGATGTAAAAGGTCCGTCACTCAGGTAGCGAGCCGCTACCAAGGGGTCCTCCGAAAAAAGAGCTTGGGAACGAACAAGGTTTTTCCAGACATCGGTTTCGTTTTGGCAAATCCAGTTCCATTGGCCGGGGTTATAACCCAGCAAAAGGCTGTCGGGGGTCTCCGGAAGTAAGAGTCGAAGGCAGGCCATGATTCGGCCCTCTCGAAGAATTTGGTTGAGGAGTTTTCCGGTGGAAGATCCGGGGTTGAGTTGGTCTACCAAGTCTTCGCTGAGGGTTCGTGCCACGGCGATGGGCATGTGACGAGGATGGGTTCGCCGACGTTGATAGAGGTAGAGCTGATCCACGGTGGGGTAATAGCGATAACTTTCATTCATAAAGAGGTCCAGGCCAATCCACAGATTGGAGTCACTCAAAACGCATTGGTATTGAAAGAGTCCGACCATACCGACCGGTACAGGGAGGGGGGCGAGGGAATCGGGGGAAAATCCACCGGCTGTTTGGAGCAGGGAAGGATAGCGTACTAGCAATTCGGTCAATTCTTGCTTGGCTTGGACCACCTCCGGATGATCGGACCCCCAAAAAGCCGTTACATCGTTGGTAAGACTATCAACCCCGGGGTTCTGCCACAAGGAATAGACCGTTTCGGGATCGCTTTGGAGGATTTTTTGAACAAAAAATTCAAAGAGCAAGGAATCCTGTCTCCTTTGCCGCTCAAGCCATTCCGCTGGGTTTTCGCCGGTTTGGATGGGAAGAGCCTTCCAGAATGGCCTTAGAGTGGGAACCGCCACCTTGCTTTGGGGAAGGGGTCCGGTGGTTAGGCCGGGCTTGGTCTTTTGGGATACCCAATAAAGGAGGATTGCTGAACAAAGGAGGATAAGGGCGGTATAAATCTTATTTTTGGACATTCGAGATGAGGGTTGTGTTCAAGAAGCTCTTCAGCAAATTTACCCCGCTGTGGCGTCTGCATCCAATGCAGTCAGCCCTCCTCCTCCAAAACCTTCAACCATGCGCCTCGCTTTAATTCAATGGGCCCCCGGCATCGGTCGATTGGAACACAACGCCGAGCGAATGGGGGAACTCGCCAAGAAGGCGGCCCTTCAAGGAGCTGACGCGGTCGTGTTTCCGGAATTAAGTTTGGTGGGATACCCACCCATGGATTTGTTGAGGGAGCCGGGATTGCAGGAAGCATGCACAAAGGCACTGGGGACCTTGGCCGCTTCGGCAGAGATACCCCTTTTGGTAGGGGCACCTTCCAAGGTGGATTCGGCTCTATACAACGCTGTTTTTTGGTGTTATCGCGGGGAAGTCCGCGAAGTAGGACGCAAAGTATTGTTACCGAATTACGATGTCTTTGACGAGTCCCGGTATTTCACGCCGGGAGAGGCCTGCTCAACCATCGAAATCGCTGGTCAAAGCGTGGTTTTGTCGATTTGCGAAGACCTCTGGGCCCAAGATGCGGACTACAACTATCCCAGTGATCCGGTCGCAGTGGCCTTGGCGCTTGACCATGGAAAGCCTCGGGTCCTACTGAACCTTGCGGCCTCTCCGTATTCCATTCAAGGGGTGGTAAAGCGCCAAAAGGTTTTGTCATCGGTAGCAGCCCGGTATGGATTGCCGTTGCTGTACGTGAATCAGGTGGGTGCACGGGCGGATCTGATTTTTGATGGTGGCAGTTCACTGATTAGTGCGGTGGGTGAAACGGTTGTTCGTTGCCCTTCTTTTTTGGAGTCCATGCTTTTGGTGGAGGTGGTGGAAGGCGTCGCGCTCAAGGCGGAGGTGATGGCATTGCATGACAACACTTGGGTTGTTTCGCGGGCTCCTTCGGTCTTGGAGAACAAGTCGCTGGAGAAGAGTCATCCCCTGGTCTTGGGTCATCGTTTTGATCCCGTTGAAGTAACCCAGGCGTTGTGCACGGGACTCCGGGATTACAGGGACATGACCGGTGGTCAAGGGGTTGTGGTGGGACTTTCGGGAGGCTTGGACTCGGCCATGGTCACTTGCCTGGCGGTGATGGCATTGGGTGCCGAAAATGTTACAGCCCTCCTGATGCCTTCGGAATATTCGTCGGATCGATCGGTTCGTGATAGCCTGGAACTCTGCAAAATGCACGGAGTCGCGCATCGTATTCTACCCATTGGTTCTGCTTTTGGCTCCATCAAGGAAACGCTCCTGACTCAATGGGGCGAGGCCATTCGACCACTCACCGAAGAAAATATACAACCCCGATTGAGGGCCTTGTATTTGATGGCTCACTCCAATCAGTTTGGGGATATGTGGTTGAATTCCAGTAACAAAAGCGAGGCCGCCGTGGGGTACAGCACCCTTTACGGGGATATGGGGGGAGGACTTTCGGTGGTTGGTGATTTGTATAAAACCCAGTTGTACGCCTTGGCAAATTATTGGAACGAGCAGGGGAACTGGATACCAGCCTCCATTGTGCAGGCTCTCCCCAGTGCAGAATTGCGCCCCGATCAGTTGGATACGGATTCATTGCCTCCTTATCCGGTCCTGGATGCTCTTTTGATGGATCTTATTGAGGGAGGGTTGGATCGGGCCGGACTCTACCAGGCCGGTCACGACCCGGACATCGTGTCCAGGGTATGGGGGTTGGTGCGGCGAAGTGAATTCAAGCGGTTCCAGATGCCTCCCGTTTTACGGGTCAGCTCACGGAGTTTTGGTAGGGGCTGGAGGCAATCCCTGGTGTGAGGGATTTGAAGAATCAAAGGGGGATGACCTCTCCTTTGGGATTTAGCAAGCGGTATTCTCCCATGAGCAATTGCTGGTCTGCCCTGACTTTGACTGATTTGCGGTATTTCCAAACCCATTTCCACTGCAAAGAAGGCCAACCGCTTTTGCAATAGGCAGCCAAGTGGGGATGGGCGCTGATGGTTACGCTTTTCTCTCCGTTTTTGAGCAGCAAAAAATCAAGACGACTTTCGATTTGATCGGTAATCAAAAGGCTGGGTCCAATTTTGCCCGTGCCTCTGCAAGCCGCGCATTGTTCCTGGGTGGATATTTGAACGGCTGGCCTTACCCGTTGACGGGTGATTTCCATCAGTCCAAACTTGGACATGGGTAGAATATGATGCTTGGCCCGGTCTGTGGACATGAGGCCAATCATCTTGTCCAAAAGGGCCTTGCGATGCTCGGCGGATTTGAGATCTATGAAATCGATGACGATGATGCCGCCCATGTCCCTCAGCCGAAGTTGTCTTGCAATCTCTTCGGCGGCGTCCATATTGGTTTGCAGGGCATGTTCCTGCTGGTCGTTGTCTTTCTTGGAACGATTTCCGCTATTGACATCGATGACATGCAAAGCTTCGGTATGTTCAATGACCAAATAAATGCCACCGGGCATGCTGACCGATGTGCCAAAGGAGCCCTTGACTTGTTTGTCCAAGCCAGTATGCTCAAAGAGAGGCACCTTGCCTTTGTAATCCTGAACCAGGTTGACCTTGTCGGGGGCAATACCCTGAACATATTCGCGGAGCTGTTCGGCCATGCCAGGATGGTCCACCAAAATTTGATCAAACTGATCGCTTAACAAATCTCGCAGCAATCCGGTTACCCTGGTTATTTCTTTGCTAATCAGGTCTTTGGGCTTGGCTGCAGCGATTTTTTGGGAAATCTCTTTCCACTTTGTAACCAGGTCTTGAATATCGCTGGAGATTTCATCGGATCCTGCCCCGACAGCGGCGGTGCGCACAATGACCCCAAAATTTCGTGGCAGGGCCTGAGAGGCGATTTGTTTCAGCCTTTTCTTTTCGTTGGCATCCACGATTTTGCGAGAAACCGAAACCCCGCTATCAACGGGAAGCAGGACACAAAAACGACCGGCCAAAGAAAGCGAAGCGGTCAGACGTGGGCCTTTGGAATTGATGGGTTCCTTGGTGATTTGGACTGGAATTTTGTCGCCCTTTTGAAGATAGTCCCCAATTTTTCCTTCTTTGGGAAGAATTTCGGCTTTTTCAAAATTTTGGAGCATGCCGGGTTTGCGCTTTCCCCCGTTCAGCTCCTGGGTTAATTTTCGAAGCGATCCAAAATGTTCGCCCAAATCCAAATAGTGAAGAAACCCGTCTTTTTCGTCTCCAACGTCGACAAAGCAGGCATTGAGTGAGGGGTTGATTTTGCGTACTTCCCCCCAATAGATATCTCCAACCTGAAAAGCTTTTTCGTTGGTTTCTTCCCCGTATTCAACGAGTTTCTTGCCCTCGGTCATAGCAAAGACAAAGCCCTTGCTCGAGTGGCTGACAAATAGTGATTTACTCACGGCAATAAATATTTGGTCCTTCGCCTAAGGGCGAAAGAGGTCATGCCAAAGTCTGTGGGTATCCTTCGCAAAGGAGACCCATTCTCAGACCGGAATTATTTTTTCTTGTGGCGATTTTTTCTCAAACGCTTTTTGCGCTTGTGCGTGGACATCTTATGACGCTTTCTTTTTTTACCGCAGGGCATAGGGGGTGGGATTAAGGTTGAATTTGATTCAGATAGGAATCGATCTGTTCTTGTATTTCTGGGTCGCGGACCAATCCGCGGTATTGCTTGAGGTAGAAGACTGCACTGTCCGCTTGACCGGACCGGTAATAGGCTTCACCCAGGCCAAGGTAAGCTTCGCCCAAGCCGGGGTACCAATCCAAGAGGTTTTTGAAACGCTGAATGGCTTTGGGGAATTGCTTGCTTTCGATGGCCAATTTGGCAAGGTGTGCATGGGCCTTCAGGTGGCGGGGCTCCTCTTTGACGATACCCATAAGAACCTGAACCCCTTGCATAGGGGCCGGACTGGAGAGTACCAGGGCCTGAGCCCAATCTGCTTTGAGGTCAAGATCGTTGGGTTGGGTTTCCAAGGCCTTGGCCAAGAGTTCCGTGGAGCGGCGACGGCAAAAGGCCTGTACGAGGCTGTCTTCGGCCTCGGGGGCATGCCTTGCAGAGCTGTAATAAAGACCGGCCTCCTTGAAATCGACCCCGTTGGGGCCCCAAACAAGGGCTTGGTCCAAACAAACAGCCGCTCCTAGAAAATCCTGACGGGTTAACCAAAAAGACGCCAAACTCTTCCACAAACCCGCGGTTTGTTCGGGGCGATCCTTGAGGGAGTCCAGGGCGGAACGAACCGATTCAAAGCGGGTTCGGTCTTCTTCGGACAATGCTTTCACCTTGCTATCCAACACGGTGGAGGCAGTGGGCTCTGCACCGGAATCCTGTTCCTTGGGGTCAGGATCCCCCGCATCGCCCGCTTTCATGGCACTCCGTTGCCCCCCAATCGCAAGGGTCAAACCCACTGCTAGGCAGAGGATTACCAGGATTAGGGGTCTAGAGAGCATTTTTAGCGGGTCTTTTTGGGTCCTTTGCGGACCAAATCGATAAACTGCTTGGAGGGCTTGAAACTAGGAACAAAGTGTTCAGGGATTTCAACGGTGGTACCGCGGGAAATGTTCCGGGCCAATTTCTTGGCGCGCTTCTTGATAATAAAACTTCCAAAACCGCGGAGATAGATACTCTGACCGCCTTTGAGGGATTTCTTTACAACTGCGATGAGGGCTTCTACACTTTGGGCAACATCAACTCGTTCAACTCCTGTTTCGTCGGCAATCTGGCGAATCAAATCGGCTTTGGTCATGGCTTTGGTTTTGAGGGTTAATTCGAAGAATTTTCGTAAAGGACGGCAAATATAGACCATAAATCTTAATAGTATGCGTCACGAAGAGGGTGCCAATCAAAAAACAGAGCGGAGTTTGTTGAAGTATAAAAGCCTGTGGTCTAAATGCTTATTGGCTTGGTACGCTGTTCATGGTCGGGATTTGCCTTGGCGACGTACGCGCAATCCCTACGCGATCTGGCTTTCGGAAGTCCTGTTGCAGCAAACCAGGGTTGATCAGGGTTTATCCTATTACCTTCGATTCCTGGATCATTTCCCAACGGTTCAGGAATTGGCCCAGGCTGATATTCAGGACGTCCTTCGTCTATGGCAGGGATTGGGTTATTATCGCAGAGCCCATCACCTGCATTGCGCCGCTAAGTTAGTGGTTGCAAAGGGCGGGGGCTTGCCTCAAAGTCCTGCTGAATGGCTCCAATTACCAGGTGTGGGCCCCTATACGGCCGCGGCCATTGCCTCCATTGCCCTGGATTACCCAGCACCGGTGGTGGATGGCAATGTCATCCGGGTTTTGTCAAGAGCTTTTGGGGCCGAAGCGCCGTACGACACCGCCGAAGGCCTGCGATGGATACGCCAAACCGCTCAAAATCTTTTGGATACAGATCGCCCCGGCGATTACAACCAAGCCCTGATGGATATGGGAGCGACCGTATGTACACCCCAAAAACCGGCCTGTAACACCTGTTTTTGGCAAAAGAAATGCGTCGCTTTTCTCCAAGACAGGGTAGGTGAGCTGCCGAAACGTTCCAAATCCACCAAAGTTGTCCCGCTCACCTTGGATTATTTGGTCCTCTTCCACCGGGGTAGGGTTCTTTTGTTTCCCCGGAGAGACCAAGGAATATGGGCCGGGTTGTACGAATTTTTGCCTCAGCCATGGGCTGGAGCATGGGATGAATCGGCCTGGGATCAGCATTGGGGGTCTGAGCATCCTTCGGAAACCCTTTCACATCGGTTGGTTACCGTGAGTCATGCCCTAAGCCATCGTTCATTAACTTTGAATTTGAATTGTATACGGCTGAATCGTAATTTGCATCTTGACGGCGGGGTCTGGGTGACTCTCCAAGACCTTGAACGTTACCCTCTGCCCCAACCGTTTCTCCAATTCCTCAAACAAATCGATTTCAACCATGGGAGGACTCAACAAAGCCATGCTCATCGGCAACCTAGGCAAGGACCCCGAAGTCAAAACCCTTGACAACGGGGCCAAAATCGCCACGTTTCCTTTGGCCACCACCGAAACCTACAAAGACAGGGACGGGAACAAACAATCCAGGACCGAATGGCACAACATCGTTTTGTGGAGAGGTTTGGCCGATGTGGCCGAATTGTATTGCCGTAAAGGCGGACAAGTCTACATCGAAGGCCGTTTGTCTACCCGTAAATGGGACGACAAAGATGGCCACACCCGTTATACAACCGAGATCATCGGAGACAATATGGTACTTTTGTCACGTTCCGATTCCACATCAAGTTCCGCACACCCCCCCAAGCCTACAGCCCCCGGTGATTTGGGGTCCGTGGATCGCTCCTCCGATGCGGTGAATGATTTGCCGTATTGATATTTTTGGTTCATTAAAACCCCTATGGACGACCCTCCTGAACAATACCTAACCGGATTCGATTCGACCTTTTGGTCTTTACCTCCTTTAATTCTATTCTTCCTTCTTTGTTCGGCCATGTTCTCGGCAGGGGAGACGGCCTATTTTTCGTTGACCAAAGCGCAGATCGATTTATTACGAACGTCTGCATCCGCCGGCCATCGTCGCATCCTACGGCATCTCTCGGATCCCAGGCGCTTGTTAGCCAATCTGCTTATTGGCAACAATGTAGTGAACCTTACCATTATACTTCTCTTTTATTTTATGTTCTTCAAGGTCCTGGATTTTGGTCCCTATCCTTGGATTCCGGCCGTATTGCAGACTTTTGTTGTTACAGCCCTGATTGTTTTTGTGGGAGAGGTCATTCCCAAAGTCTATGCGTCGAGGAATCCTTTGAGCGTAGCCCTATGGTTTTCAATGCCTTTGCAAATTTCGGAATTGATTTTTCGCCCCATTATTTGGGTTCTCATTAATAGTACGGGACTTTTGGATCGATGGATTGTCCGCAAGCAAACCCAACTCTCCAAAGACGAAATTAATCAGGCGATTGATTTGACCTTTGGTCAGGAACAGGCCCGTAGTGGTTCCGAAAAAGAATTGCTCAAAGGCATTGTGAATTTTGGCGAATTGGAGGTGAGGCAGATTATGGTTCCCCGTCTCGAAATCAAAGCCTTGGATTCCAAAAGTTCGCTGGAAGAGATACTCCCCCTGCTTCGAGACTGGGGGTATTCGAGGGTTCCCGTTTTCAGTGAATCCATGGATCAAATGGTCGGTATTTTGTATCTCAAAGACTTGTTTACGAGGCTCAATCAAGGTCGCAATTTCAGGTGGCAGGAATTGTTGCGCAAACCTTTTGTGGTTCCCGATACCAAACATATTGATGATTTGTTTCGGGAATTCAAATCCAGACGAATGCACATGGCTCTGGCCATTGATGAATACGGCGGGGTTTCGGGATTGGTTACCTTGGAGGATATTCTGGAGCAAATCGTCGGAGAAATTCAGGACGAATTCGATACCGATGAACAAAGACTTTGCCGCAAAATTGATACCGATCAATACTGGGTGGCCGGCAAAATGCTCTTGCAGGATTTGTCCAGAGAGACCGGCTGGGACTGGTCCGAATTTTCCGAAAAGTTGGAGGGCGTTGAAACGATGGCCGGTTTGATTTTGGAGCTTGAAGGCCGTATCCCGGCGCAAGGAGAGGTCCTTCTGCACCGAGGTTTTGAATTCTTGGTCCTGCAAGCGGATGCCCGCAAGATTGTTTCGGTTCACCTAAAGCGCAACCCCCATGCGGCCAACGATTACGTTGCTTAAAAACATCGTTGGGACTCTCCTGGTTCTGGGACTTTCTTTCGCTTGCACCGGTGAGGATCCGGTGGCCAGACCTTACGGTTATGCCAAAGCCGTCTTGCCCAAAAGGCAGTGGGCAACATGCCAGCAACCCGGTTTCCCTGCCCACTTTGAATACAATGCCGCCTCCGTGCCTAGGCTTCTGCCTTCGGGGTCAGGGAACCCTACGGAAGGGAATCGCCCCCAACAAGAGGGGACCTTGTGGATGAATCTGGAGTACCCTGAACTCAAGGCCCAGGTCCACCTTTCGTATCATCCGTTGAACAGTATCTACTATGGGAATGGTCAACAAGTCCGCGTGGCCGATGCCTTAGCGGTTTTGATGGCCGAAACCCAGCGTATGACTTTCAAACATACCCTCAAGGCATCGGGTATCGAGGAGACCTTGGTTCGATACCCTGAACATAAGGTCCACGGAATGTTATACACCGTGAGGGGTAATGCGGCCAGTCAAACGCAATTTTATGTTACGGATTCAATTCGGCATTATTTGAGGGGATCGCTCTATTTTGGGGCTACGCCGAATGCGGATTCGTTGCAACCATATTCGGATTATATCCTGGAAGACGTACTTCATGTGTTGTCTACCCTCAAGTGGTCGCCCAAAGGCGGTTGATCGATTGCGTTTCGTATGACGGAACATCCTTTGTTTTATGATTTGGCCTATCTCAAAGGAATGGGCCCACAGCGTGCAGCCTGGATCCGCGACGAATTAGGCCTGGTTTCCTTTCATGATTTTTTGGCTTTTTTTCCGAGTCGATACCTGGATCGTTCCGAGGTATATCCTCTGCAATCTTTGGACGAAGGCCCAGCAGCGCTGCAAACCCGAGGTAAGGTGATACGGATCGAAAAGGTAGGGCTCGGCAAAGCTCAGCGACTGGTTGCGACCGTCACCGATGGACACGGATGGTTGGAACTTGTATGGTTTCAGTCCCTTCGTTGGGTGGAATCGGCCGTTAAGCCTGGGGATGAGTATTTGATTTTTGGCAAGGTGAGCCGTTACAAAGGGCAATTGCAAATGGCTCATCCCGAATTAACGCTTTGGACTGAGTGGACCAAAAGCGGGGGTGCATCCCTCAGTCCTGTTTATCCGATTTCCGAGAAACTCAAGCAACGTGGATTGAGCAATCGTTGGTGGATTTCGATGGTTCAACAAACCCTGGAACAGGTTAGTGGCTCGATCGCTGAAATTTTGCCTCGATTCATCCTTGACGCAGAAAAATTACCGCAACGTAGCGAAGCGATGAAACATGCGCATTTTCCGGAGAGCAACGAAGAGCTGCGAACGGCTTTGCGTCGGTTTAAGTTGGAGGAATTGTTTTTTTTACAATGGGGGGTCTTAAGGATTCGTAGTCTACGCAAAATCCGCAATCCAGGTCATCGATTGGAAAAGGTAGGGGACTTGTTTCATGATTTTTATCATCGATGCCTGCCCTTTGAATTGACCGACGCCCAAAAAAAGGTCCTCAAAGAAATTCGGGCAGACCTCAAGGCAGGTACCCAAATGAACCGACTTTTGCAGGGTGATGTGGGGAGTGGCAAGACCTTGGTGGCTTTGATGAGCATGCTTTTGGCGGTGGATAACGGATTTCAGGCTTGCATGATGGCTCCTACGGAGTTATTGGCCCGCCAGCACTTGGTATCCCTCACTCAGTTTTTGGGCGATTTACCGGTTCGGATTGGTTTGTTAACCGGTCAAGTCAAAGGGGCAACCCGACGACAATTGCTCGAAGATTTGTACAACGGCGACCTTCAGATTTTGGTGGGGACCCATGCCCTGATTCAGGAACATGTGCGATTCAAGAATTTGGGTTTGGCTGTTATCGATGAGCAGCATCGTTTTGGGGTGGAACAAAGGGCCATGTTATGGGCCAAATCCCGGATTCCGCCCCATGTTTTGGTGATGACGGCCACTCCGATTCCCCGTACCCTTGCGATGACCCGCTACGGAGATTTGGAGGTGTCTGTGATGAATCAATTGCCTGCTGGTCGCAGGGCCATCCGCACCGTGGTGACTCCCGAGGCCAAACGTCTCAAAATGTTTGCTTTCCTTGCTGAACAAATGCGGGCCGGCCGCCAGGTTTACGTGGTTTACCCTGCGATACGGGAGACCGAGGACCAAGACATTAAGTTCCTTTACGACGGATACGAAGCCATGATACGGGCCTTTCCGCGCCCAGAATTTGAATTGGCTGTGGTGCATGGCCAAATGAAAGGCGCCGATCGGGACCTTGAAATGCAACGATTTGTGAGTGGTAAGGCCCAGTTACTGGTGGCTACAACCGTTATAGAAGTGGGGGTCAATGTGCCCAATGCGACCGTCATGGTGATTGAGAATGCGGAGCGATTTGGGCTGGCCCAACTCCATCAATTGCGTGGTCGCGTGGGCCGGGGTTCCGAGCAGAGTTACTGCCTCTTGATGCACAAAGACCGACCTTCGGAACAGGCCAAGCAGCGATTGGATGCCTTGGCATCGACCACCGACGGGTTTCTGATTGCCGAAATGGATTTGCAATTACGCGGTCCCGGAGATATGGCGGGCACTCAACAAAGCGGGGTGATGGAACTCAAATACGCGGATTTGGTTCACGATGGGGAAACCATGGAAAAGGCTCGTGATTATGCTCGCCAAATTATGGAGGCCGATCCCCAAGCAACAGGTGAAACCATGGGTCGTTTGGCTTTGGCCTACGATCGCTTTTACGGTAAAAGCAAAAATTGGAGCAAGATTTCTTGACCTAACCCCGAGCGCAGGACCTAAAAACCAGCACCAAAACCCCTGCGATGAACATGAGGATGCTGATTCGGTTAATCCCATGCATCATGCGCAGGTTAAAATTGCCGCTGCGATGGGCTCCTCCAGTCCGGAAGACCTCTACAAAATACCGAAGGAATTTGGACATTGTTTTGGTTTTAGGTAGAACCCCTCGTAGCCCCAAAGGTTTTAGCGTATTCCCAACATGCGCCCACTGTCCAACCGGAGAAGGATCGCAATCATGGCTGTAAAGGACCAAAGGGAGGAGCCTCCATAGCTAATCAGGGGGAGGGGAATCCCGATGACCGGCAAGAGCCCCAGGGTCATACCAATATTAATCGTTACGTGCAAAAACAGAATGCAACCGATTCCGTAGCCATAGACCCTGCCAAAGGTCCCCGGTTGGCGCTCGGCAATCTGAAAAATCCGAATCAGCAAAAACCCAAACAGGGCTAAGAGCAGGGTACTGCCCCAAAATCCGTATTCTTCAGCGATGGTACAAAAAATAAAGTCGGTGCTTTGTTCCGGAACAAAGTCAAATTTCGTTTGGGTTCCCTGCAAAAAACCTTTGCCCCACAACCCCCCGGAACCAATAGCGATCAAGGATTGATGCACATTGTAACCGGCTCCGCGCAGATCGTCCACTTTGCCCAACAAGACGAGGATGCGTTGCTTTTGGTGGGGGAGCAGGATATTGTCAAAGGCGTAGCCCACGGCGAGGACCAGAGCCAACGCAGGAATCAAGTATCGAATCGAAACCAAAGCCGCTTTGCGGCTGTTGGCGGCCATCACCACATAGAGCAGGGCGGTCGCTGGAAGGACGATGGCCATGGTATTCGCTCCCAGCCACAGGGTGAGAACCGAGACAAAGGCCGAAGCCAAACCGAACAGTAGGTAATTCACCGAAAGGCCCTCGCGGTAAAAAACCAAAACAAAGGCCACATAAACCAAAGCGCTGCCGGTATCCTTCTGAAGGAGCAATAAAACAACGGGAATCAATAACCACAGGCCTGCCAAAAGCTGGGACGAAAAGCGATCCAAGCGCACCGGGCGATTTGCAAAAAAATAGGCAACCATCAGGGCTGTACTAAGTTTCATAAACTCAGCAGGCTGCAAGCGAAAACTGCCCACTTCGAACCAGGCCCTTGCACCGTTGACTTCTCGACCCAAAAAGGCCACAGCAAGCCCCAAAACCATGGTAATCAAATAAATGACGGGACTGCTATGATAAAAAATCCGTGGGTGTACCGAAAGAATCACAATCATGATACCCCACGAACTCAGGATCCAAACCATCTGTTTGCCGTAGTTCTGATCCAGGTCCCAAAGGTGGCGATGCGAAGGATTGTAAACCGCCGCATAGATAGCGATCCATCCAATCAGACAAAGCGCCGCATAAGTCCATAACAAAGGTTTGTCGATGAACTGAAAGACACTTTTTTCTTCACGAACGACACTCATAAGCGTTTGGTTGAGGCAGTGTCCATGCCAGCCGGTAAGATGCGGGCTTTGAGGAGGCGTTCTTCGAGTTCGGTGCGCCGGGTCCCTCCCCGGAGGTATTTTTCGATCATAAGGCTCGCCACCGGTGCCGCCCAAACACCTCCGAATCCGGCGTTTTCGACAACGACCGCGATCGCAATCTTGGGGTTATCGCGGGGTGCGAAGCAGACGAAGACAGCGTGGTCCTCGCCGTGAGGATTTTGGGCTGTTCCGGTTTTTCCGCAAACCACGATGCTGTCAATTTTGCCGTAGGCCGTGGCGGTTCCCATGTCCACAACTTTCTGCATGGCATCTTGAACCACATTGAAATGCCTGGCTTGAACCGGTATTTGATAGATTTGCCGGTATTTCATTTTTTTCTGACCGGTGACACCGATACTCCTCACGAGGTGGGGGGCGTGGTATTTTCCTTTGTTGGCAAAGATGGCCATGGTATGGGCCATTTGAAGGGGCGTAATTCCAAACTCCCCTTGTCCTATGGATAGGGAAATGATGGTGGATGATTTCCATCGATTTTTGCCGTAAATTTTATCGTAGTATTCGGGGCTGGGAAGAATCCCTTTCCGTTCATTGGGCAAGTCGATTTCACACTTGCGTCCAATGTTAAACTTTTGCATGTAGTCGAACCAAACCTTGTAGCCGTCTCTTGGCTTGAGGCCTCGGTTTTGGTCAACCATGGCCTTGAAGACATAACAATAGTAGGGGTTGCACGAAAGCTGGATGGACTCTTCGAGGTTGAGGGCCACGTGTTTGTGGGTGCATTTGACAACATGTCCGGCGATGGCGTAACCGCCACCGCATGGAAAACGGGTTTCAGGACCAATCAGCCCCAGTTCTTGGCCAATCAAAGCCTGAAGAGATTTGACGATGGAGCCTGGAGGGTACATGGCTTGAAGGGGTCGATTAAAAAGAGGTTTGAGCGGGTCCTTTTGGAGGCGGCGATAGTTTTTGCCTCGGACATTGCCCACCAGCAAGGCCGGGTCGTAAGAAGGCGTGGATACCATGGTGAGGATCTCACCCGTCGATGGGTCAATAGCCACCACCGATCCTCTTTTGTTGGCCATCAATTGTTCGGCATACACTTGAAGCTCAATATCCAAACCCAGATGAAGGTCTTCACCCGGGATGGGGAGGGAGTCAAATGCCCCGTCTTTGTAACGACCCACTTCGCGGTTGTGAACATCCACATACCGGTACTGAACCCCCCGCTTGCCTTTGAGGTAGTTCTCGTAGGTTTTCTCTAAGCCGCTGATGCCAACATAGTCCCCGGCATTGTATTCTCCATTGGATTTTTCGATCAATTCAGGGGAGGCTTCGCCAACATACCCCAGGGCATGAGCTGCCGCAGGATAGAGGTAGGTACGGACGGTTCGGGTTTCCGCATAGATTCCGCTAAAATCGTGGAGTCCTTCCTGGATTTGCGCAAAATCCTCAACCCGAATCTGGGAATGCAACAGGGTGGGACGAAAGCGGGAATAGGTCGTAGCCTTGCGGAGTCTCAAAACAAGTTCGTCCAACGGCAAGCGGATCAAATCAGCCAGACGAGCGGTATCCAACGGTTGAGGCAATTCACCGGGAACCACCATCAAATCGTAGATCGGACGGTTGACGACGATTTTTTTGCCGTTGCGGTCAAAAATGATGCCTCTGGGGGCATAGGCGTTGACTCTTCGGATGGCATTTTGTTGCGCTAATTCATGGTATTTGTGATCCAGGATTTGGACCGTGAGGAGTCGGATCAAAAAAATAGCCAAAACCACAACCACCGTCCACACCAAGACCATGGTGCGGTTTTCGATAGCGGGTTCCTTGTTGTAGGATGGGTTCATGGCGCTGAACCTTTTAACGCGCTGACTTGGTTTGGTTGGTCCATTGCAGAATCGACCAGAGGAGACCAAAGACCAAGGTGGAACTCGCAAAAGCTTTGAGTAGGGCATAGCCCCAATGGGCCAAGCGTAGGCTTTCGAGAAGGTACAAGGCTGCGTGATGGATAAAGATCAGGCCGCCCGCATAGCTGAGAAGGGATCGGAATTCGAGATCCCGCAGGTCCGGGTCCGGATGATCTTGGAGCGTGACAGGAGAAACGGTCAACCGTATCCAATAGGAGCGAAGGTAGATGACCAGGGTAGAAACCATCGCGTGGATGGCTCCGCTTTGCAGCGAGCTATCGACCCACCAGCCGATCCCAAAGGCTACGAGCATTTGCAAGGCCAGGTTCCAACCCAGAGGCAGCCAAACCAAGGCCATCACGTACACCATCGGATTGATCAGTCCCATCCAATGAATGCGGTTGAAGACGCCACCTTGCAGGAGCACGACCGTAATCAACAAAATCCAAGGGCTGCGGTTCATGGGTCCTTACTTCGTTTAATTTTGGTCAGGTAGGAGCTCTTCGCGCTCTTTTTGAAACGTAGGGCGCATCACCTGAACATGATCCAGGCGGTGGTAATCGACCGATAACATAACGCGAATTTTGTAGGTAATGGCACCGGGTACGGTTTCGATTCGGTCGATACGACCCAGTCGAAGGCCAGGAGGATAAACCGATGAATAGGTGCTGCTAACCAGAGAATCGCCTACCTTGATAGGGATATGAATGGGAAAGTCCATTAATTCAGCATAACGCGTAGAGCCCCCGGTCCAAACCAAGGACCCGGTTGTTTGGGAGGCGGTGTGCAGGGCGCTGGTTCGCAATTTTGTGTTAATCAAAGGAATAACACGGGCAAAGCGCGGCGAAACGGCCTGCACCTGGCCTACGATTTTGTGGCCTTGGACGACGGCCATCCGTGGCTGTATACCGTCCAGGGAACCTTTGTCCAGCAGGAGGTAATTGTGTTGCGCATTGGTGCCTGCATAGAGAACCCGGGCTGATTGGATCAAATCCACCCGTAGGGTGGTATCCGGCCATGGTTCGGTCGTATTTGTTTTTTGGAGAGAATCCGCGACCCCAAGGGAATCCGAAATCATTTGCCTAAGCATGGCCAACTCTTGATTGAGACGAAGGTTTTCATCGTCCATGCGCCAAAAACGGGTCGCCCGGTGTATCATGGACTGGTAGGAGCCAGCCGTCTCTATTTGCCACTGATTCAGGCGACTGCGATGATAGGCTTGTTCAGAAAATGTTATCCATGCCCCGATGGATTCGAGGAAAATCAACCATAAGAAAAACCTGTACCTGAACAGCCAAATCGCCAATGCACCCATGAAGGAATCAGGTCATCAGGAATTGGAAACGATGAATATTCTTGAGGGCAATCCCGGTTCCGCGGACGACGGCGCGCAGTGGGTCCTCTGCAACGATTACCTTGAGTTTGGTTTTGGCGCTTATGCGTTTATCAAGCCCACGGATCAGAGCGCCGCCACCCGTCAAATAAATTCCGGTTTCATGAATATCCGAAGCCAATTCCGGGGGGGTAATTTCGAGGGCCTTCAGGATGGCGCCTTCAACCTTGGAAATGGATTTATCCAAGGCCGTTGCGATTTCGGAATAGGTCAAGGAAATCTCGCGCGGTATACCGGTCATCAAATCCCGACCACTCACCATCATAGGCGGCGGCGGATCGTCCAAGGTGGTTAGAGCCGAACCAATATTGATTTTGATCATTTCGGCGGTGCGTTCACCCACCAACATATTGTGTTGGCGACGAACGTATTCCAAAACATCGGCCGTGAATTGGTCGCCGGCAACGCGGATGGATTCATCGCAAACAATACCTGCCAAGGCAATGACCGCAATCTCGGAGGTTCCGCCTCCGATATCAATGATCATGTTGCCTTTGGGTTCTTCGACATCGATCCCTATACCAATGGCAGCGGCCATCGGTTCGTGAATCAGGTACACCTCCTTGGCTCCGGCATGTTCGGCGGAGTCTCGAACCGCTCTTTTTTCGACTTCGGTGATTCCCGAGGGTATGCAGACCACCATGCGAAGCGAAGGAGCAAAAAATCGTTTGGTGGGGTTAATCATGCTAATCATACCCCGTATCATGTGCTCGGCAGCGTGGAAATCGGCGATGACCCCATCCCTCAAGGGTCGGATCGTCTTGATGTTCTCGTGCGTTTTTCCATGCATTTGTTGGGCCTTCTTGCCAATTGCAATCACCTTGCCGGTGTTTCGGTCAAGGGCCACAATCGAAGGCTCGTCCACCACAATGGTGTCCTTGTGAATAATCAGTGTATTCGCAGTGCCCAGGTCAATCGCTATCTCCTGCGTAAAAAGGTCAAATAATCCCATATCAAAAATCGTAATTGGAGCGAATCTAATGCCGGAGTGAGCGTTCGCCTCCTTAGTGTTTGAAATGTCTCCGTCCAGTCATGACCATGGCCATGTTGTTGCGATCGCAAAAGTCAATGCTATCCTGGTCCTTGACCGAACCACCGGGCTGAACCACCGCCCGTATACCTTCCTGAAAGGCCACTTCAACGCTGTCGGCAAAGGGAAAAAAGGCATCGCTGGCCATGACAGCGCCCTGAACATCAAAATCAAAAGTGCGGGCCTTGTGGGCGGCCTGGCGCATCGCATCAATTCGAGAACTCTGACCGGTGCCTGAACCGATTAACTGCCGATTCCGAACCAAGACAATGGCGTTGCTGCGGGTATGTTTGACGATTTTGAGGGCAAAAACCATGTCCTCTATCTCGGAGGGCTGGGGGGCAACGCGAGTGACCACCTTGAAGTCTTCGGTTGATTCGGTCACCGAGTCCGGATCCTGGACAAGATATCCCCCCAAGACACTTCGAATTTGAATGCCGGATGGTGGAATGGACTTGAGCCGTAAGAGAATGCGGTTTTTTTTGCGCGATAGCAGTTCCACCGCCTCTGCTGTGAAATCCGGAGCAATCAGAACTTCGTAGAAAATCTGGTCGATGGCCAAGGCACATTCCAGGTCTACGCATCGATTAGCGGCCAAGACCCCCCCAAAAGCCGAAACCGGATCACCGGCCAGGGCGTCTTTCCAAGCCTGGGTAAGGTGGTCTCTGCTAGCCAAGCCACAGGCGTTGTTGTGTTTGATGACTACAAAGGTGGGGTCAAGGAATTCAGAGAGCAGAGAAACGGCCGCATCCACATCTAGGAGGTTGTTGTAGCTCAGGGCTTTGCCGGAGAGCACCTCAAAATGTTGGTCTAAGGGGCCGAAGAAGGACGCCTTTTGGTGCGGGTTTTCGCCGTACCTCAAGACATGGGCATCGTCGTTGCTGATTCGGAGCGCTGGAACCAAACCATCCCGGTTGAGATAATCAAAAATGGCGCGGTCGTAGTGGGAGGTCACCGCAAAGGCTTCGGCTGCATAGGTCTCGCGTTCGGTCAGGCTGGTTCCGCCTTGTTCCAAAATTTGATTCAGTATCCGAGGGTATTGACGGGCAGAGGAAACCACGGTGCATTGCAGGTGGTTCTTGGCGGCGGCTCGTAGCAGGCTAATCCCGCCGATATCGATTTTTTCGATGAGTTCGGCGTTGGTACCGCCATTCAAAAGGGTTTGTTCAAAGGGGTACAGGTCAACGATGACCAAATCCAACGGTGGGATTTCGTGGGCCGCCATTTCGTTGAGATCGTCCATATGCTCGGAACGGTGAAGGATCCCGCCAAAGACCTTGGGATGCAGGGTCTTGACTCGTCCCCCCAAAATGGATGGGTACCCGGTGAGGTCTTCAACCTTCTGGGTTTTGACACCCAAGCCCTCCAAAAAATCCCTGGTGCCCCCGGTGGACCAAATTTCGATGCCTCGCTCGTGCAGTGCCAGAGCCAATCGGTCCAGGCCTTCTTTGTGGTAAACCGAGATAAGTGCGGAGCGTACAGGGCGAATATCAGGCATGGTTGGGGGTCGTCCGATGAGGGTTGAATGCGGTGATGAGATTCCCGGAATCGGGACCTCAAAACTAAAATTTAAATCAATCCTTCAGGGAAACGCGATCCCTTATTTTATGAACAAAGTATCAACCTTTTTTGGTGGTTTGCGCTTCCGTGGCTTACGGTTTAGATGCCGATTGGAGGCTGCGTTCGATGAAGGCCGCCAAAGGGGCGCCGCTGAGCATGCCCTGCGACAAAAGGGCCAGGTCGATGAGGTTTTGGCCCAGGCTTGTTCTGGAGGATTCGTCGTTGGTCAGGGCCAATTGCTGTACAAGGGGATGGGCCGCGTTGACGACCATATCCACGGTTTCTTTCATGGGGCCTCCCAAAAACGGGGATCCCCCGGTGGCGGCCATTTCATTCATCCTCCTCAGGAATTCGGGGCGGGTTATCAGGATAGGGGGGTCATCGGCAGACATGGCCTCGGCCTTGACCTTGAAATCGCGATCGCGCACCCAGTCACCCACCCATTCAACCACTTGTTTTTCTTGTTCCTCGTTGAGCAAAGATCCTTTGGACTCGCCCTTGTCAACCAACTTGTCCAGGCTTTCGGAATCAATTCGTTTGAAGGTCGTTTTTTCGAGTCTGCCTTCCAATTGCCCAATGAAATGGGGATCGATAACATTGCCCAACTGAAGGACCGTCAGGCCTCTTTTGCGCGCGCCTTCGATCAGCATGTGATGGGCCTCTGTTTGGTTGGTGTAGAGCACCACCAGTTGACCGTCTTTGTTGCGATGATTGGCTTCGAGGATTTCGGCCGTTTGATCCCAGTTGCGCAGATTTCCATCGCAGTCTTTGTACAAACAAAAGCCAGCAGCTCTTTCATAAAACTTTTCGTCAGAAATCATCCCGTATTTAACGAAGAGTTCTAGCTGATCCCACTTTTCACGGAAGGATTCCTCCTGGTTTTTGGCAAGGTCCTGGAGCTTGTCGGCCACTTTTTTGGAAATATGGCTGTTGATCTTCTTGACATTGCCATCGGTCTGCAAAAAGGAACGGGAAACATTCAGCGGAATATCCGGGGAGTCCAGCACCCCGTGCAATAGGCGCAGATAATCAGGGACCACGTCCTCGACTGAATCGGTGATAAACACCTGTCGGCTATACAGTTGTATTTTGTTTTTGGTCGGCTCAAAGTCGGCTTTGAGCTTGGGGAAATACAAAATACCGGTGAGGTTGAAGGGGTAGTCGACGTTGAGGTGAATCCAGAACAACGGCTTCTCGGCCATGGGGTACAGATCGTTGTAAAAGTTCTGGTAGTCCTCATCGGTGAGTTCGGATGGTTTGCGGGTCCACAAGGGCGATGTAGCGTTGATATGCTCATCGCCAAACATGACCTTGATGGGGAGGAACTTGCCGTATTTCCGCAGAATTTCCTTGAGCCTCCATTCGTCCAGGTATTCCGAAGCATCCTCGGCAACATGCAGGATGATATCGGTGCCCCGCTCGGTGCGAGTTCCGCTACCGATTTGGTACTCGGTGGAACCATCGCAGGACCAACGGGCCGCTTGGGCTCCATCCCGATAAGATAGGGATTCGAGGTCCACTCGGTCGGCGACCATAAAGGCCGAATAAAAGCCCAAACCAAAGGCTCCGATGATTTGGTTGAGGTCTGACTTGTCTTTGTACTTTTCGATAAACTCGGTAGCACCAGAGAAGGCGACTTGGGTAATGTACTTTTCGATTTCTTCCTCTGTCAATCCCAGTCCATTATCTGAAATCCGAATGGTTTTGGCGTCTTTGTCTAAGTGAACGGTGACTTGGAGCTCGCCCAGTTCACCGGTTACTTCTCCCATGGAGGCCAAAGCCGCTAACTTCTGGCAGGCATCCACCCCGTTGCTTACCAATTCCCTCAAAAAAATTTCCTGGTTGGAGTAGAGGGACTTTTTGATGAGGGGGAAAATGTTCTCGGTATGGACCGAAATGGTCCCTGTTTTGGTCTTTTGTGTCGACATCGATTCTTTTTTTTGGGTACAAGGCCCTACGCAAAGGCCGTGCCATGGGGCTATGAACCCTTCATTATGCCAAAATGTCCGAATATTTGATGCACAAGGAGGGGTTCTTTGGTCAATTCTTCGCAGTTTTGTGGCATGGAAGAGGTTTTTATTGTTGATGCAGCCCGGACCCCCATCGGTCGGTACGGTGGTGCTTTGGCGCAGGTTCGTCCGGACGATTTAATGGCCGACCTCCTGCGTCATTTATTGGATCGGAACCCCGGGGTTGATCCGCATCGTATTGAGGAGGTTATCCTGGGGGCCGCCAACCAGGCCGGCGAAGACAACCGAAACGTGGCCCGCATGGCCTCGCTATTGGCTGGTTTGCCTTTGGAGGTCTCCGGCGTCACGGTCAATCGACTCTGCGCCAGCGGTCTTCAATCCATCGTTGATGCCTACCGGGCTTTGGCCCTGGGCCAGGGAGATTACTACATCGCGGGCGGTGTGGAAAGCATGTCAAGGGCGCCTTATGTAATGGCCAAGCCGGACCAGGCTTTTGATCGTCAGCCCCGGGTTTACGACACCACCCTGGGATGGCGTTTTACCAATCCACGTTGGGAAGGGCTGTACCATCCGTATTCCATGGGCGAAACCGCCGAAAATGTTGCCGAACGGTACAAGATCAGTCGCAGCGACCAAGATGATTTTGCCCACGCTTCGCAACACAAATACGCAGCGGCCGAGGCCGATGGCGCCTTTGAACGCGAAAGAATCGGGGTGAAGGTGTCCAAAGGCAAGGGAAAGGTCGAACTTTTTGAAGTGGATGAGCACCCGCGTCCCGTGGAACGGGCTGCTTTGGAGCAACTTAAACCGGCCTTCAAAAACGGGGGCACCGTAACAGCGGGCAATTCTTCGGGCATCAACGATGGCGCAGCTTGCTTGATTCTAGCCTCTGGTACAGCGGTTCGTCGGGATGGGTTGAAACCCTTGGCCAGGGTGGTATCGGTTGGTGCGGCCGGTGTCGATCCCGCCATCATGGGCATGGGGCCGGTACCGGCGGTCCGCAAGGCACTCGCTCGTGCTGGTCTGACTACCAACGACTTGGGCCTCATTGAATTGAACGAAGCATTTGCATCGCAGGCCTTGGCCTGCCAACGCGAATTGGATTTGCCCATGGAACGAGTCAATATTCATGGAGGGGCCATTGCATTGGGCCATCCCTTGGGTTGCTCGGGGGCTCGGATTACCACGACCTTGGTCCATGCCTTGCACCGCTACCCGCAGAGCTCACCGTATGGGTTGGCTACCATGTGCGTTGGGGTCGGACAGGGTCTGGCATTGGTGGTCGAAGCATGTCGTTAAGCGCCAAATTTTCAATTCGGTGCCTCGGTTCTTTTTGCATTTATCCTACGATGGAGGAGCCTATCACGGTTGGCAAAAACAACCGAATGCGATCACCGTTCAGGAAACCCTCGAAAAAGCCTTGTCGGTTTACACTCGACAGGATGTTTACCTGACGGGACAAGGCCGAACCGATACCGGGGTGCACGCCACAAGTTTTTACGCCCACTGGGATCTGAAAGACGACGAGCCTTTGCCTTGGCAAGCCAACCTTGATGGCTGGCTTTCACGACTTAATCGTATGCTTCCGCCGGACCTGGCGGTGCATGCTCTCATCAGGGTTCCCAATACATTGCATGCCCGCTATTCGGCCTTGTCAAGAACCTATTGTTATCGTGTTCATTGGAACAAGGATCCCCTCTTGGCCGGGCGCTCATGGTGGCTTTCCTCGCAACCCGATTGGGAGGCGGTCATCAAAGCCACCGACGCATTGCCGGGTACCCGGGATTTTGGGGCTTTCGCCCGCAGTGGTGGGGGCCAAAAACACAACCTCTGCGAACTACGAAGGGCGGAATGGACCTTTCCGGCGCCCGGCCAAGCGAGCCTGACTTTGCAGGCCAATCGTTTTCTTCGGAACATGGTTCGGGCCGTGGTCGGTACCCTGATGGAAGTCGGAAGGGGCTATCGAAGCGCGGACCAAATGGAGTCCTTGATTCAAGAAGCCAAGCGATCAGCCGCTGGCAGTTCAGCCCCGGCTCACGGGCTCTATTTGGAAAAGGTTGAATACCCCCAAGGTCTTTTGGATCAACCCGTTCTCATGGAAGCACCGCCTTTGTTCCAGCCATGAAGTCAACCAAAGCAAACGAATTGGGAGGCGCACAAGGTCTTTGGGCCCCGACCCGTCGCCTGTTGCAGGCGATGTTACAATACCGCGGCTTGGTCGTGGTCACGGTTGTTTTGGCCGTGGTTCTAGCAGGTATGGCCCCCCTGCGGCCCTGGTATATTCAACAGGCCGTTGATGGCCCCATGCGCACCGGAGATCTGGATGCTTTGGCCGGTTTGGGCTGGCTCATTTTGGGACTGCTCGTTTTGGAATCCCTGCTCCGTTACGGGTTTGGTTACCTTAGTGTTCAGTTAGGGCAATCCGTGGTTCTGGACTTGCGCCAAAGCCTGTATACCAAGCTCAGTCGCTACCGTCCTGGATTTTATGAAGCGAGGCCGGTGGGTTCTCTGGCCAGCAGGGTGATCAACGACTTGGAAGCAATCGCTGAACTCTTTGCCCAAGGCTTCTTGACCATGGCCGGGGATGTCCTTCAACTGGTGGTGGTCTTGGTGGTGATGTTCAGCACGGATTGGCAGCTAAGCGTGGTCAGTCTCTTGGTGATGCCTTTGTTGTTACGATCGACCTGGTGGTTCAAAGAAAAAGTCCATGGCTCCTTTACTTCGGTGCGTGCCAACACGGCCCGGCTTAACGCATTTTTGGCCGAGCGATTGAGCAATCTGTTGTTGGTCCCGCTCTTTGACCGGGAAAAAAGAGAGAACCAGGCCTTTGCAGAGGAGAATGCACGTTTGACCAAGGCTCATCTGGACGGCATTTGGTACTACTCGGTTTTTTTTCCCGTGGTCGAGGTATTAACCGCTGCGGCGATGGGTCTTATGGTTTGGTACGGTGCCGTCCGTGTGGAAAGCGGTGACGTTTCCCCGGGTGTTTTGGTGGCTTTTTTGGTGTATATCAACCAGTTATTTAGGCCGCTTCGACTTTTGGCTGACAAATTCAACTCTTTGCAAATGGGGGTTATAGCGGCTTCCAGGGTTTTTGCATTGATGGAAGAAGAAGCCGAAGTTCAGGTGCAGGTTGAGTCTACAGGGACGGGGCTCCCCAAGGCAGAGAACGGACGTCGTGGCTTGCATGTCAAAATAAGCGACCTGTATTTTGGGTACGATCCCGAACGCCCTGTCCTTCGAGGACTAAATCTTGAACTTAACCAAGGCGAAGTGGTGGCGTTGGTCGGGGGAAGTGGCTGTGGCAAATCCACCCTGGCCCAATTGCTCGTACGATTTTACGATGCCAACAGCGGCCGCATTGAAATCAATGGGCGAAATTTGGAGGCCTATCCTCTTCAAGAATTACGTCATCGAATGGTCTATGTGCCTCAGGAATTGTTTTTGATTAACGGCACAGTTCTTGATAACATTGCATTGCTTAATACCGGTTTGGACGGACCCACCGTTGAATCGCGGATTCGTTCTTGGAATTTGGAAGAATTTTTGGATAAGCTACCCCAAGGACTCGATACGCCGGTTGGTGAACGGGGCTTGCTTCTTTCGGCCGGTCAGCGTCAGCTGGTTGCCTTAATGAGGGCCATGGTCTTGGACCCTGACCTTTTGATATTGGATGAGGCCACGGCATCGATCGATTCCAAGACCGAAGCCATGGTTCAACGGGGCATCGAATCTTTTGTCCAAGGAAGGAATGCCCTCCTGATTGCCCATCGTTTATCCACCCTTCGTTTTGCCCATCGTATTGTTGTTTTGGAAGGAGGCGTGGTGGTAGAATCCGGCACCTACAACGCCTTGTTGGAATTGAAGGGCCGTTTTTGGGCCTTGCACCAGGCTCAACAAGTGGATAGTGGGGCCTCACAGCCAAAATAACCTATTTTTGAACTCAACCATTCATGTTTTCTTCGACTCTCATGCGATACCTCCGCTACTTTCCCGTTTTCAAAACGACACTTTTCGCCCTTTGTCTGCTCGTCATCACCGCCAAGGCCTCGGATCTCAAAACCGGCGATCAACACAGCTGCGCCGCCCTCAAAGAGCGGCAGGCCGGTATACGCCAATTGAACCAAGCGGCCCAGCGCAGCTCGGCCTTGAACCGGGGTGCGGATACCTACGACATTCATCATTATCACTTTAACCTGGAAGTCACCAATACCTCGACAACCGTTGGTGGGGACGTTATGTTCAAGTCGGTCGTGACCTCCCCGGTGATGGATACTTTTTGGTTTGAACTACGGGATTTTATGATCGTGGACTCGGTTCGTTTGAACAATACCACCTATTTACCGGCCTCTCTATCCCGTTTGAATCATGTGGTGCGTATTCCTTTGGTCTCGAACCTGGATGCCGGAATGGCGGTGACCTGTCGGGTTTATTACCGAGGTACACCTCCAAGCTCCGGTTTTTTTAGCGGGGTTACCAGCGCCCAGTCTCCGACCTGGGGGGTCAATGTGACGTGGACCCTCTCGGAGCCATTCTCGGCTCCGGATTGGTTCCCATGCAAACAGGATCTTGCGGACAAAATAGACTCGGTTTTTTTTGACGGAACCAGCGTGTCGCCCAACAAGGTGGCTTCGACAGGCCTTTTGGTGGGGGTGGATACCCTGAGCGGCAACCGAATGAAGTTCAAATGGAGAAGTCGTTACCCCATGGCTTTTTACCTCATGGCCTTTGCGGTTACCAACTATACCGAGCACCTAAGCTGGGCCTATCCTGCGGCCATGGCCGGGGATTCTCTGTTGATCCAGCATTGGATTTACAATGCCAGCAATTCCTCCGGGACTTCTTGCTTGAATTTTAACCGCACGGCCCTGAACAGCACCGGCCCTATGATCGAGAATTTTTCGAATCTCTTTGTTTTGTATCCTTTTAGCAACGAGAAATACGGCCACATGATGGCTCCATTGGGAGGCGGGATGGAACACCAGACCATGAGCACCATGGGTAATTTTGGAATGGATTTGATTGCCCACGAATTAGCCCACCAATGGTTTGGGGACATGGTGACCTGTGCAACCTGGAACGATATTTGGCTGAACGAGGGCTGGGCTTCGTACGGAGAATACCTTCATCGTCAATATGTTATATCTCAAGCATCCGCATCGGATTGGATGACGAACACCCATAACAGCGCTCGTTCAGCGACCACCGGTTCGGTGTATGTGCCGGCTTCTGGCGTAAGCAATGTGAACCGAATATTCTCATCCTCGCTTACCTACAAAAAGGGAGCAGCGGTTTTGCACATGCTTCGGAACGAAATCGACAACGACTCTTTGTTTTTTGGGGGTGTTCGGCAATACTTGAACGCCAAGCGCCATTCCGT
>JAIXRA010000128.1 GCA_027485465.1 Bacteroidota bacterium | reverse complement strand
TCAATGTGGGGAAGTTCGTCTCGAAAGCAACCTGGAATGGCGATTCAAATTACTAGGCAGCCTTCAAGGGGCTCTTTTTGTGGATGCAGGTAATATTTGGACGCTCAACGACAGCAGCTACGGGGGCTTGGGGAATTTTAGCCTTGAACGAATCGCCAGCCAATTGGCGATTAACCAAGGCACCGGACTTCGCTACGATTTTGGCTTTTTTGTTTTGCGGGTTGATTTTGCCCTCAAAGTCCGGGATCCGGCCCTTGTCCCCGAGGAACGCTGGGTTCTACGGCGTTGGACCGACCGCGAGTGGAAGGATAACGAATGGAGAAACCAGGTCCTTCAGGGCCCCATCGTCAAGGGGGCCTATCCGCTGTTTTCAACCGTTTTCGGGATTAATTACCCATTTTAGCGTATTTTGGTGCCATAAATTATCCCAAGTAAACAAGTAATCCGTATCTTCGCACCTCCAAAATCCAGCCATTCCATGATTGCGATTGTGAATATCCAGGGCCAACAATTCAAGATTAGCCCCCAACAGAAGGTGTATGTGCACCGCCTGCAAGCCAACGAAGGCGATGTACTCGAGCTTGACTCTGTCATGCTCGTCGAAGACAACAACCAAGTTCGTATTGGTCAACCTTATTTGGCCGACACCAAAGTGAAAGTCAAAGTTTTGAATCACCTCAAAGGCGATAAAGTTCTGGTTTTCAAGAAAAAGCGTCGCAAGGGATACCAAAAAATGAACGGCCATCGCCAATCTTTTTCCAAAATTTTAGTCGAATCCATTGGGTAATCACCCGCTCCCTCCTTTCTTCAACCCCTATCTGACGAAACCATGGCTCACAAAAAAGGTGTAGGTTCCTCCAAAAACGGCCGCGAATCCGAAAGCAAACGGCTTGGTGTCAAAATTTTCGGTGGCCAATTGGCCGCCAGCGGTAATATTATCATCCGCCAGCGCGGTACACGTCACCACCCCGGCCGCAATGTTGGGATCGGCAAAGACCATACGCTTTTCGCGTTGGCCGATGGTCGCGTTGTTTTTACCCGCGGTGAAAAAAACCGTTCCTTCGTGTCGATCGATCCGCTTCAGGACTAAAGTTCCTTCCCCATTCCTTTCCCTATAGCCTGCCCCAAAGCAGGCTATTTTTTTTGGGTATATCTTTAGAAAACGAATCTAATTTTTCGCTATGAAAAGCATCATTTTAGGAACGGGGCGCTACCTGCCCTCCAACGTTGTCACCAACCATGAACTTGCGGAACGCATGGATACCAACCACGATTGGATCGTCGAACGCACCGGCATTCATGAAAGACGCTACGCGGTACCCGGTGTGGACACAACCGCATCCATGGGCACCGAGGCCGCCAAGAGAGCGCTGGATGCCGCAGGATTGACCCCACAGGATGTGGATCTAATTCTTTTCGCAACCCTGAGTCCGGATTACTATTTTCCGGGACCGGGCGTCCAATTGCAGCACAACCTGGGATGCCGAACCATAGGCGCCATCGATATCCGCAACCAATGCTCGGGATTTGTTTATGCCCTGTCGATCGCCGATCAATACCTTCGAAACGGAGCCGCCAACCATGTTTTGGTCGTGGGTTCCGAATTGCATTCCGCTGGACTGGACATGAGTACGAGGGGCCGAAATGTCTCCGTTATTTTCGGAGACGGCGCGGGGGCCGTCGTACTTGGTCGCACCGATGAACCCGGAAGAGGCATGTTGTCAACCCATCTTCACAGCCAAGGCGAACACGCCGAGGAATTGGCCTTGTTGGGACCCAGCACCCGTGATTGGGTTCCAGAAATCATGAAACGGAACGACCCCGATGATGTATCCTATTTTCCTAGAATGAACGGCAATTTTGTATTTAAGCATGCGGTGATTCGATTTGCCGAGGTAATCGAGGAGGCCCTAACTTCCAATCAGTTGAGTCCATCAGATCTCCGATTGCTCATTCCCCATCAAGCCAACCTCCGTATTGCACAATTTATTCAACAAAAATTAGGGCTCAGGGAAGACCAGGTCTACAATAACATTATGCGATACGGCAACACCACCGCGGCCAGTATTCCAATTGCCCTTAGCGAGGCCTTCGATGAAGGTCGAATCCAAAAAGGGGACCTCATCATGATGGCCGCATTTGGAAGCGGGTTCACTTGGGGATCGGCGCTGATGCGTTGGTAAGCCCTTCCTTACGATTAACCGTTGTTTCCCCTCTCAATTTGCAGGGGAAATGCGGCGTTTTGTTTTCCCCTTAGGGCTGTTGACCCTGCTGTGCTTTCCTGTCCTCCTTCAAGGCCAAAGCACGGCTTCAACCCATGCCATGGGGCTATACGGCGAGCCCCCGATACCCGGATGGATTCCAGGTCAGGACGATTGGCCGGCTCTTCAGCCTTTGGAACCAAGTGATTTTAGTTTTTGTATGGGGGTTCGTCACCTCCCTTATTTGCCTGGACAGGGTTTCTTGTCCCTTGGCCTGGGGTATCAAAAAAATCGGGATTGGTTAACCCTTCGAATACTACGAAACGGATGGTGGGAGCTTGGCTCTTACCAAGGTGGTCTGGGATTAAGCCGTGGCTTCCAAGGCCATCGAGTCGGAATGAACCTTTCCGTCGGGTGGAACCCCAAGGAGAGAAATCAATCGGTTGGATTTGGCTTGGGTACAGAGCATCGATTGGCAACATCGTGGCGATGTGGTTTTCGAATTCGGCATGCATCCCGTGATCTAGAGGCAGCCACCCAACCTATCCCTGCATGGCAGGGTGGAATGCACCTCACCTGGCACCAAAGAGCTTTAAACGGTTCTTTGCGTGTGCACTTTGTGCCAGGTCGGCTACCGGTCAGCGAATGGGTTATGGGTTACCAGCCGAACTCACGTTGGTCCTTTTGGTTGGTTTCCGATCCGTGGGCGGGCATGATCGGGGTGGGAATGGGTTATCAGGACACCAAACGTCGTTGGACCCTATCCCAAATACGAACCGAGCTTCCTGTTCCTATTCTGCGTTCAACCTTTCATAGCCTATGATTTTTGAGCCGACCTTCTTTTGGCGAGACCCGCTACGGGGACCCGGTGCACTTGGTTGCTTGGTGCTGAGCCTTCCCTGCATGCCCCTGATC
>JAIXRA010000124.1 GCA_027485465.1 Bacteroidota bacterium | reverse complement strand
ACCCAATGCCGAAGTCCCTGCATGGCGTCACGGGGGCATTCGACCAGGGCGTATTGATTTTGATTCATTCCTTTCTAGTTGAACCGTGGCTTAAGAAATTTGAGCCCTGCCGGTCCTTATTTTGCAGTCCCTAAAGTACAAACAGGCCAGGATGAACGAATTGGAACCTGAAATTCAGCAACCCGAAAACTCGGGCGAATTGACGACGCCGGAAATCCCGCAAGAGACCACCTTGCCCACACCCCCGCAAGAGACCACCTTGCCCACCCCACCCCAAGAAACCATCGAGGCCTTGGGCGACGAGGAGGACGAACTTCTTTTGCCCCGCGAGGAAGAAGCCTTGCCGGAATACCACGCCATGGACCTCGAAGGTCTATTAACCCATTTGGGTGATTCCGTCAAAAAAGCCCATCTCGAAGGCGAGCATCCCAAGATTCGCTTGATCAAAGCCCAAATCGACCATTGGTTCCAAAAGCTCAAGGCCCAACAGGAACTCGAAAACCTGGAAGGCGAACAAGAGGCCACCCCCGTGGCCCATTCGCCATTGTTCCTTTTGTACCAGGATTTGTGGCAGCGTTACCAAACCCGGCGTCAACAAGAAAAACAAGAGAAAGAGGCCATCATGCAGGCCAACTTGCTTCTCAAAAAAGCGATGTTGGATGAATTGCAACAAATTGTAGAGCAAGAAGAGCAAGGCAAAGCGGGCCTGAACGACCAACTCAAGGACCTCCAAAATCGTTGGAAGGAATGTGGACCGGTGCCAGCCGATCAACGACAGGAATTGTGGAATCGCTATCATTGGCTTCACGATCAATTTTATAACAATTTGAGAATCAATCGTGAGCTCAAGGAACTGGACCTGTCCAGGAATTTTGAGATCAAGACCAACCTCTGCGAACAAGCCGAAAAGTTGTTGCTGGAAACCGATGTACTTCAAGCCGGCGTCAAGCTCTCCATTTTGCACGAACAATGGAAATCCGTTGGACCAGTGCCCCGTCACCAATCCGAGGATTTGTGGAACCGCTTCAAAAATGTTTCGGATCGGGTCTTTCAAAGTCGCCGTGGAAAGTTTGAAGAATTGGACCAAATCCGGTCCCAAAACCTGGAAGCCAAAACCAAACTCTGCGAGAATCTCGAAATCCTGGTTCAAACCCTGGGCGATTCCAAGCCCAATTGGAACGCTTTGACCCATACCATCGAACTCCTTCAACAAGACTGGCGGAGTACAGGACCCGTTGCCAAGGACAAGCAGGAAGCTGTTTGGAAACGATTCAAAGCGGGCTTGGATGCCTTTTATTCGGCTCGTCTCCTGCACTTCAAATCGGTCAAAGCCGAAATGCAGGTCCTTGTCCAGCAACGCGAAATCTGGTGTAAAGAAGCCGAATCCTGGCAGAGTTCCGAGGATTGGAAAGGCGGAACACAGGCCCTGGTAAATCTCCAAAAAGCATGGAAGGAGGCCCCTGCCCTTCCTCGAAAACTATCAGACAAGTATTGGAATCGTTTTCGTCAGGCCTGCGATGCCTTCTTTACGCGCAAAAACGAATTCTTTGCCGAAGAAAAATCCAAGCAAAGCGAGAACCTTCAACGGAAGGAGGCCTTGGTAGCCGAACTCACGGCCTACCAAAGCACCGGAAACCCCTCGGAGGACCTGGCCTACCTCATGCAAATTCAGAAAACCTGGGGAGAAATCGGTTTTGTGCCGATGAATCGAAAAGAAGCCCTGCAGCATCAATTTCGTTCACTGACCAACGCTTGGTTTGATCGTCTCAAGGTGGACCGGGATGCTCAGAGGGATGCTCAATACCAGAATCGCTTGGAAAAGATGAGTCAAAACCCCGGGGGCGATAAGGAAATCAGCCGCGAGCAGACCCAAATCCAGTACAAAGTCAACGACCTGCGCAAGGAAATTGATTTGCTCGAAAACAACCTCGGGTTTTTTGGACGATCCAAGAATGCCGACCTCATGAAGAACGAAGTCGAAAAGAAGATTCAAGGCCTCAAGGCCCAGCTCCTTCAGGCCGAAGCGAGGCTTCGACTCCTACGCCAGTCCCGAACCGAAACCAACCCGAACCGAAAATAAAAGGACCCTTGCGGGTCCTCGTCAAGAGTCGTATTTGCCCAACAACCGCAACAAGACCTCAAAGTCACGGGAATAGGGCGCCTCAATAACCGGAATTTGAAGCCCTGGACTGTCGATACCGACCGCATGGGCATGCAGGGCTAGACGGCGCATCATGGGAATTTCCAACTCCTGGTTTTTGGACATTCGGTATTTGCGGCCCTTGATCTCCGAAAGCAAAGGAAATTCGCCCCCGTAAACCTGGTCGGCGACGATGAGGCAGTTTTGGGAGGCAAGATGAACCCGAATTTGGTGGGTTCGACCGGTAACCGGCCTGCATTCAAGCAAAGTAAAATGACGGAAATAAGCCAGGCTGTTCACAAAGGTTAACGCCGACTTCCCGGTGCGAAAATCAACCCGGACGCTGCCATCCCGACCCTGGCCCAAAGGAAGGTCAATGGCTTGGTTATCAAAACGATGAATACCGCCCACCAGAGCATGATACACCTTGTTGACTTGGCGCTTCTCAAAGGCGATGGCCACCGAACGGTATGCATCATCGGAGCCTGCAAAAAGCATGACCCCGGAGGTCTCTTTGTCCAAACGATGGCAAGGAGTCAAGGCAGGATTCCAGGCCCGCGCCATGCGCAACAAACTCGATTGGCCGGGGGTTCTTTCGTCCAGGGTGGCAATCAAGGGCGGTTTGTTCACCGCCAACAGATCCCCTTCCTGCCACAAAACCAGGTCCTCAAAGGACGGTCTTTTCATGGCGCAAAGCTAAACCTCCCGACCTAGGTCTGGGCCTTGTTCAACGTAAACCCAAAGGTGGACCCCATTCCCGCAGAAGACCTCACATGAATGGTCTGCCCGTGCACCTCAAGCATATGTTTGACGATGGCCAAACCCAAGCCGGTTCCCCCTTCGGAACGGGAGCGGCCTTTGTCCACCCGATAGAAACGCTCAAAAAGTCGTGGCAAATGTTCGGGCTCGATCCCCATTCCGTTGTCCGAAACCTCAATCAAAAATTGTTGGCCCATATCAAAAACCCCCACTTGGGTCAGGCCCTGATCGTTGCCGTAATGAATCGAATTGGAAAGCAAATTGACGAGGACTTGTCGGATTTTTTTGCGGTCGGCGCGGACCCCAAACGGTGGCTCGCAACCCGCTTTGATTTCGATTTGGATCCCACGTCCCCTCGCTTTGTGGTCAACCGAATCAAAAACATCCTGCAACAATTCATGCAGATCAAAATTTTCCCATTCCATGCGGACCGAACCCGACTCCAATTCACTGATCGTTAACAAGTCTTTGACCAAGGCCTCCATTCGGTCCGCCGAGCGAGCCGCCTTTTGGAGGAAACTGAGGTTGGTGGCCGGATCATCCTTGGCCCCGTCCAACAGCGTATGTATATAGCCCTGAATATTAAAAATCGGGGTCTTGAGCTCGTGCGATACATTCCCAAGGAATTCCTTGCGGTATCGCTCTAGTTTTTCCTGCTCCTCTCGTTTTAGATTTTGTTCCTTGCTCCAACGCGAGACGGCCTCGTCCACTCGACCCAAGGGATCCGAAAGAAAACCCGAAGGGGATTCGTTCATCAAATTCGATTTGGTCAGCTTGATGGTTTGAAGGATCTGACGGACCTGATCCAACAAGAAAAACTTCAACAGGTAAATGGATGCCGCCAAAGCGACCCCACCCCCCACGGCACTTAGAATCAAAGCCTCCAACCAACCCAAACCCAGCCACAGGGCCACCCATGCAACAAATGCCGAAACGGCGGCGGATACGATACCCGCCACCTGAACTGGAGTTAGGTTCTTCAAAGAAGCTCGAATTTATAGCCTACGCCCTTGATGGTGCTAATGTAGGCATCGCCGAGCTTTTCGCGAAGTTTGCGAATATGGACGTCGATGGTACGGTTGATGACCACTACGTCGGATCCCCAGATTTGTTCCAAAATTTGATCCCTGGTAAAGACTTTGCCCGGCTTTGATGCCAAGAGAAAGAGCAATTCAAATTCTTTGCGGGCCAATGGAATGGTTTGCCCGGCCTGGGTAACCCGGTAGGCTTCTCGATCGATCACCAAATCCCCCAACTGAAGCCGATGATGCACTTCGTTCGTGGAGTCGGACTGAGAGCGACGCAGAATGGCTTCGATACGGCTGAGCAAAGCCCGGGGCTTGATAGGCTTGGTCAAAAAATCATCGGCCCCGGCTTGAAACGAAAGCACTTCCACAAACTCCTCTTCGCGCGCCGTAAGAAAGAGCACAAAACAGGATTTCAACGATGGAATCATGCGAAGCTGCTTGCAGGTTTCCATGCCATCCATCTTGGGCATCATCACATCCAACAAGACCAAATCAGGGATGAATTCCCTAGCGATCTTGAGGGCGTCCTGGCCGTTTTCGGCCGTCTTCACCGAGTAACCCTCTTTGATAAGATTGTAGGAAACGATTTCCAAAATATCGGGTTCATCGTCCACCACCAGGATTTTTGTTGGTTTAGAGGAACCGGATAGGGACATACAAAATGGGGGTTAATAACACCACGAAGTAATGGAACAAGGCACGGGGACCTTGTTAAGCCAAGGTTAATTTAAGGCCTCTTGGAGCAGCGCCGAAGCCCTGGCCGGTTGAGCCCTCCCCCCGGTCCTTTTCATGATTTCACCCATAAACAAGGCCAAAAGACCCTTTTTGCCGTCCCGGTATTCTTGAACCTTGGCGGGCATGGAAGCCAAGACTTCTTGGACCAGCGCAGGTAAGTCATCCTCAACGGTTCCGCCCTCCAAACCCAGGTCTTTCAGGAGTTCCTGCAGGTTTCGATTCGGTTGTTCCAACCATGCGGGCCATACCTGCTGCACCGCCTGGTGATGGCTTAGTTTACCCTCCTGAACCGCATTAATCAATTGAGCGAGGGAGACCGCTGATATGGGCAAATCTGAAATGGGCAAGGCACGGGCATTCAGCCAAGTTTTGACCGGACCCATGGTCCAATTGGCCGCTTGTTTGGTGTGATTCGTCCCCGAAATCAAGGTTAGAAACCAAAGGGCCAGTTCTTTTTGGTCGCACAAGACCCCTGCATCGTAGGCACTAAGCCCCAGCTCTTGGGTGAATTGAGCCATCAAGGCTGCCGGCAAGGGGGGCATTTTGGATTGAATCCCTTCGATCACCGATGGGGTCACCAGGATGGGTGGCAAATCCGGTTCAGGAAAATACCGATAATCGTTGGCAGCTTCTTTGGAACGAAGCGCAAAGGTGTTTTGGGCCTGGGGATCAAAAGAACGGGTCTCGGAAACGATGCGTTCCCCTCTTTCGACGGCTTCGCATTGACGCTGGTATTCGTATTCGATGGCCTTCTGAACGTGGCGCATTGAGTTCATGTTCTTGACTTCCACCTTGGCTCCAAACTCGGTCGAACCCACGGGCCGCACCGAAATGTTGGCATCGCACCGGAGAGAACCTTCTTCCATGTTGCCGTCGCAGATTTCTAGGTAGCGAACCAATCGACGAATTTCTTGTAAATACAGGTAGGCCTCGCGAGCTGTGCGCAGATCGGGCTCCGAAACGATTTCGAGCAGGGGAACGCCGCAGCGATTCAAATCCACCAGAGTATCCAGCGGATCCTGATCGTGGATGCTCTTGCCCGCGTCTTCCTCCATGTGAATCCGGGTGATGCCCACCCTTCGGTTCTTCCCTTCCTCGCATTCAAGGTCCAGGTATCCGCCGTAAGCCAAAGGGGTCAGATGCTGGGTGATCTGGTAGCCTTTGGGCAAGTCCGCGTAGAAATAATTCTTGCGTGCAAATTCGTTGTATTCCCGAATTTTGCAATTCATCGCCAACCCAAGCAGGATTCCGTACTCCAAAACCTGACCATTAAATCGTGGCAAAGTCCCGGGATGGCCCATCGAAATGGGCGACAAAAGGGTGTTAGGCAGAGCCCCAAAGTCGGTGCTATCGCTGCAAAATGCCTTGGATTGGGTCCTTAGCTGCGCGTGCACCTCCAATCCCACCACCAATTCGTACTTGGTTATAACATCATTCATCATCTTGGATTAATGGCTAATTCAACGAATGCAAGGCCCGATCCAAAGCCAATCGAAGGGATTCGACCGTTGGCGGAACGGAGGAAGGTGACAAGGTCGCACTCCCCATAGCCAAATGGGGCTGACCTCCTCCTTGCCCCCCCATCGAGGCTAACAAGACGCGAAGAATTTGACCGGCGTTGTTTGTTTTGGAAGCATCTTCGCCCATGGCAAGGCAGACATAGAAACGATCTTCAACCAAGGCCCCCAATAGCACCACCGCCTGTGGGTCGTGGGCTCGGAGTTTGGTTGCCATCGATTTGAGGGAATCGGACTTGCGGACATCGCAGACCTGGACCAAAACCGGAAAACCACCGCCCTGCGATTCGAAGGCCTTCAAGGCCTCTTGGACCAAGGAATCGGCCTTTTTTTGGTCCAATTCGTCCATTTTTTTGCGCAATTGCCCCAATTCCTCGAGGCTTTTGCCTGCCTGGGCCAAAAGGTCCACCGGATTCTTGAAAAGGCCTTTGATTTGTTCCAGCAATTGCAGACGTTCCTCGACCCATGCCTCGGCGTAGGTTCCGCAGACGGCTTCGATACGTCGGATTCCTGAGGCCACCGCACTTTCGGAAACCACCCGAAAGAAACCAATGCGGCCGGTATGTTCCACATGGGTTCCACCGCACAATTCCATTGAATAGGTCCCACCAAACGATACAACCCGCACCGAGTCCCCGTATTTTTCACCGAAGAGGGCGGTGGCCCCCTTTTCCATGGCCTCGCTAATCGGCACATTACGCGATTCTACCAACGGCATAGCTTTGCGTACAGCGTCGTTAACCTCCTCAACGATCGCCTGCATCTGTTGTTCTGTAACACGGCCCGTATGAGCAAAGTCAAAGCGCAATTGGTGAGGCGAAACCAGGGAGCCTTTTTGCTGAACATGTTGACCGAGGTGATGGCGCAGGGCGGTATGCAATAAATGCGTCGCACTGTGATGAGCGCTGGTGTTTTGCCGACGCTGGGCATCCACAACAGCCCTGAACGATTGTTCGGGATGGGATGGCAATTGGTTCACCTGGTGGATCCAAACATGGTTCTCTTTGAAGACATCCAGGACTTCCAAGACCTCGCCGTCCTCACCAATCAAACGCCCCGTATCCCCTATTTGCCCACCGGATTCGGCATAAAAAGGCGTAACCTCCAAAACCACCTGGGCTTGTTCGGCCTCGCCGCTGCGAACCAACCGCTGCCGAAGCAAGCGGCTCGAACACTCAAGTAGATCGTAGCCAACAAATTGCGATTCGAGTGCCGTGTCTCCTTCCGTCCATTCCATCCATTCCCAATCACCGGCTACAAGACGAGTGGCCGAACGGGAACGTTCCCGCTGAACCTGCATGGCTTTCTCAAATCCGGCTTGGTCCATCCCAAATCCTTTTTCGGTCAGTACCAAAGCAATCAAATCAGGTGGGAACCCGTACGTATCAAACAACTCGAACGCAGTCTCCCCGTCCATTTGGATCCCCTGAGGGACCACATTTTGCGAAGAATGGGCAGACATCCAAAGGTCCATGCGCTGCAGTCCTTTGGCCAAGGTGCGCAAAAAATTCGTTTCCTCGGCCTGCAAGGTCTGCGTAATGAGTGCTTTTTCGCGGATCAATTGGGGCAATACGTCTCCCAAACTAGCAACCACCGTGTCCACCAATCGGTGCAAGGTTGGTTCTTCAAAACCCAGGTAGGTATAGCCGTACCGAATGGCCCGGCGCAGAATGCGGCGACAGACATAACCTGCTTTGGCATTGGAGGGCAATTGCCCATCGGCGATCACCAAGCATACCGCCCGCATGTGGTCAGCCACCACCCGCATCGCGATATCCACCGCCTCGTTGCCAGCCCCGTAACGGTGACCTGAGCAAGCTTCGATTTGGCGAATTAGGGGAATGAAAACATCGGTATCGTAATTGCTGGAGGCACCGGCAACGGCCCTACAGAGGCGCTCAAACCCCATGCCCGTATCCACGTGACGAGCGGGCAATGCCTGCAATCGACCATCGGCCATGCGCTGAAATTCCATAAAGACCAGGTTCCAGAGCTCAATCACTTGGGGGTGGTCTCTATTAACCAATTCCCTTGCGTCCAGCACTTTGCGTTCTTCCTCACTCCGCAAATCCATGTGGATTTCGGAACAAGGGCCGCAAGGACCGGTATCCCCCATTTCCCAAAAATTGTCTTTTTTGTTACCAGGCAAAATGCGATCCTCCGCAATCCATTGTTTCCAAAAATTCTTGGCCTGATGATCCGCTTCCAATCCCTCGGTGGCATCCCCCTCAAAATAAGTGACATACAACCTGTCCTTGGACAAACCATAGGGGCCGGTCAACAATTCCCATGCCCAAGCAATGGCTTCCTCTTTGAAGTAATCCCCAAAGGACCAATTGCCCAGCATCTCAAACAGCGTGTGATGATAGGTATCCTTGCCTACATCTTCCAGGTCGTTGTGTTTGCCCGATACCCGTAGGCAGGGTTGGGTATCCGCCACCCGTCGAAAATCCGGGGTTCTATTCCCCAAAAACAAATCCTTGAAGGGGTTCATCCCCGCATTGGTAAACAAAAGCGTCGGATCGCCCTGAACGATCAAGGAAGATGGTTGGGCAATATGATGCCCTTTGGATGCAAAAAAATCCAAAAAAACTTGTCTGACTTCTCCGGCCTTCATACGCATTTCTCTGTTCGTGTTAAGGCCCGAAATTACTTAATTTTGAGCAAATGGCTCGTCTGCGTTACGAATTCAATCCTGTCAAGCTTGTCTTTGAACAGGTTCGTCAACCTTGGCACAAGCGCTTGCTTGTGCTCTTGGGTTACTTTTCGGCGGCCGTGGTCTCATCGGTAATGGTTATTTCCCTGGCTTATACCTTTTTGGACTCCCCCAAAGAGAAGCAACTCAAGGAAGAATTGGCCGAAATGGAATGGCGTTACCAGGCCCTGGACCGCCGTCTGGACCTCATGCGCTCGGTCGTCACCGAACTGGAACAGCGAGACCGCAATATTTACAGGGTCATTTTTGAGGCGGAGCCTCTCCGCGAGGCAGCGGCCCCCAACAAAGCCGATATCAATGCCTATTCCTACCTGGCGACCTATCAATACGGGGCTCTCATGGCCACAACGGCCCTCAAAACGGAGGGGCTAACCCGGACCCTCTTGGATCAAGCCACCTCGTACAAGGAATTGGGAACCCTGATTCGCCAAAAAAATCGCCTTTTGGAGGCGATGCCGGCCATACAGCCCATGGCGATGAGCGGCCGAAGGCGCGGGGAGCCCGTTTCGGGCTACGGTTACCGCATGGATCCCATCTACAAAACCGTGAAATTCCACGAAGGCCTGGATTTCACGGCCCCCATGCACAGCCCCGTTTATGCAACCGGCAACGGAACCGTCAAGGAATTGGTACGTATGGACCGCGGGTACGGAAATTACCTTCTGCTGGACCATGGGTATGGTTACCAAACCCTGTACGCCCACCTCTCACGCTTTGAGGTACGTCCCGGCCAAAAAGTCAAGCGTGGGCAAGTGATCGCCCGCCTCGGCAATACCGGAAAAAGCACCGGACCCCACCTCCATTACGAAGTCCACAAAAACGGACGCAAAGTGGACCCCGTTTACTTTATATTTAATGACTTAAACCCCGCGCAGCACCAGGAGCTCCTTGCCAAGGCCTCGAGTGCCAACCAATCGTTGGACTAATGGACCAGGAAAAAACCACCCCCCTCAAGCTTTATTACAATATCCGGGAAGTAGCCGACTCGCTTGGCCTCAACCCCTCCTTGTTGCGCTATTGGGAAACCGAATTCCCGATGCTTCAACCCAAAAAGAACCGCAAAGGGAACCGGATGTACACCGAAAAAGACCTTGAACTTTTGCGTCAGATTCAATACCTGCTCAAAGAAAGGCGCTTTACGATCAAAGGGGCCCTGGCCCATCTCAACGAAAAAGGTCACAAAGTTCCTGAAACCCTCAGCATCAAAGAACGACTCCTGAGCCTGCGGGCGGGATTGGTCGAACTCAAAAAGACCCTGGATCAGGAAACTCCCTAAGGAAAGACTCCACTTTTTCGACCATCCGGCGAGAACCCAAAACAACCGGCGTTCGCTGATGCAAGTCCGTTGATTCCAATTCCAAGATGCGATTTTTGCCATCGCTCGCCTTCCCACCGGCCTGTTCCACGATAAAGGCCATGGGATTGCATTCGTAACCCAAACGTAGCTTTCCTTTGGGCGCCTTCCCGGTTGCTGGGTAAATAAAGACCCCGCCTTTGAGCAGATTGCGATGAAAGTCAGCAACCATGGAACCAATGTAGCGGGAATTGTAGGGACGCGATGTGGTTTCGTCGTAGGCCTGGCAATACTTGATGTATTGTTTAATGCCCTGAGGAAAGTGGATGTAATTCCCTTCGTTGACCGAGTAAATAAAACCTTGTTCGGGAATCCGCATATCAGGGTGGGACAGACAAAATTCACCGATGGAGGGATCCAGGGTAAATCCATTCACACCGTGACCGGTGGTATAGACCAACATGGTGGACGAACCATAGACGACGTAACCCGCGGCGACCTGATGCATTCCTTTTTGGAGGCAGTCACTCAGAAGACCGGGACCCTCCTGAGAAACCCGACGATAAATCGAAAAAATAGTTCCCACCGAAACATTCACATCAATATTCGAGGACCCATCCAAGGGGTCCATCAAAACGGCGTATTTGGCATCGGCCGAAACAGCACCCTCAATGGTGGTGATTTCATCGTCCTCTTCGGACGCAAAAACGCAGCATTCACCCCCGGCTTTGAGGGCTGCCTTGAATTGCTCATTGGCGAAGAGATCCAATTTTTTGACCGTCTCGCCTTGGATATTGGTTTCGCCGGTATCGCCCAGGATATTTACCAGACCCGCTTTGTTCACTTCTCGGTTCACGATTTTGGAGGCAATCCCGATATCCCGTAACAATCGAGACAACTGACCTTTGGAATAAGGAAATTCGGCCTGACGCTCGATGATAAATTGACCAAGGGTGGTGATACGCTGGGCATTCATAACAAAAGGGGGGATTGAAACAAAGCCTAAATTAATACCTTTGAAGGTGCTTGACAACCACGTGTTAACAGACCTTCATCGCGGAGTCCGATACGGCGATGGTTTTTTTGATACGGCCTTGCTTGTCAACGGTCGCCTCGTTTGGGCCCAAGAGCACCTGGAACGCATGCGCTATGCGGCCCGTGTTATGGGCTTGGACCTTCCCTGGCAAGGTGGCTCGGATTGGGAAGATTTCGCTTTGCGGGCCTGGCATGACCAAGGCCAACCCGTCTACGGCCGCTTTCGGACCTTGATTTGGCGGCAAAATGGACGTGGCTACCGACCCGATGGTTCCAGCGCGGATTGGCGTACCGAATTGGAGAATTTTGACGAAAGTCCTTTGTCCCAATCCGATACAGTCTTGCGGCTTGGTGCCTCCCCCTTGATCAAATGCCCGCCTTTGCTGCCCGATATCAAAAGCATGTCCGCGCTGCCCTATATCCTGGCCGAAAAATTTGCCATCAACCAAGGCTGGGACGACGCTTTGCTCAGGTCACCCCAAGGTGGGCTGATTGAAAGCAGTCGATCGAATCTGTTTTATTGGAAAGAGGGCCGTTGTTATACTCCCGATTGGAACAGCGGTTGTCTACCGGGGCTCTGCGCTGAATTTTTGGTCGAATTTTTGGGAAAACATGGCCATCAAGTCGAAAGGATTCAGGAACCACCCACGGATCTCATGGATTGTTCCTCACTTTGGCTCACCAATTCCATTCGGGGGGTCCAAAGGGTTTCGCATTGGAACGGAAACCTCCTCCCCCGTCAACCCGAGGATGAAATGGTGGATGCGGCCAATAAAGCCCTCACCGGTCTTTAGCCCAGAACTTGTCCGTCCAAAGGCGCTTGGCCCCTCAAAAAAGCTTCCATCGCCATCGCTTTCCCGTTTTGGGGTTTGATCACCAAAATTTCCAACCAACCATCCAACGCGCGTGCCCAGCATCGACCCCCCTGGACCTTCAAGGTCCCTGGAAGTGGTGACGGTTCTGCAGGCACCAAATCGTTGGGTTCGGGGCTCGTGAGAGCTCCTTGGAGGACGATCCACTGCCTTTGACCAAGGACTGTTCTTGCACCCGGTGCCGGGGCAAAGGCCCGGACAAAATGAAACAACTCCTCCGATGGCCTGTTCCAATCCATGACCGAATCTTCTTTGGAAATTTTGGGAGCCGAGCGTAACGGCTGTCCCGTTGGCTGGGCCACGGTCCGAAGATCACCGGACGCGATACGACGAGCCGCCTGAACCAAGAGATGTCCACCCGCCTCGGCCATGGCATCGTGCAAATCCCCTGCATTCCATGCGATGGGAATCTCCAGACTTTCTTGACAGAGCATATCCCCGGTATCAATGCGGTTGTTGATCCGAAAAACCGTCAAACCCGTTTGGGTATAGCCCCATCGAAGCGCCCAATGAAGAGGGGCCGCACCTCGCAAATCCGGCAGCAACGAAGCATGCAGGTTCCAGGTTCCGTAACAAAACCCATCCCAAACCTCCGACGGAAGCTTCCGAAAAGCCACCACCAACTGAAAATCCGGATTCAATTTCCTCAACGCTTCAAGAAAATCAAGATCCAGGAGGTTTTCCGGCTGCCAAACAGGAATTCCCTGTTCCAAAGCCAAGGCCTTGACCGGGGTGTCAACGGTGCGCAGACCCCTTCCCGAGGCCCGATCAGGGGATGTGACCACCGCCAACGGACGACACCCCTGTTCCAGCAAAATCCTCAAAGTCACGGCAGCAAAATCGGGCGTTCCGTAAAAAACAAATCTCATGGCGTCAAAGGATTCGGATAGAGGAGATAGGGCTTGCGTTGGGATTCAAATCGCTGCAAGGCGGGCTGCCAACTGCGACGAATCTTTCGAACCGATGTATGCTTTTGCAATTGTAAACGCAACGCAGGTCCCCCCGCTAGTTTATCAAAGAAGGGTTGAAAAAAAACCTCGGCAGCGGATTGTTTCCGACCCTTCGATTTGGATTTGGATTCCGAATAAATTGAATTCGGTGCGGAACCTTCACGGTACGACTTTTCAAAAGCCAACCAAAATTCATTTAACAAGGGGAGGTGGATTCCCGGGCCGTCCAACGGGCCTTGGGGCCATCGATCCACGCGAAAACCGCAGCATATACGGCCGTTCAAAACAGGGTTTTGGGATCGGCCTTTCAGCGGACGCGGCACAAAACAGGTATCTCCGTTTCGGTACCAAGGACTCCCGACCAAGCCAAACGGCTGAGATGTGCCGCGCCCTATCGATACGGGACAAGCCTCAAAAAAACAGAGGGTCGGATACCAAGCCAATGCGATGGAATCTCGAAGGTTGGGGGACGGAGGGCGCTCAGGCTGCAAGCGAAGACCCTTGCGGTAACCCATCATGGGTAGGACCGTCAAACGAAGGGACTCGGCCTGCGTGATCCAACCCTGGCCTTTGATCATACCGGCCAATTCCCCCAAGGTCATCCCGTGCAAAACCGGTATGGGATGCATTCCTACAAACGAACGATAGGCCGTGTCCAAAACAGGGCCATCCACCGTGTAATCATTCACATTGGGACGATCCAAAACCAACAAAGGAGTGCCTGCCAAGGCACAGGCCTGCATAACATAATGCAAAGTGCTTAGGTAGGTGTAGAAACGAACGCCCACATCTTGCAAATCAAAAACCAGCATGTCCAGATCCTGAAGTTGTTGCAGGCTCGGGGCCTTTCGTTGACCGTACAACGAATAAACCGGCAGGGAGGTCTTGGGGTCCAAGGTATCGGCCACTTGGGCACCGGCATCGGCCTCCCCCCGAAGTCCGTGTTCGGGCACAAACAAGGCCTGTACCTTGATCCCATCCTCCAACATAACATCGGCCAAAAGGCGACCCCTGACCGTGGAACTTTGATGCAAAACCAACCCCACCCGCTTCCCTTCCACATGATGCTTCCACTCCGGCCATCGGTTGGCCACCGAAGGATACCCCTCCGTGGCAGGGCCATTTTCCGTCGCTTGAACGGTGCATATCATTGCAAACCACACCAAAAAGGTCACTCGCATCGCCGCCAAGGTCCGCCTTATTTGGAGTGAGAATCGCATACTTTTGACAAATCTATGGCTTGGTCCCCGGAATTACGAAAACTTCTGAGCAGAACCCTCACAGGGGCCCAAGCCGGGCAACATACCCGGACCGTCCAACGCATGGCGGTTCTCAGTACGGCGGCCGGAATCTGTCTCTATCTCTTGGGGCATGCGGTGGTCAACGGCTTTCAATGGGAAATCCCTCAACGCATGGGGAGATTTTGGGGGCATCTCCAAGTCCGGAATCTCCAAACCACCGAGCAGGAATACCGAGAACCCCTGAAGCTGGATTATGACCTGCGGCAAACCCTCGAGCAAGAACCCGAGGTGGTGCGCGTCTCCCCCGTCATCTTGGTTCCGGCCCTTGCCCAAACCAAGGCCGGGATGGAGGGCCTCCTCCTCAAAGGCATGGACACGGTGCCGCAGCCCTTTCCGGCCGGAACACTGGTCCAAGGGCCCATACCTCGCTGGCCCAAAGCAAACGCCCAAGAAATACTGCTCCCCAAGGACGTAGCAAGGGAACTCAACATCCAACTTGGAGATAAGTTGACCGTTTATTTCATGCAGGAACCGGTGCGAATGCGCTCGTTGCGGGTGGTGGGCCTTTTTGAAATGCCTATGCAAAGCGAATTGGGGCGACCGGTGGCCTTGGTGCCCTCGGCCCTTCTGTCACGCATCCTGGGATGGGGTCCGGATCGCTGCAGTCATCTGGAATTGGAGTTAAAAAATTTTGAGCGCATGGCGTCGGTACGCGATCGTATAGAAACCAGGTTACCGGTGCAACAGGAATGTCTGACCCTGCAGGATCAAATGCCTTCCCTCTTTGAATGGTTGAATTTTTTTGATACCAACCGTTTGGTTTTGCTCATACTCCTAGCAAGTGTCGGGGCGGTCAACTTGATCTCCGCCCTGTTTATCCTGCTACTTGAACGCCAAAATAGCTTGGGAATCCTCCAAAGCCTGGGGTTGAGGTCCGGTCCATTGGCCTTGGTTGTTTGGCAACTGGGCATGCGAATGGTTCTCAAAGGGTGGTTGCTCGGTAACCTAGGCCTGGGCATCTTGATGTTCACCCAGATTCGCTACCGTTGGTTTGGCCTTGATCCGGGTTCCTATTACTTGGATGCCGTCCCCCTGCGCTTGGCATGGAGCGAATGGGCCCTTGTCAACGGCTGGGCGCTGGCCACAACCGCGATCCTCCTCTACCTAGCCGCCTTCTTCTTTGCCCAACGCACGGTGGATCGTAACATTAAATTCTCCTAACACAGGCTGGTCCTACGCAGGCACGGCGGCCTGATCGGCAGGGACGTACTCGTTCAGGTTCGAAAAATCCACCGGAACCACCCGGCTCACACCCTGCTCGACCATGGTCACCCCGTACATGAGGTCGGTGGTCTCCATGGTGCGCTTGTTATGGGTCACAATAATGAATTGAGAGTCCTTGGAGAAACGGCGAATCATGCGGTTGAATTTGTCAATGTTCACATCGTCCAACGGCGCATCCACCTCATCAAAAATGCAAAAAGGCGCTGGCTTGTACAGATAGATAGCAAATAGCAAGGCGGTAACGGTCAATGTCTTCTCCCCACCCGATAACTGATTGACGGATTGTGGCTTTTTGCCTTTGGGCTTGGCCATGATTTGAATGGAAGATTCCAAGGGCATTTCGGGATGGCTCAGGATCAAATCGCAATCGTCTTCGGCGGTGAACAAGGAGCGGAAAACTTCGATGAAATGTTCACGAATGGTTGAAAAACCTTCCAAGAATCGCTCGGTGGCTTTGAGATCAATTTCTTCGATGGTTTGCAACAAGGCTTCCCGGGCCTGCACCAAATCAGCCTTTTGGGCGGTTATAAAGACATGCCTTTGTTCCACTTCTGCAAAGGCTTCCAAGGCCATCGGGTTGACCGGACCAAAATTCTCAATCTTTCGGCGCATTGATTGAACCAGACCCGCCAATTCATGTTCACCCCGCTCCGGGGCCTCCATGGAATCCAGGATATCGGGGTCGCTGTCGAACTCCAAGGCCCAGCGCTCCCTCAGTGCTTTGATTTCCATTTGAACGGTCAGCACCAACTGTTTGCGTTGACTGAGCAATTGGTCGTTCATTTCCCGCTGACGGTGCAATTGCCTCACATGCTCCTCCAGGCTGTCCTGTTCCCCCCTGGCACCGAAGAAATCAGCCTCGGCCTGGTTCATGGACTCTTGGGCCCCGGCCTCCTCCAACAAGAGCGCAGGGCGACGATCATCGCTTTGCTCCAATTCCTGCGCAAGCCGGGCATGTTCATCTTTCAATTCCTTCACGGAGATCTCCGCCTGTTCCAATCGGTTTTGTAACAATTCCATTTGGCCACGGCGAAAATCCATCTGGGTTTCCATATTGGCTTTTTGGTTCACCCAATGCAATTCTTGCTTGGTGATCCCGGTGTATTCTTCCCGAACCCCTTGGTAAACAGCCTTGCGCACCGACCATTCCTCTTGCATAGACGCCAGATTTTGGCTGCCTTCGTTGAGTTCCACCAGAATCGCTTCGACCCGAGGTTGGAGCGTCGCCCATTCTTCCTGCATGGTTTGTTTTTGCTCATCAATCACCCGGTTCCGATCGGAAGACTGGGCCAAGGCACGGACCATTTGTTCATGCCGGGCCTGGACCTGAGCCGATTCGGAGCTTTTGCGTAACAAAGCCGCACGACTGTTGTTGAGCTGGGATTCTTTGGAGGAGGCCCGCAATGTTGCCTCGGTTTCCTGAAGGATTTGCAAGCGATTTTGAAGGTTGAGAAGTTCCGCTTTTTCGGTTTCGACCTCTTCGAGCAACTGATCCAGGTTCCGCTTGCGGCCTAACTTTTTGCCTTCAAACAGACCCATGGAACCACCCGTCAGCCAGCGACCATCGCCGTAACAATTCCCATTGGAGGTGACGAGCAGGGTCCCGGGGTAACGATCCTTCCATTCACCAAAGGACCATTCCGTCGCGCCTTCGGTTTGAATGTAGACCCGACCCAATAGGTGCTCGCAGAGAATGCGATAATCCTTCGGGATTTCGACCAACCCAAGCGCAGCAACGGTCCCTTCGGGCGCCTTCATGGGGCTGGGTCCTTGTTCGCTGAGTCCTCGATAGGCTTCCATCACAAAGAAGGATGCTTTGCCCATGCCCGCATCGGTCAACAATCGGATTCCAGAACGGGCTTCGTCGTAGGATTTGACCACGTAATAACTCAAGTAAGGCTCCAAAACCCGTTCGATCAACGGGCGGTATAGGGCCTCAACGTGCAGAATATCTCCAAGAAGTGGAGCGGTGCGGGCCCAATCCTGGTGATCCCGCAGGTATCGCAACGATTCGGGGTAACCCTCCATGTTTTGGACCAGTTCGGCCAAAAGTTGGGCCTCGTTGCTCTTGCGGTCCAAACGACGCGCGGCTTCCGCAACGGCGGGGCGAAGGCTTTGCAATTCCTGCTGACAAGCCTGGGTTTGTTTTTGGTGATCCTCTTGATAAGCTTCCAATTCCTGAACCCCGGCCTCCATCTTCTGCACCTCCTCCGCCAAGGTGGCGACCAAGGTTTCCAGCTTGGAGAATTCATCTTTGCGGTTCTGGGTCTCCGTTTGAATTCGATCTTTCTCGGAATCGAGGGCCTTGATTTGGGCTTCCAAAACATGGGCACTGCTTTCCAAGGCATAGCGATTGGCCTGACGTTCATCCTGTTGCTTGCGCATTTCCTGAAAAGCCCGATCCTGTTCCTGCATTCGGTGATCGGCCTCCTGCAAACGGATGGCCACTTCGGCAACCGCAGCCGATGCCTCGTCAAGATTCTGTGAACAAGAGGCCCACTGATTTTGGAGGTCTTCCAAACGAGTTTTTTGCTCTTCTTGTTGTTCCCGGTCGTTGGCTTTTTGTTGCTCCAGGGATTGGATTTTGTCCAATAAATGCCGGAGACGTTCCTGTTGCAATTGTTGTTGCGATTCCAGGGAACGTAGGCGGTTGGAAACATCCTGCAAGACCGAACGAGCGTTGCTGAGGTTTTGTTCGGCATCGGTCATTCGGGCCTTACCAGCGCTCAGTTTGGCCTCGGTATCTTGCAAATCCTGATCCAACCGGCTTTTTTCGGATCCCAAATCCCCTTCCTGAACACTGCCTTCTTGCCACTGTTTCTGCCAACCTTGCAATTGATGCCAAGCCCATTCCATGGCAGCCACCCGGTAATCCTCCTTGAGTTGCTGAACCTGTTCCGCTTTGCGGGCCTGGTTTTGCAATTGCTTCATGGAACGGTCGATCTCAAAAAGAATATCCTCAACCCGAGACAGGTCGGCTTCGGCATCCTCCAAACGAGCCATGGTTTCTTTCTTGCGGATTTTGTATTTGGAGACCCCTGTGGCCTCTTCAAACAAATCACGGCGGGAATGATCCTTGTCGTTAAGGATCTCGTCAATCATCTTGAGCTCGATAATGGCATAGGAATCGCTGCCAATACCGGTATCCAAAAAGAGATTGGTGATGTCTTTGAGGCGGCAAGTGACCCCGTTCAAAAGGTACTCACTTTCTCCGGAACGGTACAAGCGGCGCCCAATGGTCACTTCGCGGTATTCGGAGGGCAGGATGCCCTTGTGGTTATCAAAAGTCAACCGAACCTCGGCCAAAGCTGCTTGTTTGCGGTTGTTGGTGCCGTTAAAAATCACCCCATCCATCTTGTCGGAACGGAGCATACGGGATTTTTGTTCGCCCAATACCCATCGGATGGCGTCCACGACATTGGACTTACCGCTCCCATTGGGTCCGACTATCCCGGTGACCCCTTCCTTGAAACGCACCAAGACCCGATCCCCAAAACTCTTAAAACCCTTGACCTCAATTTCCGTAAGTCGCATATTTTCAGTATCGTATTGTTTTCGAACCGCGCTAAACGCGGGGTTACAAACTTAACCCGATACCCTCTACTTTTATGCCCACATTCCTATGGACTTATCCACCGTCGTCTATGTTTTGGGGGCCGTTTTGTACGCCCTCTGGAGTAGGCGTTCCACCCCATCGACTCAGCAGGCCCCTTCCCCGCCGGTTTGGACACCGCCCTCACCCAACCCCCCTGTCAAGGCCTCCAATCAAAGCGCTCAGATGCCAAATAACCGCATTCAGGCCCCAAAGACAGGTCCAGCCATCCAGTCCACAACCCGAATCCAGCCCTCAGAGCCCGATGCTTTGGAAAAACCCGAGTCCGATCTTCGACCAAAAACGACCGAAGATTGGAAAAAGGCGGTGATTTGGTCTTCGCTTCTGGACCCTCGTTTTGAAAAACCCTATCGCGGACCCACGGGGGTTTGATGCGTAAATTAACTAGAGTAAATAAGGCATATCCCGTTGGCAGAGAGGTCGCGCCATCCTAAAGCCTTCTCCAAATTCTGCTCCGATCAAACGCCCCATTTCCCGAGCTCTGGCTTCGATAAAAGGCAAAAAATCAGGTCGGGATATAGGGGTGACCGGTTCGCTGGAGCCTTCTTGATGAAATTGGGAAGCATAACAAGCTAGCAGTTCGGTCTTGCCCTGCCATTGTTCCGAAATACTGGTGACATACGAAGGGGCATGGTAATGGTCTTGGATATAATGGGCCACCAGGTGCGGTGCCCAGGGTTCTTGGTTTTCACCTTCCCAATCCGTTCGAACTTTGAGCAAGCCACTCAAAAAAACCGCCCTGCCCAACAAGGCGGAAGCCCGACCATGATCGGGATGCCGGTCCGATACCGCATTCCCCCAAACCACCCTCGGTCTAAACCGACGTATGCAGCGCACCAAGGTGTGCAGTAGTTCCGGGGTTCCTTCAAAATAGCCATCCCCTAAATCGAGGTTGAGGCGTTCCCTCAAACCCAACAAGCGCGACGCAGCTAGGGCCTCGGCGGCCCTGGTTTCAGCCGTTCCTCGGGTACCCAATTCACCACGGGTCCAATCAACCATGACCACATCAAAACCGCGATCTCGTGCTTTGAGGAGGGTACCCCCCATCCCCAGTTCGGCATCGTCCGGATGGGCTGCAAAAACCAGCCAATCGCAGGCTGGAGTCAATGGTTTTGGGTTCATGGTTTGGTGGTGTTTTGGAATTTGTAGGGAACCGAATAAGCCTGGCCTTCGATCATCATCAGGATCAATTCAATATCCCTGTCTTCTTGCAATTCATAGGTGGATTTGAGGCTGGTCCCAAAAAGGAGGGCCAGACTTTGCCACATAAAGGCCTGAAAGGACCCCCTAAATTCCCGAACGATCGAATAGGAAGTTCGAGCGGTTTCCCGATCCACTAATTTGATTAAGAGACGACCCTGGGTAACGGTCAGATCCATCAGCTGCTTTTTGTATTGCTTCTTGAGGGAGGTCTCCAATTTCTTGCAATAGGTTCGATGTTGAATTTCAGGAATGGTCTGGAGTTCCACTTCCAAATCGTTGAGTTGCTTCCCTGCGGCTTTGGCGAGGGGATAAACTTTCATAACATTCCAATAGAGTCGATCGAAGCGCTTTTTGTCAGCAGCCGATCGAAAGACCCGCTTGTCGCGGACATCCACATGGGGCAAAAAGGCCACCGGGACCGTATCCCCGTTGCTGTCTATGTAAGCCGGAAGCTCCATGGGTCTCGATTGAACCGGCGCCTGGGCCTTGGCGCTTCCAAGAATGGTTCCCCAGCCCAGAATCAGGCTCCATAGGACACGCCGTCCTGCACTGAGGGCTTGATTAGGACGATTAAACCGGGTCATGATCCGTGATTTAGACTGCAAAACGCTATTTTTGCAAAGTTATTCTGAATACCCAACCTTGATGTCCACGAACTCCCTTGCCCTGACCGCCTTGTCTCCTTTGGATGGACGGTACCAAAGCCAAACCGCCGTTTTGGGGAATTACTTTTCGGAATGGGCCCTTTTCAAATACCGGGTTTTGGTTGAATGGCTGTATTTGCAGGCCCTCTGCGATGCCAACTTGGTGGGAGGTCCCGTCATCGATCCCAAGGTCCGTCAAGATCTTGACCAGCGCTTTCGTGCCTTTGGGGTCGACGATGCCCAGCGCATCAAAGAAATCGAACAAACCACTCTGCACGATATCAAAGCCATGGAATATTGGATGAAGGGTTGTTTGGAAGAAAACGGGGGCGCAGCCCTCAAAGAATGGGTGCATTTTGGACTGACTTCCCAGGACATTAACCACACAGCCGTCCCCATGTCGTTACGGGATGCCCGCCAGGTGGTCATCGTACCCGCCCTTGAGCAACTCCTTCATAAACTTCGAAACCTTGCCCTGGAGTGGTTGGATTTACCCATGTTGGCAAGAACCCATGGACAACCGGCATCCCCGACTCGCCTGGGCAAAGAGTTTTTGGTCTGGGTGGAACGATTGGAACGTCAACTAAAAATGCTGCACGATGTTCCTGTTGGAGCCAAATTCGGGGGAGCTACCGGGAATTTCAACGCCCATCATTTGGTCTGGCCCCAAACGGACTGGCCAGCTTTTGCCGATCGATTTGTCCAAGATACCCTTGGGCTGACGCGCTATCGTTACACCACCCAAATTGAACACTACGATTACCTGGCGGCTTTTTGTCATAACATGATACGCATCCAAGTCATCTTGTTGGATCTGTGCCGTGATCTCTGGCAATACATTTCGATGGGCTACTTTCATCAGGAAATCCGCCAAGGCCAGGTGGGCAGTTCCGCCATGCCTCACAAAGTCAACCCTATTGATTTTGAGAACGCGGAGGGAAATCTGGGCCTTTCCAACGCCCTTTTGGGTCATTTAGCCGAGAAACTTCCGGTGTCCCGCCTTCAAAGAGACTTGAGTGACAGCACCGTGCTACGCAATTTGGGCGTGCCGCTGGGCCACACCCTATTGGCTTTGCACTCCCTTACCAAAGGCCTTTCCAAAATCAAGCCCGATCCTTCAGCCTTGGCCGCCGATTTAGACCAAAACTGGGCTGTGCTCGCCGAAGGAATTCAAACATTGTTACGGGCCCGGGGCATCGAGACTCCTTACGAAAAACTCAAGGAGCTGACCCGCACCGGGCAGCGCCTGGATCGCGAAAGTCTGCAACAATTTATTGCTACGCTGGGTCTTGACCCCGAAGACCGGGATCGTTTGCTTAATCTCAGCCCGGACCTTTATTTGGGCGTCGTGCCCTCGCCACATGGCCTCTCCCGCTAATCCCGGGGATCTGGTCCGCTTCAATCCCTTTGAAGCCGGGCATCGCTTTGATTATACCCGTTGCATTCTCACCGGTCTTCCCATCGACCCCTCCAAAGACCTGCGTCCTGTTTTCCCTGGGACCTGGTTTGAACGAGCGGGCCTTCAACCTGGGCATCGCCTCCAATTGGTCAATGGTAGCTCCTTGGATTACCGGAATCTTCGACTACCCGTGCACCCAACTTGTTGGGAAGGAGGTCTGGATGAAGTGGCCCGTAAATGCGCCGAACTCTTTGCATCGGGTATCGAAACCCTGGGATGGACCCGAACCGAACGAATTTATCAGTGGATGTGTTGGCTTTTTATCGGTGTGCTCTACGCTGAAATGAACGCCCTGAGTGACAAGGAAGACGCTCACCCGGCTTGGAGGGAATCCACTTTTCTGAATCGTTACCGCATGATCCACCTTAGCCTCCAAGGCGCCGTGTTTCCTCTGCAGTACCTCGGTTACGACCCGGGTTCCGTCTTCATCCTACCATTGGATGGGGATGTCAAAGGGTTTGATTTCAAATCCAGTTCCAATACCCAAAGCTTGAGCCTGCGTGTTGGAGAATCACTCATTCTGGCCAGTCTAGGGGACAACGGGGCCCACATGGCATTTTTTGAGGATGAATTTTTGTCTTACCGTCACCAAACGCTCAGTCCTCTCCAAGGCGATGAGATTTTTGCACGGATGTGTTACCGCAATCACCTTCTCAACCCGGTTTTTGAATACGGCATTGGCTTCGCAGACGAAGAAGATCCAACCACGTATATCCGTATGCAAATTCCCCCCGAATTAGCCGGAGAAGAAGCTTTTGGACCTTGGTCGGACCTAGAATATGTGACCGTATTGGACCAATACCTGCGTCCACACGGTGTGGAACCCCTGAAGACCTTTCAGGAAAGCGGAGAAATAATGACTTTTCTTGAGCCTAGGAACGGCTTTTGATATGTTGGAGGAAATACTTGCCTAGGATATCAAATTCTAGGTTGACTCCTTGCCCCTCTTCCAATTCACCGAGGGTGGTATGCTCAAAGGTGTAAGGAATAACCGCCACCGAAAAAGTCCCTTCCCCCACCTCCACGACGGTCAGTGAAACACCGTTGACGGTGACAGAACCTTTGGGCACCAACAGGGGTTGATGTTCTGCTGGAAAAGAGAAAGCAAAAGTCCAACTGCCGTCTCTGGATTCTTTACGGATACAAAGCCCGGTCGCATCCACGTGACCTTGGACCCAATGGCCGTCCAATCGATCCCCCACTCGTAGGCAGCGTTCCAAGTTGACTCGATCCCCCACTTTGAGATTTCCCAACGTGCTACGGTCCAAGGTTTCCTGAACCGCCACCACCCGATGACCACGGTCATCGCAGGCCACCACGGTCAGGCAGACTCCTTGGTGAGCGAGACTTTGGTCAACCTTGAGTTCGCTGCTGATATTGGATTCAAACGTGAGAACCAGGTTGGTCCCCTCCATGGTTCGGGATCGGAGCGTACCCGTCGCTTCGACAATGCCAGTGAACACAAAAATCAGGCTTAGGCCATGGAAGAACCGCCACCGGCCGCATGGCCACCACCACTGAATTGGGCCCCCAGGTAGGAACGATTCAAACGGGCAATGTTCTCCACCGAAATTCCTTTGGGGCATTCCGCTTCGCAGGCTCCGGTGTTCGTGCAATGCCCAAAACCTTCCTCATCCATGGCCTGCACCATCGAAAGAACCCTTTCGCGATGCTCGGGCTGCCCTTGAGGCAACAAGGCATACTGCGAAACCTTGGCGGAAACAAAGAGCATCGCCGAGGCATTTTTGCAAGCAGCTACGCAGGCCCCACATCCAATGCATGCCGCTGCTGCAAAGGCCTCGTCGGCATCTGTTTTGGGAATGGGAACAGCATTCCCATCGGGGGCGTTGCCCGTATTTACGGTGATATACCCTCCGGCCTGCTGAATACGATCAAAGGCCGAACGGTTCACCACCAAATCCCGAACCACGGGAAAAGCCTTGGCTCGAAATGGTTCGATCGTAATGGTTTCCCCGTCCTCGAAATGACGCATATGCAATTGACAAGTGGTGGTCCCTTGCTGAGGACCGTGGGCACGGCCGTTGATGTAGAGGCTGCACATTCCACAAATGCCCTCCCGGCAATCGTGGTCGAAGGCCACCGGTTCGCGGCCCTCGGTGATCAATTGCTCGTTGAGCAGATCCAACATTTCCAAAAAGGAAGCATGGACCGGAACCGAAGGCAGTTCGTAGGTTTCAAATTTCCCGGACGCTTGGGTGGAGGGTTGTCTCCAAACCTGGAGGCGTAGATTGAGCGAAGTAGATTCCATTGCGGACAAGAAGGGGTTGATGGGAGTGGATACTATTTGTAAGATCGCTGCGTAGGGTGAGCGGCTTCAAAAACCAGGTCTTCGCGGTGCATGACCGGTTCATTCAAAGCCCCGGTGTATTCCCATGCAGCCACATAGGCAAAGTTGTCGTCATGACGCAGGGCCTCCCCTTCGGGGGTTTGATGTTCAACACGAAAATGACCACCGCAGGATTCTTCACGGGCCAAGGCATCGCAGACCATGAGGCGGCCTAATTCGATGAAATCGGCCACCCGCTGGGCCTTATCCAATTCAGGGTTAAAAGAAGCCAGGGTACCGCTGACCCGCACATCGGACCAAAAATCTTTGTGCAATTGGTCAATCAAACCCAGGGCATGGGTTAGGCCATCCCGACTGCGGGCCATCCCGCAATATTCCCACATGATTTTGCCCAATTCACGATGAAAGGATTCCGGTGAACGACGTCCTTGGATGCCTAGGATTTTTTGTTGATAGGCAAGAGCTCTTTGTTCGGCCTCAACAAAGGCGGGGTCCTCCGTTGAAGGAGCCGCATGCCGAATTTCCGAAGACAAATAAGAACCAATGGTATAGGGCAAAACAAAATACCCATCGGCCAAGCCTTGCATCAAAGCCGAGGCACCCAAACGATTGGCCCCGTGATCCGAAAAATTGGCTTCACCGATGGCGTAAAGCCCAGGAACCGTGGTCATCAAATCGTAATCGACCCACAATCCACCCATGGTATAATGCACGGCCGGGTAAATCTTCATGGGAGTCTCGTAGGGATTATCCCCGGTGATTTTTTCGTACATCTCAAAGAGATTCCCGTAGCGAGCCGAAATCGTGTTACGACCCAAACGGCGGATGGAATCTTCGAAATCCAAAAACACCGCCAACCCCGTGGGTGCGACACCGTGACCAGCATCGCAGACTTCCTTGGCTGCTCTAGAGGCCACATCCCGGGGAACCAGGTTTCCAAAGGCCGGGTATTTGCGTTCCAAATAATAATCACGACGGTCCTCGGGAATATCACCCGCCTTGAGACGTCCTTCACGCACGGCCAGCGCATCTTCTTTGATCGCCGGCACCCATACCCGTCCATCGTTTCGCAAGGACTCGGACATGAGGGTCAATTTGGATTGATACTCCCCGGATTGAGGAAGACAGGTGGGATGAATTTGGGTAAAACAAGGGTTCCCAAACAAAGCCCCGTGACGGTGGGCTTTCCAAGCGGCGGTCACATTGGAACCCATGGCGTTGGTGGAGAGGTAAAAGACATTACCATAACCTCCGGAGGCCAAAACCACTGCATGGGCCGAATGCCTTTCGAGCTCCCCGGTAACCAAGTTCTTGGCAATGATACCCTTGGCTTTGCCATCCACAGTGACCAATTCCACCATTTCGTGGCGGCTGTACATGGTCACTTGCTTTTTAGCAATTTGTCGATTCAGGGCCGAATAAGCCCCCAACAACAACTGCTGCCCGGTTTGACCGCGGGCATAAAATGTACGGGAAACTTGGGTACCTCCAAAGGAACGGTTGTCCAACATTCCACCGTAATCCCTGGCAAAAGGCACACCCTGCGCGACGCATTGATCAATGATGGAGGCACTGACTTCGGCTAGACGATGAACGTTGGCTTCGCGGGCCCGGTAATCCCCGCCTTTGATGGTATCATAGAACAAGCGATAGACGGAGTCCCCGTCGTTTTGGTAGTTTTTGGCTGCATTGATACCACCTTGAGCGGCAATGCTATGGGCCCTACGAGGTGAATCCTGGAAACAAAAGGCCTTCACCTTGTAACCCAACTCGGCCAGGGAGGCCGCAGCCGATGCCCCGGCCAGGCCGGTTCCCACCACAATAATTTCCATTTTGCGCTTGTTCGCAGGAGAAACCAGGGGTACGGTTGAACGGTAACGGGTCCAGCGTTCTTGCAGCGTTCCTTCCGGTATTTTGGAGTCCAATTTCATGGGGGTCTAGTTAAGAGGCGAAGGGTTCAGGGCTTGATTTAGTATCCGGCTTTTTGGAGGTACATGACCACCGGAATCAACGCAAACAGGGCTGGGACAGCCACGGCAAAAAGAGTCCCCACGGTTCGAATCATAGGCTTGTAGCGGTAATTGCTAAGGCCCAAGGTGTGGAAGGCGCTTTGGAAGCCGTGGTAAAGGTGAAAGCCGACTGCCACCATGCTTAACACATAAAACAAAGCATACATCGGGTTGGCATAGGCCTCGGATACGACTCGAAAAGCATCCGGCAAGGACTCTTCCGCACCGGGATAGAGGACAACAGGTACTTCCCCAAATTTGAGTTCGAACCAAAATCCCTTGAGGTGCACCAACAAAAAGGCCAAAACCAGGGTCCCCAAAATCCCCATATTACGAGAGGACCATGTGGTCATTTCCTTTGCTGGTCGGCCCTGATAGCCAACAGGGCGGGCTGCATTGGCCTGCTTGGTCAGCCAAAGGCTGTACAAAACGTGTAGGATAATAAAGGCAAAATTCAACTTGGAGACCGTTTGGATCAACAAGCTATGGCTCATGAAATGGGAATATTCATTGAACGAACGACCCTGATCAGGCACCAAGAGTTGAAGGTTTCCGGCCAGATGCACCACCAAAAACAAAATCAAAAACAAACCAGTCAGGGCCATAACCGTCTTGCGGCCGTTGGAAGAAAGCAAAAATAGTTTGATGGGACTCATACCAGGGGTTTGTGCAAATTTACGGGCGAAAACCGCCCAAAAACAAAAAACCCCGACCCTTGCGGGTCGGGGCTTTATCGGAACATCTTACATCATATCGCCCATTCCTCCGCCACCTGGCATTGGAGGCATTTTGTCTTTCTCGGGCTCGTCGGCAATCACGCATTCGGTGGTCAACAACATAGCTGCGATGGATGTGGCATTTTCGAGGGCAACGCGGGCCACCTTGGTCGGGTCAATGACTCCGGCTACCAGCATGTTTTGGAACTTGTCCAAGCGTGCATTGTAACCAAAGTTGCCGGTACCTTCCTTGACCTTTTGAACAATGATGGAACCATCGACACCACCATTGGCTGCGATTTGACGAATCGGCTCTTCCAAGGCGCGCTTGATGATTTCAATACCGGTTTTTTCGTCGGCATTTTCGGTGGCTACCTTGTCCAGGGCCTTGATGGCCCGAATAAAGGCCACACCGCCACCGGGCACAATCCCTTCTTCAACCGCAGCTCGGGTTGCATGCAATGCGTCGTCAATACGGTCCTTTTTCTCCTTCATTTCGACCTCGGTTGCAGCTCCTACATAGAGTACCGCTACACCACCGGCCAGTTTGGCAAGGCGCTCCTGCAGCTTTTCACGATCGTAATCGCTGCTGGTGCTTTCGATTTGAGCCTTGATCTGGTGAACCCGGGCTTTGATGTCTTCTTTGTTACCGGCACCGTTCACCAGGGTCGTGTTGTCCTTGTCAATGGTCACCTTCTCGGCCCGACCCAGATAGGTCAAATCGGCATTATCAAGCTTGTAACCACGCTCTTCGGAAATCACAGTTCCCCCTGTCAAAATAGCGATGTCTTCCAACATGGCCTTGCGGCGGTCGCCAAAACCAGGAGCCTTAACGGCCGCAATTTTGAGGGAGCCACGGATTTTGTTTACCACCAGGGTGGCCAACGCTTCCCCGTCCACATCCTCGGCAATAATCAACAACGGACGACCGGTTTGAACGACTTTCTCCAACACCGGCAACAATTCCTTCATGGCCGAAACCTTCTTGTCGTAAATCAAAATGTATGGATTGTCCAATTCGGCTTCCATTTTGTCGGCGTTGGTGACAAAATAGGGGGATACATAACCCCGGTCAAACTGCATACCTTCTACAACATCCACATAAGTTTCCGTTGATTTGGCTTCTTCGACCGTGATAACACCTTCTTTGGTGACGCGACGCATCGCGTCGGCAATGAGTTTACCAACCACGGCATCGTTGTTGGCCGAAATGGTGGCAATTTGCTCAATTTTGGAGAAATCATCCCCCACTTCCATGCTCAAAGTCCGTAGGGATTTGACGGCAGCTGTAACGGCCTTGTCCATGCCCCTTTTGAGATCCATGGGATTGGCACCGGCCGCCACATTCTTGAGACCGGCACGGATCATGGCCTGGGCCAAAACGGTTGCCGTGGTGGTTCCATCACCGGCCTGATCGGCTGTTTTGGAAGCCACTTCTTTGACCAATTGGGCACCCATGTTTTCGATGGGGTCTTTGAGTTCGATTTCTTTGGCGACACTGACGCCGTCTTTGGTGACCGTAGGTGCACCAAACTTCTTGTCCAACACTACATTGCGACCTTTGGGTCCGAGTGTAACTTTAACGGCATTGGACAAGGCGTCCACACCTCTTTTGAGAGCCTCGCGGGCTTCGGTATCAAAATAAATAAGCTTGCTAGCCATGGTTTATTGGTTTATTGGGTTTTTGGAATTGAATGTTAGTCGATGAGATTAGCCCAGAATCGCCATGATATCGGATTCCCGCATAATCAGGTAATCCTTGCCATCGAGTTGAACCTCGGTACCTGAATACTTGCCGTACAAAATAGTCTGACCAGCCTTAACGGTCATGGGCTCATCTTTTTTGCCCTGCCCAACAGCAACAACGGTACCACGCTGTGGCTTTTCTTTGGCGGTATCAGGGATAATAATCCCTCCGGCGGTTTTCTCCTCGGCAGGCGAAGGCTCTACCAGAACTCGGTCGGCAATTGGTGTGATTTTGCTTGACATGGTTTTGAATATTTAGGTTTTGAACTAACCTGTGCAAAATCTATGCCAATACCATAAACAACAAACGAAGCAATAAAAACCAACGATCCAACAAGCATTTTGTCAGTTTCTCTGACAAATTCTCCGTAAGGCCGTGACAAAATGCCAAAGTCCTCGGAAAGAAAAGCGGAATCCCAGGGGGTACGACCCCTTGCAATGGCTGACTTACTGCGCCGTATCCCCGGTTTTGGCGGGGGTGTTCTGGGAAGCACCTGGGGATGAACTGCTAGGCGCGCCGGCAGGAGCCGGAGTTGCCGGGGCCTCCAAGACTTTTTCCTCCAAACGAGTGGCTGCACCCTGCTCGACTTCTTCCCCACGTGGAATCCACAGGTTAATCAGCAAAGCCAACGTCAAAAGACTCAGACTGAGAATCCAAGTACCGCGCTCAACCACATCGGAGGTGCGCTTGACGCCCATGATCTGGTTGGTCGATGAAAATCCTTGGGCCAATCCCCCGCCTTTGGGTTTTTGAATCAAAACCAAAAGAATCAGTAGAACACTGACCAGGACAATAAGCAATGTAATGAAGGTGTACATGGGTTAGGGGGTTCTTTTATTCGTTGTCGGATTGTATCTGCTCCAAGCGGGCCGCAAAATAAGTCGTTTTAGCCGGAAATCGGAGCATCAATTTGCGATAAATCTGCGCGGCCCTTTGCCGTTGTCCCTGCCGGAGATGGAGTTCCGCCAAAGACTCCGACACCGGAATCTCGTTCATGTTCAGACTGAGGGCGGCTAAATCCCTTATTGGGTCGGTTCCAGGCGATGCTTTTTCACTAGGCATGGGAACCGTCACCGCGGGTATTCGCTCATCCGCAAGCGACCCTGCAAACCAGGCATCCAACGTCGCATCCGCTTCCAAAAGATCCCCCGCCAAGGCTTCTGCATAGCCCATCGCCAAAAGATCTTCTTCTTCTGATTCGGAGTCCAGACCTGATAATTTTTCAAACCAGGCCAAGCGACTCGGAGGAATTGCTTCGAACGAGGTTTCCACCAATTCGGGCTCCAGGGCCACGGTTGGATTCAGCGCACGGTACACCCATTGACCTTGGGCCGCGGCAGCGGCTGTTCGATCCGTGACCATCGGCAAACGCGAGGAATGGTTGGCCTTCAAGCGCCGCAGGTTGAGCAATTGACCTGCTTCAAAGGCCGGCAACGTTTGGAGTAACTGCTCCAATTCATCCCCGGAAACCCCTTCGAGACGCTCGGGGTCCTGGACCCCATTGAGCAACAAACGCTGGTCCATACTTACCAGTTGATAAAGGCTTTGTTGAAGGCATCGTCCACCAATTGACGCACGATTTGTTCCACCAATTGGTTTTCGATCGATTGGAAGGGCGTCCCCGCATCAAAATCAGCATAACGAACCAGCCGCTGTTCCCAACCCGCTTTGGGATTGGACAAAGACCGAAATCGTAAGCGCCATACCACCGTTAAGCGATTGAGGCTGGTGGTTTCCCGACCCGATACCGCGGCAGCGCTCACCCCATAATCCAAAATTTCCCCGGTGAATTCCCAATCGGACTGACCCAGCGCTCCCAACCGAAGATTGGTCTCGGCCAAGCATTTGTCCCGAAAGGCGTCGGACAATTGTTGGCTCAACGAAGGCATCACCAAGGAGGCATTGTTCCGCATTTGGGCAATGTGCACCGTTCGTACTTCGGCTGGCACCGAGGCCCCGCTGAAGGTATAAACCCCGCAAGAGACCGGCAAAAAGCCGAAAAGGAGGCCCAGAAGGCCCAAGAATGGTTTAATCCTCTTCGAGCCCATATTCCTTGATCTTGCGATAAAGCGTTCGTTCTGAAATTCCCAGTTCCGTTGCAGCCTGACGACGGCGACCGGCGTATTTGCGAATCGCCCTTTCGATCATGCGCTTTTCGACCTCGGCCAGCGATAGATTTTCTTCCACGTCCACCACCTCGGCATGTTCTTCGTAACGAGATGCCGGGGTTACCACCGGGGTTACCATGGGGGTCGCCACCGATGACATGGTATCTGAATGGACCACCCCATCACTTTCCATGATTTGACCCATGGCTCTTTTCATTTCGACCATATCTCGCTTGAGGTCAAACAAAACCTTGTACAACAAATCCCGCTCGGACCATTCCGATCCGGCCTCTGTTGCCCCTTCCAAAAGGGCCGGCAAACCCGACCGAACCGCTTCCTTGACCGGGAGATACGGAAGAACCTCGTCACCGCTCAACCGACGAGTCGGAGCCAAAACACAGATTTGTTCGGCTACGTTTTTGAGCTGACGGATGTTACCGGGCCAGGGCTGATCGCAGAGCCATTGCATGGCCGCTGGGTCCAACTGCACGGGTACCGAAGCGTACCGTTCAGCAAAATCAGCGGCAAATTTTCGAAACAAAAGGGGAATATCTTCTTGACGATCGCGCAAAGAAGGAATTTGGATCGCCACGGTGTTCATCCGATAATACAAGTCTTCGCGAAACTTGCCTTTACCGATTTGGGATAGCAAAGAGACATTGGTCGCAGCCACCAAACGAACATCCGTTTTGAGGACCTTGGACGAACCCACCTTAATAAATTCACCCGACTCCAAAACCCTTAAAAGGCGAGCCTGGGTTCCCAACGGCATCTCGGCCACTTCATCCAAAAAAATAGTCCCTCCATTGACGGTTTCAAAATACCCCTGTCGAGCTTCGTGGGCCCCGGTAAAGGATCCTTTTTCGTGGCCAAAGAGCTCGGAATCAATGGTTCCTTCGGGGATGGCCCCGCAATTAACGGCGATGAACTTGTTGTGCTTGCGATGGGATAATTGATGGAGGATTTTGGAAAAAACCTCCTTCCCCACCCCCGATTCACCCAAAATGAGGACCGAAACATCGGTGGCTGCCACCTGTTCAGCAATCCGCAGGGCATGGTTCAGGGTCGGGGCGTTTCCGATAATGCCAAACCGTTGTTTGAGGGTTTGCAATTCCATCACAGCCCGGTTGAGCGTTGTTGTTTTTCGAGAACCATAACCGCCATCCAGCCCCAATATTTGAGACCCGGCACCAACCAAAAAAGTCCACGATCCATTACGTCCAAACCGCGCAACAGAGGCTCAAACCAAGCCTGCCTTCGGAACAAAACCGCTGCCGTGGTTAACATATTGTAGTAACGAACCTGGACATTTGAAAAATAACGTTGTGCTCTGTCAAAATCAGGGCGTCGCATGGGTCTTTCATCCACGGTCCGTAGAGCGGGGGTCATTTTTCGGTAAAGATTTAGGAAAGGATTGTGGCCGGTAGGTTCGATAAAAACAGCCCGTCCACCGGGTTTGAGGCAGCGAGATAATTCCGCATAAGCCTTATCGAGATCCAGGTGGTGTAGGATCGCGGAACCCACGATCATGTCGAAGGTATTATCCTCAAATTCAAGGCTTTCGGCATTCATGCACCGAAAATCAATCTCCAATCCTAGTTCCAAAGCCTTGGCCTTTGATTGCTCGATGGCCACCTCCGATAGATCAATCCCAACAACACGGGCACCTTGAGCGGCCAAATCAAAGGCAGCCGACCCCGGACCACAACCGTACTCCAGGACAAAGGTGCCCGGAACCAAGGGCGTCATGGCTTGGCGGTGTGCCAAACGACTGCTCTGGATGGTGTCGTAATATTTATCAACCGAATGCCGAAGATCTTCGGCGAAAGCTTTGTTATGGTATTCTTTTTCGCGCTGATAACGTTCTTGGGCTGAAGGTGTTGACACACTCATAGTTCAACCTCCGATTCAACCAGGCATTCGCCTATCAACGTCGCTTTGTTGGAACGCAAAATCCGCACTGAAACGGTTTGGCCAAAGGAAATTCCTGGGACCGCTCCAAAAACCACCATTTTGTTCCTGGAATTGCGACCACAAAAATCCTCCTTGGACTTTTTGGAATAGCCCTCGATCAAAATTTCCTGGATTTGTCCTTCTTCTTGACCATTTCTTTCCACAGAATGACGATCCTGCAACGCCATGATTTCGCTCAGGCGACGCTTTTTGGTTTCTTCGGGAACATCGTCCGGGTATTTGCGGGCTGCCAAGGTGCCTGGCCGCTCTGAGTAGGCAAACATGTAGGCTGAATCGAAGCGAACCGCCTCCATGAGCGTCAATGTTTCTTGGTGCTCGGCTTCCGTTTCACCGCAAAAGCCTGAAATCACATCCGTGGTTATGGCACAATCGGGTAGAATTCGACGAATCGCATCCACCCGTTCCAAATACCAAGCTCGGTCATAGGTTCGGTTCATCCGTGCCAAGACCGTTGTACTTCCGGATTGAACCGGTAGGTGGATGTTCTTGCACAAATTCTGGTATTGGGCCATGGTATGCAAGACCTCGTCCGTGATGTCCTTGGGATGGGAGGTTGAAAAACGAACCCGCAAATCCGGGGAAATTTCGGCGACCAATTGCAAGAGCTCCGAAAATCGAATTTCGCCGGACTCCGACCCGCTGTTTTGCGGCCCTTCTTGGCTGTATTTCCAGCGATAGGAATCCACGTTTTGGCCCAGAAGGGTGACTTCCCTGTAGCCGTTTTGCCAAAGTTCAAGGCATTCTGCGACAATGCTTTGGGGGTCTCTGCTTCGCTCCCTTCCCCGGGTAAAGGGGACCACACAAAAGGAACACATATTATCGCAACCACGCATAATGGTAACAAAGGCTGTAACACCGTTGCTACCCAGACGAACGGGTGCAATATCTGCATAGGTTTCTTCGCGGGACAAAAGGACGTTCACGGCCTGCTGTCCACCTTGAACCTGCTCCAACAAGCCGGGCAGATCCTTGTAGGCATCGGGGCCCACGACCAAATCCACCAATTGCTCTTGGTCCAGTAATTTGGACTTGAGTCTTTCGGCCATGCAACCCAAGACGCCAATGACCAGGGATGGTTTTTGGCGCTTGAGCGAACGAAAGTGCTGCAGCCGGGCTCGTACTTTTTGCTCGGCATTTTCGCGAATCGAACACGTATTGATCATGACCACATCGGCCCTTTCGAGTTCATCGGTAACGCCGTAGCCCATGTCGGCCATGACCGAAGCCACAATTTCGCTGTCCGAAAAATTCATTTGACAGCCGTAGCTTTCCAAATAAAGGTTTTTTTCGGAAACACCTGCTGTGGCTTTGAGTACGCCTGAATAGGAACCGCTCATAGAATTTTGTTCAAAAGGACCGCTGGGTAGTTTTGGGATAGAACGACAAAATTAAGGTTAAAACAAGACAAAATGTCAGCATCGGCCCCGCTAAAGCCCCCAGGCGCTTCATTGATGGAGAGGAAAATCAAGGCACAGGGCCTTTCATGGCGACTTTTGATTTACTATTGTATAAAAATTAAGAAACTATGCTCAAAAACCTACGATTCCTGCTGACACTGTTCCTATTGAGCACCCTCAGTGCCGGGGCGCAGACTTTGTTCAGCGAAGACTTCAATTCCTTAGCGGGCACCACCTCGGTACCTAGCGGCTGGGTTTTGGTGAATATGGACGGACGTCCCGGTGCCAGCAATGTCTCCACCCTCACCGGAAACAGCACCAATGCTTGGACCTTCCCGGGCGTTTTTAACAACCTGATGCGTTCGGCTGTTAGTGTCTCCTGGACCAATCCGGTCGGCGCCGTCGATCGTTGGCTCATTTCCCCATCGATTACGCTTCCAGCAACCGGTAATTATTACCTGATTTACGATGCGCAAAGCTTGGGCAATGCCACCTATCCCGAGGCCTACGAACTGCGTCTCAGCAACGGGGACACGGCCCGTTCGTCGTTTTTGACCTCGGCACCCCTCTTCTCGACCACCGGTGAAAATCTCAGCCTAACCACCCGCGGTTTCTCCCTGGCCTCCTACGCGGGTACCACCCTACGTTTTGCTTTCCGCAACATCTCCAACGACATGGTGGCTATGTTGGTGGACAATATTCGGATTACCGTTCCTGCCTTTGATGAGGTGGCGATGGTTCAACACAGCGTTCCCGCTTTGGCCTTTACCAACAGCCCCGTGACCATTGCTGGCAGTTTCCGTAACCTGGGCCTCAACGCCGTTTCGACCGGCAACCTGAATTACCGGGTGAACGGAGGTGCAACCACCAGCCAACCTTATTCGGGTTCGGTGGCTTCCTTTGCAACCGACCTTTTCACGTTTACCTCTGCCTTTACCCCCAACAACGCTGGTTCCTACAGCATCGATATCTGGATGTCAGGGGTGAACGGTACCTCGGTTGGTTCTGATACGTTGACCGCAACGCTTAGCGTGGTGGACCCTGCTCCACCGGTTCAGTCCAATTTGGTCATCTACGAGCATTTTACCAACGCATCTTGTCCTCCATGCGCGACGGCCAATCCCCTGTTCCAGGCCCTCCTTTTGGCCAACAACAGCGAAGTTACTTCGGTCAAACATCACACCTCCTGGCCTGGAGTCGATCCCATGTATTCGTTTAATACGGGGGATCCAACTTCCAGGGTCAACTATTATGGAATCACCGGTGTACCAGCCGTTCGCCTCGGCAATATGCTTTCTTCCAACCCTGCGAGCATTACCCAGGCCAATTTGGACGATAACATTGCCAACCTACCAAGCAACTGGTATTACAACATCAACACCACCATTAACGGAAGCACCCTGGTCGTAACCGGTAGCGTTCGTGGCAAGAGCACCCAGGCCAATACCGACAACAAGCTTTGGCTCTACCTCGTCGAAGATCCCATCAATTATGCCACCGCACCGGGCACGAACGGAGAGCGTGAATTCCCTTCGGTTTTGCGCAAAATTCTTCCCACCTCCAGCGGTATTAATTGCGGAAACGGTTCACAAAACACCACCATCAACGCCAGCTACCCCTTGTCGCCCACCTTCGTGAGGGATAACCTGTATCTCTTGGCCTTTGTCCAAGCGAACGGCACCAAAGAAGCCAACAAAGGGGTGAAAATCAAATTGGGGAACAGCCTCAACACCACATCGGTCGCTGATTTGAGCGATCGCGCGGACCTCTTGTCGGTTTACCCCAACCCCAGCAATGAAACCCTGAATGTTCGTACCGGTCGTCAAAACGGGGAGGTCATGGTTCAAAACGCTCTGGGTCAAACCGTCTATTCAAACAACCTATCCACCGAAGATGGGATGCTTCGCATCTCCACCGGCGAATGGCAGGAAGGTTTGTACCTGGTTCACCTCAAAGGCGCCCAAGGCCAAGTCCTGGGTACCCGCAAGGTTTTGGTTCGTCATTAATCAACATACCCATCGATTGCAAAGCCCCGTTCGCGGGGCTTTGCTTTTTTTGGTGCTCCTAAATTCGTTATCTTCGTGTTAACAGGATTCCACCTGTCCTTCATCGTCTTCTTTCCTCACCCATCATCCAAGTTTTTCCCTTAACCCTACCAATTATGCGCATCCTTTCTTTGAATAGCTTTTTCCGGGCCTGGGCTGCCTTGTTCCTGACCGGTGCATCGGTTTTGGGGCCCCTTCAGGTTTGGTCCCAAGGGTCCACCGCTTTTGAAAGCAATATTTTGGTTCTTGAGCATTTCACCAATGCCTCTTGCCCCCCTTGTGCTCAGCAGAATCCAACCTTCCAAAGTTTGATGCGAAACAACCCGGGGCGGGCCGTTGCCGTTCGTCACCATGTCGCATGGCCTGGTTTGGATTCCATGTACCTGGCCAACCCCGCCGATCCAACCAATCGGGTTAATTACTACGGGGTGACCGGGGTACCGGCCCTACGTTTGGGTCGCTTTGCCTTGAGCACCACCATGAGTCAAAGCACCTTGGAAACCTGGCACAACATCACCCCGGCCAACTGGGTTTACGACCTCGAAACCAATTTGGTAGGTGCTGGCCCGGACAGTGTGCAGATTTCCGGTACCGTCTATTCATTGAGCACCCCGGATTCGGGGAATCGATTGATTATGGTATTGGCCGAAGACTCCATTTATTACCCACCCCCAGGACAACCAGGAGGCGGTCTGCCCGGTAACAACGGAGAACGCTTGTTTCCCATGGTGACCCGCAGAATTTTACCGGATACCAACGGCATCGCAGTTGGCAGTGGTGCGGTTCCTACCTCCTTTAGTTTCAAAACCCGCCTGGCCCCGCGGTGGCGTTTGCCCCACCTCTACCTCACAGGTTTTGTCCAAAACAGCACGACCAAACAAGTCCACAAAGGGTTCAAGCTTCGACTTGGTTACAATATCCATACAGGGGTCGAAGAGGCCGCCACCTCCAAGGCCGGGACCTCCGTTCACTTGTTCCCCAATCCAGCCAGCACATCGGCCGAAATCCGTTTGGTAGGCTGGGAAAATCGCTCCGAAAGCACAGGCCGTCCCCAGGTCCACCTGCAGGATGCCGCCGGGCGCCGTCTTCCCAATCTTTTTCAGTGGACCAGTGAACATACCTTGAGCCTTGATCTTGAAACCGTACCAGCGGGTCTGTACCACCTGGAGGTAATTACTCCAGGCAAAGCCCCTGTTTATTCCAAGCTGTTGGTATCTAAACCCTAAACCATGCAAGAACCTCGATTGCTCTTCGAATTGCTGGAGCATCAGCAGCGTCGCCATCCTTTGGACTACGCTTTTGCTGCCAAAGAGCAAGGAACCTGGAAAAGGTATTCAACGGCGCAATCGCTGGATGAAATTAACCAAGTTGCCTTGGGACTGCTGGCCATAGGCTTGCAACCCGGTGACCGAATCGCCACCGTATCCAACAACCGACCCGAATGGAATTTTTTGGATTTGGGCATGTTGCAAGTGGGCGGCGTGCACGTCCCCTTGTATCCGACCATCACCGACCAGGATTACCGTTATATCCTGGAGCATGCCGAGGTTCGCTGGGTCATGGTTTCGGATGCCAGCCTCTACGAGAGAATCGCACCCATTGCCCGAGAATTTCCCCATATTGCCGGGGTCTATACCTTTAATCGCGTTCCCGGCGCTCAGCATTGGTCCGAAATCAAAGCAGCAGCTCGACTGGACCTGGGTCAGGAACTCTTGAATCGCCGTGCCGCCATCCAAAAAGAAGACACGGCCACCATCATTTATACGTCGGGCACCACAGGCTTTCCCAAAGGCGTGATGTTATCCCATCATAACATCATGAGCAATCTTTTGGCGGCGGCTGTTCGGGTTCCCTGCAAAGCCGGCGACAAGAGCCTGAGTTTCCTTCCGCTCAATCATATCTACGAGCGGATGCTCACCTATATGATGATGTACAGTTCCATCGGCATTCATTACGCCGAAAGCATGGAAACGATTGGAGATAACCTCAAAGAAATTAAGCCTCAGGTCTTTTCGACGGTTCCCCGACTGCTGGAGAAGGTTTACGACAAAATTGTCGCGAAGGGCATGGAGCTCACCGGCGTGAAGCGTAAACTGTTCTTTTGGGCCCTTGATTTGGGATTGCGCTACGAGTTCAAAGGGGCCAATGGCTGGTGGTACGAGACCCAGTTGAAATTAGCCAATCGATTAATTTTTAGCAAATGGCGTGAGGCGCTGGGTGGTAATGTTCAAGCCATAGTCAGTGGCGCTGCAGCCTTGCAACCTCGTTTGGCGAGGGTCTTTTGGGCCGCCCAAATTCCGGTCCTGGAAGGCTATGGTCTTACCGAAACCTCCCCTGTTTTGGCGGTCAATTACCTCGCGACTGGTCAGGTCGAGTTTGGAACCGTCGGTCCAGTTCTGGAAGGTGTCGAATTGCGAATCGCCGAAGATGGTGAGATTCTGTGCAGAGGAACCAATATCATGCAAGGGTATTACAAAGACGAAGCCCTGACCCGCGATGTGATCGACCCGGATGGTTGGTTTCATACCGGCGATATTGGAACCTTGACTGCGCAAGGCAACCTCAAAATCACCGACCGCAAAAAAGAAATTTTCAAAACCTCCGGCGGTAAGTACATTGCTCCCCAAGCCATGGAAAACAAGTTCAAAGAGTCCATTTACATCGAACAATTGATGGTCTGTGGCGAGAACCAAAAACACCCTTCGGCGTTAATCGTACCGGCTTGGGAGGTGCTCAACGATTGGGCAACCAAAAACGGCCTTGGAGATCAGGCCCCTTCGGCTTTGGTCCAAAACCCCCAAGTGATCGCCCTCCTTCAATCCGAAGTCGATCGTTTCAACAAGGAATACGGTCAATGGGAACAGGTCAAAAAGTTTACCCTTCTTCCTGTGACTTGGACCGTCGAAAGTGGTGAGTTAACGCCGACCATGAAGCTCAAGCGCAAGTTTATTGTGGGAAAATTCCAGAAGGAACACGACGCCTTGTACGCATCGTAGAACTCGATAGGTCGAATCCTTGAACCCGGCTCGTCCGGGTTTTTTTTGGGAGCTCGCTTTTTTATGCACGCACAAGATATGCATGCATACTATATACCCTTAACTTTGGGTATGCCAACAACAAACAACCCCGCGGGGAAATCCAAACGGACTGTCTGTTTTGATACCCGACTGACCTGGCTGAACATCGCTCGTATGTATCATTTTGAGGCAGAGAGCTACGGACTATCGGTTTCTTCGGCCTACCTCCTGCTTCACATCGAAGCCGAAGGCCTACCGGTCACCCAAGTAGCGCCCAAACTGGGCATGGAGCCATCCTCAACGACCCGGACCCTGAACAAATTGGAGAACGATGGTCTGATTGAACGGTACCGGATTCCCGGCCAAGACCGCCGCCAGGTCATGGTACGACTCACCCCCCAGGGCATCGCCGCCCGCGAACTAGCCAAAGAACGGGTAAGACATTTCAACCGCTTGGTGCGGAATCGTTTGGGAGATGCCAAGCTGGCTGTCTTCTTTGAATGCATGGACACCATCAATGGTCTCATCGGATCCCTGTCGCCTCATCAATTAATGGGGAACGCCTCTCTTCAAGCGTCCACTCATCCCAACACCGTCGAAGTCTAATTCAGCGCAACCCACCTTTTTTGTGTTATGAAACGAACTATCCATCAAGTCGCCGTCTTGGGTTCCGGAATTATGGGCTCCAGGTTGGCTTGTCACTTTGCCAATTGCGGAATGGATGTCCTGCTCTTGGACATCCCGGATCCGGATGCTTCCAAAGACGCCAATACCCTGGTAAACAAAGCCTTGGCAACGGCCATGGCCTCCAAACCATCGCCCCTCTACCTCGATTCCCTGGGCTCCCGAATTCGGACAGGGAACTTTCGGGATGATCTCCATCGTTTGGCGGACTGCGATTGGATTATCGAAGCGATTATCGAACAGCTGGAACCCAAACAAGATCTATACAGCCGGGTCGAAACCCACCGAAAAACCGGATCCTTGATCAGCACCAACACTTCGGGGATTCCCATCGCCGACCTTTGCCAGGGCCGCTCCGAAGATTTCCGCCAAAACTTTTGCGGGACTCATTTTTTTAACCCTCCACGTTACCTCAAACTACTCGAAGTTATTCCCGGTCCGGATACCGATCCCAAATGGATGGATTTTCTTCTTCATTTTGGCCGGCAAAAACTGGGCAAAGTAGCCGTCCAAGCCAAAGACAGCCCTGCGTTTATCGCCAATCGCATCGGAGTTTTTGGAATCATGGCCCTGCTGCATAGCATGGATAGCCTGGATCTGGATATTACCGCGGTGGATCAACTCACAGGTCCGCTGATTGGTCGCCCCAAATCCGCCACCTTTCGGACCTGCGATGTGGTCGGTCTGGATACCTTGGTCAAGGTAGCGCAAGGGGTGCACCAACGCTGCCCCCAAGATGAATACCACGATCTGTTTGAAATCCCGGCCTTTCTTCAACAAATGTTAGCCGAAGGCCGATTGGGTGACAAAACCAAGCAAGGCTTTTACCGCAAAACCAAAGGTGAGGATGGGAGCAAAATCATCGAAGCTCTGGACCTGCGAACGGGAACCTATGCCGTCCAATCCAAAACCAAGTTCCCCTTATTGGACCCCATCAAGCAGGAAAATGACCTGCGCAAACGAATCAAAGCCCTTATCCAAATGCCGGACAAGGGCGGTGAATTCCTCCGTCAGAGCTTTGCGCGCAATCTGCGCTATGCATCCCTTCGCATTCCTGAAATCTGCGAAGCACCCTTTGAGATGGATGAGGCCATGGAAGCCGGTTTTGGCTGGGAATTAGGACCTTACGCTTTATGGGACGCCATCGGAGTCCGTGAAATGAGTCAGTTAATGACGCTTTATGGCGAAACGCCGGCCCCTTGGGTTACCGACATGTTGGCCTCTGGTGTGGATTCTTTTTATGAAAACAAAGAAGGCGAACTTTGGTGTTATCATCCTGGTCTGGGTTGCAGGGTCCAAGTTCCCCACCGGGAGCGCATCGTCGATCTCCAACTGCTCAAACCCACCAAGCTCGTTTGGTCGAACAGTGGTTGCAGTTTAATAGACCTGGGTCAAGGGGTGCTCAATTTTGAGTTCCACACCAAAATGAATTCCATTGGTGGCGAGGTCATCGCAGGCTTCCGAAAAAGCATTGAAATGGCCGAAAAAGATTTCGCAGGCCTGGTTATTTCCAATTCATCGGCTGTTTTTTCGGCAGGCGCCAATTTGGGCATGGTCTTTATGCTGGCGGCGGAACAAGAATACGAGGAATTGGATATGGCTATCCGTGCCTTTCAGTCCTTCACCATGTTGGCTCGCCTTTCCAAAATTCCGGTGGTCGTCGCGCCCAAGGGTCTAACACTTGGGGGCGGTTGTGAGTTATCCATGCACGCCGACGGGGTCCAAGCTGCTGCTGAAACCTATGTAGGTTTGGTGGAGGTCGGGGTTGGGGTCATTCCCGGTGGAGGCGGAACCAAAGAATTTGCCCTTCGGCTTTCGGATCGTTACCGTCAGGGTGATGTTGAATACAACACCCTCAGCCAAATCTATATGAACATGGCGACTGCCAAAGTTGCCACCTCAGCGATGGAAGCCAAGGCTATGGGGATTTTTCGTGAAAGCGACCGAATTTCCTTGTTTGAAGACCATCGCATAGCACAGGCCCGCGATTGGGTTTTGGAAATGGCGGCAGCGGGATACAACCCACCCAGCATGCGCCAGGATATCCGAGTTCCTGGCAAAGCAGGGATGGCTCTTCTCTTGGCCGGGGTGAACGGAATGCACATGGGCCGCTATATATCGGATCATGACCGCCTCATTGCCCAAAAACTAGCTTATGTACTCTGTGGCGGAGACCTCTCCTACCCTCAATTGGTTTCGGAACAATACCTCTTGGATCTGGAACGTGAGGCCTTTCTTTCCCTCTGCGGTGAACGAAAAACGCTGGAGCGGATACAGCATATGCTCAAAACTGGCAAAGCACTTCGCAACTAATTCTTTCTTGCAACCTCGACCCTCTACGAATCTGTAACAAATGAACGCCTACATCCTTGCCGGTCTGCGATCGGCCGTTACCAAAGCCCCCAAAGGAGGTTTTCGTTTTACCCGTCCCGACGATCTGGCAGCAGAAGTAATTCGGCAGATATTGGCCGGCCTTCCTCAGCTGGATCCCGTGCGTATCGATGAACTCATCGTCGGCAATGCGGTGCCCGAAGCGGAACAAGGCATGCAGATGGGGCGCATTGTTTCGCTGTTGGCTTTGCCCAAAGAAGTACCGGGCATGGTCGTGAATCGCTACTGCGGATCAGGCCTCGAAAGCATTGCCATCGCTGCCCAACGTATCCACAGCGGTATGGCGGACCTAATTTTAGCAGGTGGTGTGGAATCCATGTCCATGGTTCCGGTCATGGGCTGGAAAACCGCTTTGAACTATTCCATCGCCAGCACCCACGGTGACTTTTACACCTCCATGGGATTGACCGCCGAAATGGTCGCCAGAGAATACGGTATCACACGGGATGAACAAGATGCCTTTGCCTTGACCTCGCATACCAAAGCCATAGCTGCCCTGGACAACGGTCGTTTCAAAGCCCAAATTGCACCCGTTCTCGTAGAAGAAGTCTATGTCGATGAACGGATGAAAAAACAAAAAAGAAGCATCACGGTGGATACCGATGAAGGCCCACGCCGCGATACCTCCCTGGAAGCTTTGGGCAAACTCAAACCTGTTTTTGCCCAGGGTGGTAGCGTAACCGCCGGCAATTCTTCGCAGACCTCGGACGGAGCGGCCTTTGTCCTTGTCGCGTCCGAACGAATGGTCCGCGAATTAGGGATCGAACCGCTGGGCCGCATGGTCTCCTACGCAACCCGCGGTGTGGAACCCCGTATCATGGGCATTGGACCGGTGGCCGCTGTTCCAATAGCCTTGAACAAAGCCGGCCTACGGATCACCGATCTCGAACAAATCGAATTAAACGAAGCTTTTGCCGCCCAATCCTTGGCGGTCATGCGACAGTTGGATTTGAACCCAGAGCTGGTCAACCTTAATGGTGGCGCCATTGCCTTGGGACATCCCCTGGGCTGTTCGGGTGCCAAGCTCAGCCTGCAACTTTTGCATGAAATGCGGGAACGAAAGCAACGATACGGGCTGGTAACCGCCTGTGTTGGAGGCGGGCAAGGCGTCGCGGGCCTATTTGAGTGTTACCACCCTTGATAACCGCCTTATCTCAGATCCCTCAAAATCCCTATTGACCCTAGACTCTTATCCCTATGAATTCAAAAGAATTACGTCGAGGTGGCCATTTTTTGGTTCACCATCCCGGTCCCGATCAAGTGTTCATTCGCGAAGATTTTGGCGAAGAACAACGTATGATGTTTCAGGCCGCGGCCGATTTCATGAAATCCGAAGTTGAACCGCATTTGCAACGCTTTGAACAAGGCGATTACGGCTTGGTGGAGGATCTTTTGCACAAAGCTGGTAACTTGGGTCTCTTGGGTCTTTCGGTGCCGGAAGAATTCGGTGGTATGGGCATGGGATTTAATGTTTCCATGCTCATTTGCGAAGAAATATCCAGCATGACCGGTTCCTTAGCGACGGCTTTTGGGGCCCATACCGGTATTGGAACCCTCCCCATTCAATATTACGGATCCCAAGCCATCAAGGATCGCTTCCTCGCCAAAATCGCCAGTGGAGAATGGATCTCGTGTTACAACCTGACCGAACCGGGTGCAGGCTCCGATGCCAATTCCGGCAAAACAATGGCCGTACTCAGTTCAGATGGTCAACATTACGAGATAACGGGTCAAAAAATCTGGATTTCCAATGCTGGTTTTGCACAGGTATTTATTGTGTTTGCCAGAATCGAGGACGATAAGAATATTTCCTGTTTTGTCTTTCACAAAGACGATGTACAGGGTTTGACGATGAACGCCGAAGAACACAAAATGGGCATCAAGTCATCTTCAACCCGACAGGTATTTTACGATAAGGTCAGGGTTCCGGCGGATTCCATGCTTGGACAAAGAGGCGACGGTTTCAAAATAGCCGTCAACGTCCTAAACGCCGGTCGTATCAAATTAGCCGCGGCGACCAACGGTGCGGCATTCAAGGTCATTGGCTTGATGAGCCGCTACGCCAACGAACGTCAACAATTTGGCAAGAATATCGGTGAATTTGGGGCCATTCAGGAAAAAATTGCCCGTTGTACGGCCTTGGTTTACGCAACCGATGCGGCGTTGTACCGGGCCGGGGATGCCATCGAACGACTCCAAAACGCCCTTCTGGCCGAGGGCAAATCCGAGGCCGAAGCCAAACTCAAAGGGTTGGAGGAATTCGCCGTCGAATGCGCCATCCTAAAAGTCTATGGTTCCGAGGTCATGGCCCTGGTGGCCGATGAGGGTGTTCAGGTTTACGGAGGCATGGGCTATTCGGCCGATGCACCGATGGAAGCCGCCTACCGCGATGCCCGTATTTCTCGTATTTACGAGGGCACCAACGAAATCAATCGGATGCTCATTGTTGACATGATGTTACGAAAGGCCCTCAAAGGCCATGTGGACCTCTTGGGACCGGCTCGTAAAGTGGCCGCCGAGCTGATGGAGATACCCGATTTTGGGTCGGAAGAGCCTACCGGATTTTTGGCCCCCGAAACCAAGATCCTCATGCAACTCAAAAAAGCCAATCTCTTGGTCGCCGGTGCGGCGGTTCAACACTACGGGACGGCTTTGGTCGATGAGCAAGAAGCCCTCATGCGGTTGGCCGATATGGCCATGGAGGTTTATGTTTTGGAATCGGACCTGCTCAAGACCCAACGCCTTAGCGCTCGCCTATCCGATCAAGAAAACGAAATAAGGGGTATTCTTGGAACCCTCCAGGCCCATCATGCCGCCGAAAAATGCCTGAGCGCAGGCAGGGAAGTCATCATGGGATTGCCAGAAAACGATGAACAACGCATGATGCTCATGGGGCTGCGTCGATTTACCAAAACCCCGTCCGTGAATCTTAAGAACCTTCGAAGGAAGGTCGCTCAATATGTGTTAGATAAAGGTAAATACCCTTTTTGACCTAAAATCTTAACCCCAATTCCTAATCCACATGGAGGAGTCGGCCACGATAGGTCCCACCTTCAGAAGTGATAAATTCCAAGGTATAAAGCCCTCTTGGATAGGCTGTAAGATTCAAATCAAGGGGCAAGGAACCTGTCAAGAAAAGCACCGTTCGACCCAAAGGATCGCGCACCTTGAGATGGCCTGCCTGCGGAGTCTCTCGAAATGAAGACCATTCAATACGGCATCGCCCTTGGACGGGATTCGGGTAAATCCTCAGTTGGATGGATTCCGTCTTTGGTTCTTCGACCGACGCCATGGACTGGCCTTGCAACCAACGGTACGCTTGTTCAAATTCCCTGCGCCAAAACCATTCGGCATGCTGACCATCTGAACGGATCACGGTTTGAACAAGGCCTGCCGGAAAGCCCGCCTGCACCATAGCATCTTTGAGTTGCTGCACTTGGGCGACCATGGACGAAGATTCCAAAGCCCCAGCCATCACATAAAACCGAACCGGCCAACGATAGCCCTCCAGAGAAGGTTGCTGCATAATCCGATTGTCAAACCAGAGGCTGGGACTGAAAACACCGGCTCTCGAAAAAACTTCTTGGTAACGAACCGCCGCGTACTGAGACAGAAATCCCCCCATACTGGATCCCCATATCCAGGTTCCGTTCCGGGTGCTATCGCTGCGGTAATGCGCATCGATGTAAGGCTTCAGGTATTGAACAATAAACTGCGCATACGCATCCCCTTGTCCCCCACCGTACTGCGGATGAACCCACGGGCTGTACTCGTTGATGCGCTGCGATCCTCCGTTGTCGATTCCGACGACAATGGCCCCGTAATCACCGCCGGTGAAGAGGCGACTCAAACATTCATCCACCTCCCATTCTCCTGCAAACGAAGTCGCCGAATTGAAGAGGTTTTGACCATCGTGCATGTACAACACCGGATAACGCTTGTTGAGGGCCGTTTGGTAATCCGGGGGCAAATACAACCATATACGGCGGTAACGGCCCAGGGTCGGCATCCAGAACGTATCGGTCAGGATTTGTACCTGGGCATTGGCCGTCCCCCCTCCTCCTCCGCCTCCACCACTTCCGCTGTGCAAATCCTCCCAGCTCAGGACTTTGAGTCGAACGGTATCTCCGTTCCCGTAGGTATAGGTTCGGTTCGGCCGAAAGGAACCGGATGCATTCCCTTCAACCGACGCCCAAGAGCCCCGGGTGAACTTGAAAGCAAGGGTTCCGGATCCTGCGGGAAGTGTAAGAGCCCGGGTTGAATCCGGCCTCCAAGTAAGCGCGTGCGCTGCTGACGAGGGATTCCAATTGTTAAAAGAGCCCGCCAGGTAGATCGTAGCACTTGCCGGGGTGTAGGCTGGAACCGAATCCAAAACAAAATGCAGCTGACCCAGGGCGTTGTAACCCCAGAGAAGTAGACCAACCAACAATCCAAATGCTTTTGTGCGTTGGTCTAACCAAAGACCCCAAGAACGATTCATAAACATCGGATTGAAATTATTAAAGGTGCAAAAGGTTGCATCCCCTTGGTTCGGCCCCATCCAATCGCCCCAAGAGTTCCAGACTACCATCCGGCAAGCACCTTCCCAAATCCCGTGTTTGAATAAATGATACACTGTAATAATTGGCCGGGTCAACTATGTTGAGACCACCTATCCCTCCGGTCTTCTCCCATTCCAAGGGGTTGTCCGCACGGTAAACCCCAACCCCCACCATGGGAGGAAATACATAACCTTCCCACCCCGATCCGTCCAGGCGATAGGCCTGGGATCCCAATTCGGTCATGCCGTATTCGCCGCCCAAGCGGATGGAAGAGCCCAAGGCCTGCCGCCAACATTGCCGACGTTCCGCCTCTGTCCAGGTCCGGACCATCCCCTTGGAACCGCCTGTTTCGATTAGGATGTCAGCAGAACCTGGTTCAAGGTCCAAGGACCGGGTCCACTCCAGCAAGGCATGGGGAATACCCCAAGCCAGGACCGGACTTTGCTCCAATTGGGCCCGTTGCCAATCCCGCGTGAACGAGTTGTAATCTTTGTTATAAAAGGCCCCTTGGGCCAAATCCGACGCCTCCATATAAAAAGCCAGCATGGCCAACAAGGAGGATTCCCCGCGGTCCATGTACGAGGGCAACAAAGCCAGCAAAGCCTTTCCATTCAAGGGCCCCAGGATGGTTTGTCCAAATTCCAGAGAACGCTTCCAAACCAGGTCTGGATAGGCCATGGAATGGACGGCCCTGCGTTGAACGCCGGCGCTGGTACCACTGCTACGAAAAAGCTGACGCGCACTGGGAGGAGGACCCCACCCAAGTTCGTGATCCTTGAAGGCTTCGATTGGCAAAAAAACCAAATCCTCGGGGTAGCGTATGGCCGCTGCATTGGACTTGACTGCCTCCACAAACCTCCCAAAAACAGGAATTTCCTGCCTTTGACGGTGAAAAAGGTCCAAGATGGCCGCGCATTGTTGATCCGTCCATCCCGAACCCACCGAACGGGAACCCAAACCCACCGAACGGGAACCCAAAACAGCATGGGACCCTTGGTTCTCCCAAAGGCTCCAAAAATCCAGCATTTTCAGGGCAAAACGATCCACAGGAAGCAACGCAAAGTAACGCCTAACCTTCTCCAAAAAGGGTATTTTTGTTGAGTCTACCATGTTTACTCGACTCCAGCTACGTTTTGCGCTGCTCATCCTCCTTAGCCAGGCTCTTAACGGTTGCGATCTCTTGTTCATTCCTCAGATTTTCCCCCCTGAAATGAACCTGGTCCAGCCCCTTGATACCGTTCGGCTCCGATCAGGATTGGACAGTCTGCGATTGGAATTTAGGATTCGGGACGAAGACGGAGACCTGGGCCGGGATTCCGGGGACCAGACACGGGATCTTTGGCTGTTGGAAGTCCGCTATGGGTTTCCCCCCTTTGACTCAACCTACCGGGAATTTTCGGTCCCCAACTTGACACCCCGCGGGGCCAACAAGGTGGTAGATGCACAACTCGAACTTCTTTTGGACCCTTTTGAAACTCGGGCGGATCTGGATGTTGATTCCCTCCAATTGTATGCCGTCCTAAGGGATCGTTCCGGCAACTTTAGCCCGGTTTTAACGTTGCCTACCGTGTACCTATGGAAGGCAACCAACTAAAAATTCAATCCATGAACCGCCTTCAGGGTGCTTGGTCTCCATGGATCGGGATGATTGCTCTGTTTGCTCTTTTGGTTGTCACAACGGGCCAGCCCTTAGGGGCTCAGACCGGAGGTCACCAAGTTTTTGGGATGGTCCTCCACAGCAGCGATCCCATGACCCTATCCCAAGGAGGGTTTGCCCCGGTTTGGGGCACGCAGAGCCCCCTTCGGTCCCTCTCCAACCCCGCCTTGCTCGAATCAGGTTTGGGGAGATCCTACGCAGCGGCCTGGGTGCAGCGTTCTGCAGGTTTGGGTCAAGGTGAAGTGGCCTGGGTGGTTCCAACCCCCCAAGAAAGCCGTTGGACCATGGCCTGGGGAGCTCGTTTTAGTGGAACCGGCTCCATGGCTCGAACCAATCCCTTTGGTCAAATGGAAGGAGAACACCGGGCGAGCGAAGGCGCTTTGATTTATAGCCTCGCCCATCGCTTCAGCCCGCGTTGGAATTGGGGGGTGCAGGGCCGCTTGTATTCTTCGCAACTGGGAGGCTATGCGGCCTGGGGTGGTGGCCTGGGCCTTGCTTTGCGTTACGAGGACCCTGAACAAAGGAGAGCCTACGCCTTGTTGATGGATGATTTAACCTTGGTTTTTCGCGATTATTTGCCTGGCAGCCTTGGTCAACGATTGGTTCCCCGAAGGGTCTCTTTGATAACAACCCAAGCTTTGGCCCACCTTCCTCTTCGATGGACGCTCGGTTTGCAACACCTCGAAAATTGGTCCTTGCGTTACCAGGATCCCAACGACCCCTTCCAAAACCGAGTGTTTTCCTTGAACGATTCCGATACCCTTCGAGAATCGGCCTTATCCGCCGTGAGTCAAGAATTGTTTTTGCACCTCGTCCTGGGAGCGGAGATCAATCTGGGCAAATATTTACGCTTCAGAACTGGCTATCAAGCCCTTTCAAGAGCTGAATGGTCCTTTCCAGAACGTACCGGTGGCAGCGGTTTTCGTTGGGGACTTGCACTTGAAACCAAGCGTATCCGCATGGAATTCACCACATTTCCACAAACACTGGCGGGTCGTACCTCGGCCTTTTCGCTAACTTTCGTGCCTCATTAATCTCTTGACGAACTCTTAACGTTAACAATCCCTATGAAAATCCTTCGCAACACCCTCCTCCTGCTCCTGCTCTTGTTTCAAGGCTCGCTGTCCGCCCAAAAAAATCCCCGCACCGATAGCACGGTCCACCCTGCCTTGGACCCTTCCGAAATACGCATTTATCAAGTTTATCTACGAAACTTCAGCAACGAAGGAAGCATCAAAGGTCTTTACAGTGGGCTGGACCATATTCAAAGCCTGGGATTTAACACGCTTTGGTTGATGCCCATCCACCCGGTAGGGCAAGTGAACCGCAAAGGCACCTTTGGATCCCCCTATTCCGTCCAAGATTATCGGAAAATCAATCCGGAATTTGGCAACGAACAAGATTTTCGGGTCCTGGTCCGGGAATGCCACCGGCGTGGCCTCCGCGTCATTTTGGATTGGGTGGCCAATCACACCGCCTTTGACCACCCTTGGACCCAATCCCATCCCGAATGGTACACCCGGGATGCAAGCGGCAAAATTCTACCTCCGAACGATGACTGGACGGATGTTGCAGATCTCAACTTTGAGAACCCCGAGCTTCGCGAGGCCATGATCGCCGAAATGGAATACTGGGTCCAAGAATTTCATGTCGATGGATTTCGTTGCGATGTCGCCATGATGGTACCGGGTGATTGGTGGAGCACCTGCATCCAAAGGCTCCGTCGTCACCGACCCTTGTTCATGTTAGCCGAGGCCAATGGCCCGGAGTTTTATCGATATGGCTTCAATTCAACGTACGGATGGGATTTTTATCACCGCCTCAAAGGGGTTTTTCAAGGAGCTTCGATTCGGGGCTTGGACTCGGCATGGACTGCCGAAAACAGCCAAGCCACTCAAGCCACCGGAGGCTTTGGAAGGGTCATGCGTTTTGTTACCAACCACGATGAAACGTCCTGGGATCAGGTTCCTGCCAAAGTTTTTGGTTCGGACCAAGCAGCGATGGCGGCCTATGTGATTAGTCAGCAGCCCGTCAGCATTCCCTTGGTATACAACGGCCAAGAAGTCGGGCACCCCCTCAAGCAAAACATCTTTGAACGCAGTCCTATCCGCTACCAACAGAATCCAGAAATCCTACGATTTTACCAAGATTACGGCGCCATCTTTCGCTTGGAGAAAGCCTACCAAAGCGGGGATTTTGTTCGACTACGTCCCGAGGACAAAGACTGTTGGTGGTCTCTGCGTGGTCAAGGCGATGAAGCCGTCCTTTGCGTTGTCAATACCCGAAACAAAACCCTCGTGACCAAGGTCCCGACCGCTTTTCGCCTCAAGTCCTTTGAGAATATCCGGGACGGAAGCACCGCCTACCTCAAAGAAGATTTAGAACTCGAGCCTTACGGCATCCGGCTCTTCAAGCTTTATGGCTTGAGCAAGCGGTAAACCGAAACGCGTCCTTCGGCTTCCATTTGCTGAAGAAGGTACCAACCGGGAGCCCAAGTCGAACAGTCGATCCGCAACGAAGCGTCGCCTTCTTTGACGCCTACTTGGTGGATCTCTCGACCGGTGGCATCGGTAACCCTCAGTTGAGCACCTGCTGTCAATCCCTGAACCTCAAATTGATGAGCGATGGGATTGGGATAAACACTCCATCGATCGGTTGTTATACAAGACGGGCAGACCGAGGTGGTCGGGCTGTAAAACAAAGTATAGCGGGAAACGGTATCCCACGAAGAGCCAAAGGAGTCGTATTCTTTGCGAATCCAGGAGGCAATCCGGCTGGGGTTACTGGGATTATAGGAAATAACAGCCTCTGATCCTGAATCCGTTATCCAACCTTGACCAGAGACGAATTCCTCGTTCTTTTGAACTTGCAAATCACCGTTGGAGGTATAGGTACGACTATCACGAATATCGTTGACCCAAGATCCACTCGAACTATCCTGAACAGTGATACTGCCCAGGACTCCGGCATTCCATGCAAATTGAGAACGGCTTGTCGAAAACCACTGGTTGGCGCTATCCGCTTCTTGATCCGTAAATTGTTGAAGGAGCCCCCCGCTTACAACGGAATTCCGACGAAGCATCGGGGTCAACAAAGGACCGGTTACCATCTGCACCAAAAAGCGAGTCGGTTCCGATGGGCCGGACGGACTGAGGCGGTGCAAATCCATGATGCCTTCGGGCGCAATGAGATCTTCGGCTGAAACCACATACGATTCACCGATGCTCTGCATCCAAGAACCAAATCCCAAGTCCCACGACAAATTACTGTAGCGGAATTTTAGTTGAGACCAAGTTCCTGAAAGTTCATCCCAAAATTCAAGATCAAAGGAGGTCGGGGTACCAGTGGCAGCGGAGGTCACGGCCGACACTCTCAACGAAGGTTCCCATTGGGAAAGGTCGGCGTTATACTCTCGGTAAACAAAGCCCGTCACGGCATTACCCATGTAGGTAAAGGCCAACGAATCGCCCACGCTCAAAGCCAAATTTCCGTTTCCATCTTCTTCCATGTACCGAACAGACGTGCAATTACCACGGCTATCCACCGGTTGCATCAAACGAAAAGTCTCCACGGTGGTTGGTAAATTTTCAAAAAAAGAAACCTGCAACAATTGACCCTGGGCCGTGTAATTCATCACCGCCTGACCAACCGGCAAAGCGGGCAATGGTGGACTTGGAGGGGTCCATAGACGGGCCTGGGTTAATTT